>NZ_QTQM01000014.1:0-155492 GCF_003854225.1 Burkholderia sp. Bp8986 | reverse complement strand
CAATCTCGAAGAAGTTCATCATCCGATCGACCATGCGCGACTTGGCAAAGGCCGGATCGAGTCGGGGTGGAACGGCAGCTTCGACGCGTATGCCGGCGAGTTCGCGCCAATCTTTCTGGCTATCGGATTTCACGGTGTAGAAGTATTTCACGTTGCTGAAGTAACGAGCGCGTAGAAGCAGGATGAATTTGTCGATGTACTTG
This sequence comes from Burkholderia sp. Bp8986, assembly GCF_003854225.1. Lineage (NCBI taxonomy): Bacteria > Pseudomonadati > Pseudomonadota > Betaproteobacteria > Burkholderiales > Burkholderiaceae > Burkholderia > Burkholderia sp. Bp8986. The sequence goes on along the minus strand of NZ_QTQM01000014.1, from coordinate 155,289 downwards.
GCATAGAAGCCGTCGAACGTTTCCTCGCCTTCGTTGCCATATGCGATCCCCGCTACCGATTGCAGGGTGGTAAAGGACTTCGGATCGGTGCGGACCATGTCATCGTTTTTGTTCGGTGTCGCAAGCCCTTGCGTCCACAACGATTGCCATTCGGTCGGGTAATCCATACGTTGCAATGGATTCAACCAGACCAGGCCGACAACCTGAGCGACGAATGGCTTCGCCGATTCTGCGGATCCGACTGCTGTACCTTCCTTCGGATCCCCGATAGGTGCGCCTTGTGCTGGACGCAGCATGGCCGTAGTGAACGCAAAAACCATAGCCGCAGTCAGTGCGGGCACGACAAAAAAGCGTTTCATCCAATCTCCGATTTCCAAATGCGCAGGGTCAGGTTGTTCTACGTGCGCCATCAGCCAGGCCATGAGAGCAGTGGTGATCAGCCAGACACAAATAGCGACAGCGATACGTCGCGGCCATGTAGCGATCAGCATCTTCATACGGCCCCCCCAACCTTTAAGTAAAACTGACCTTCACGCTCATTCGAGATTGCGGCCGGCATCTCGCCTTCGCTTTTCTCTGCGTGTACCCATTCCTGGAGAGGCGTTCTAGCGAAAGAGCCAGACGCAAAATAGTCGGCATACTTCTTGTTCGGGGTGTCTTTGGGTATCCCATCGCCCATCCGCCAATCAGCCTCAATGCGCAGCGATTTGAGTTGTTTTTCCGTCAAGTAGCACAGGCCCACGGCCACGTCATACGCAAGCGCCTTTTCGGCATGCTCGGGGTTGGTCATCGTCGTTGAGTGATTCGTCGGGCTGTTGGTCGCGCCGCGATCGAGCCAATCGACAATCTGTTTGTCGCGCCATTCCTTGTAGCCTTCGGGCATCGCGCTTTTGCCGTCCTCGCCGATCACGTGGCCGTCGCCATCGAGCCATTCCCTGTTCAGCGTTCGTCGCGCTTCCATCCGCATCAACGCGCGGTCCTCATAACGCTGCCCGGCCTCCGTGCCTGCCGTACCCTGCGCGACGTTATCCGTGTTCTTCGGCTGGTACTGGTCGTACGGATCATCGGCCCGCTTGTCTGCGTCGCTCTTGTTCGCGTCGCGCCAAGCAGCCGGCGGATCGTTGCCTTCGTTGAAGTCGCTTGTCGCATCGCCGTCCTTCGTCTCGACGGGTTTACCGAATCGCATCGCCTTCGGCGGGAACGGCTCGTCGAGTTCCGGCGCATCCGCCACCACCGTCCAACCCTTCGGCGGGTCAGCGTTCACGCGGAGCATGTTCAACGCCGAACTGATGCCAGTCACGACGAACATGAGCGGCGCGGTCGCCAGCGTCGCGGCTATCCCCAGAACGCTTTCGTTTCCTTTGAGCGCACCGATCAGATTGAATTTGGCCGGCGGTGACGGCGGATACCAGAATCCCGGCTTCGTTCCCTTCTTGTCATATCGCCAATCGTCTTCCCAGTACCGGTAGGGTTTGAACGCCGACCGGAAAGCCGGATGCGAATACACGCTGAGTCAGGATGCCAGCGGCACCGATATCGTCGAGTTCGTGCTTGCTCATGCCGCGCCAGCCGATGCCTTGAACCGTCACCGCCGAAATCACCTGATCGTGCGGACAGCAATACGCGGTGACGCGGCCGTATGTCGATTGATTCAGGCCATGCCGATCGCGGTCCTGTTGCGCCGCATAAGATCGATTACTCGTCGGCGATACACGTTCGTTCGCCATGTCTTCATCGATCTTGTCTGCGGGCTGTTCACAGGCTTTGCGAGCACCGATGATCGATAGAAACTTGCCGAACGTTTTCGTGCGTGCCGCATAGGTCTGTCGTCCGCGCTGGCCGCTGGAGTTTTTCGTCGCGCGCTGCGACCATGTATCCATGAATGTGTCGGACTTGTTCGGACCGTCGGCATTGGCGAGACTGTACGGCGCGTTCGCCAGCACGTAGGCGTCCGCCACGCAGTGGCCCGTGCGCCCCCACGGATCTTCGACATCGGGAAACGCGTCGCCGAAGAACGCTGCCGTGAGACCGACGATGTTGCCCTGGCTGTGACACACGACGGTAATCGGCACGTCGGCCTGCATGCGGCGGATCGACTCGATCAGTCTGGCCAGTCGCAGCGCCGCGAGCACGCCATACGCACGCGGCGGCGCGCGATACAGCGGGCGGTTGGTCGGATTGATGCCTTGCACGGTCATCCAGCCCATCGTTCGATCGTCCAGACCGCCGTGCCAAAGATCGGGCAGACTTGAACAGCCGTTCGTGAACGGGCCGCCGCCCCAATAGTCCTTCTCGTTCAAAAAGATCTTGTCGCCGTACTCTTTCAATTCCGCTGCGGTCGCGCGATAGCCCCAGCGGAAATGAATGACGGGTGAGAACGACGGATCGGGCTTGATGTAGTTGCCGGACCAGAGCTTCGGGTTCAGAAACCCATCCGGCGTCACGCTCTCGGTGTACTTCGCGGGCGTCAACTGTCCGGCATCGATGCCGTGATACATCATCTGATCGTCCAGACGTCCGAGCCTGCGATTCAGGCCTTTGCACAGCCCTTCCTCCGACGCCTCGAACCATTCGCCCTCCGAGTTCACCCCATGAACGAAGATCACGATACCGGGCAAGGGCATCTGCTTGAGACAGATGAGCGGCGTGTTCTTCGCAAACATCGTCACGCCTTCGACGCGGCCGACGACGATCGGCGGCGGTGCCGGCCGAGATGCGGGCGCGTCCGGCGCAGCCGCGTGCGAGACGGGTTCGTCATTGCGCGTCTTCGCTTTCGATCGAGGATCGAAAATTGAATCGGTCATCCAGACTCCTCAACATGCGTGATGCGTTCCACCGCCATCGGACCGACACGGAATGAAAAGATAAGTGTCCGAAGCAAGAGGGAAACGTGATCAGGCGGCGAGCATACTGAATCGGCGCGCATGAAAGACGCGGCCGCCCGAAAACTCCGCACGGAGCCCGTGATAACGGACACGGATTGTCAGAATGTGTTTCAGGCCCGAATCGGTCGCATGGCTTCGCTGCTGACGTAGAGCGTGGCCTTGCAATTCGCTGTCGTCCGACAGGCGACCATCCGGCGAATCGGCCTCATGACGCAATTGCGCGCGAGATCGTGTCCGTACTTGGAAGCGCTCGAATCGCTATCGTCCGTATGTACGTGGCGATGCTGGCGAATTTGTATCGCACTGTATCTATCGAGGCTCCGGAAACATCGGATTGCACTGAAGGCGAGTTTTGGAAACATCCCGGATACGTGAGCGGGTTCTACTGTCGACATGCAGAAAACGTTCGGTGCCAAGCGTTCGCACCGGATGCCGAGTGATCGATACCCCACCTTCTTTCCAGGAGAAATCTCATGAAAGCCGCTCGAATCCTCGCAGTTGCCGTACTCGCTTCGATCCCCGTCTTGTCGTTCGCCGATGCCGGCCACGGCCTCACGCGCGCCGATGTGCGCGCCGACCTCGTCCGGCTCGAGCAGGCCGGCTACAACCCGGCCGGCAGCGACGCGCGTTACCCGGACGATATCGCCGCCGCACAGAACGTCATCGCAGCGCAGCAGGTCGCGCGCTCCGATCAGAACGGCCCATCGAAGTCGCAGGACGACAACGTGGCTGCCGCGTCGGCGCCGGCCTCCCGCTACGCCGCGGCCGACCAGCGCGCCGCACGGAACGCGCGCACGGACGCGGACGATCTGTACGCGCACTCGTGATCCGCGGCCGCGCCCGGGAGACGAGCGGCGCGGCCGCATCGGAAACACTTCAGATGCACAACACGATGAAAAGGAGCATGACGATGGTCTGTTTGACGAAACGGGTTCTGGTGTCCGCGGCGGTGCTCGGCGGGCTGTTCGGTGCGGTCTCGGCGCAGGCAGCGCCCAAGGAAGACCTGAAGGGCACGAACGTCGTGCTGGTGCACGGCGCGTTCGCCGACGGGTCGAGCTGGAACCGCGTGATTCCGCTGCTCGAAGCGCGCGGCCTGCATGTCGTATCGGTGCAGAACCCGCTGAGCTCGCTCGCCGCCGACGCCGCCGCGACGAAGCGCGCGATCGACGAGCAGAAGGGGCCCGTCGTGCTGGTCGGCCATTCGTGGGCCGGTGTCGTGATCAGCGATGCGGGCAACGACGACAAGGTGAAGTCGCTCGTCTACGTCGCCGCGTTCGCGCCGGACAACGGCCAGTCGATCGCCGACGTCACGCAGGGGCTGCCGGCACCGTCGTGGGCCGGCGAGTTGCGCAACGATGCGGGCGGTTTCGCGACGCTGTCGGACAAGGCGATCGCACAGGATTTCGCGCCGGACCTGCCGCCCGCGCAGCAACGCGTCGTCGCGGCGACGCAGGGGCCGTGGTACGGTGGCTGCATTTCGGAGAAGGTCGCGCAGGCCGCGTGGCATGCGAAGCCGTCGTCGTTCGTCGTCGCGACGCAGGACCGGATGATCGATCCGAAGCTGCAGGAGGCGATGGCGAAGCGGATCGGCGCGACGGTCACGCGTGTGAACGGCAGCCACGTCGCGATGCTGAGCCAGCCGAAAGCCGTGGCCGCCGCGATCATCGCGGCCGCGGAACGTGCGAAGCAGGATGCGCAGTGAGTGAACCCGGCGATCAACGCGGTGGTCGAGCATCGCCCCGACGACGTGCGCCGGCAGGCCGACGAGGTGGATCGCGCGATTGCCCGCGGCGACGATCCGGGCCGCTGATGCGGTGACGGGCGTGGTGCGTCGGCGATGCACCGCGCCGGCCGCCTGCCGTTCGCCGATTCATCGAAGCATGCGCCGTTCGACCCGGCGCACGATTCCATTGCGGATTCCATCACGACGTGCGGCGCGCGTCGCATGCGGCATCGTTCCCGGCTTCGCCGCCGCCGATCCTTTCAAAAAACCTTCGATGCGCGACATCGAACGGCCATCGCTCCCCGTCCTCCGCACGAATCCGCCCCAATTGCGCGCGTCTGCTATTGCATTTCACGCGCTGCTGATTAGGAAATGAATTTTTATTGGTTCTGCTTCCCCGAGCGCGCTCGCATAGTGGGGCTGACGGCTATAGACAGCACGCAAGCTGCACCGGCCGCATTCCCGGCATGTTTGATCATACGAATCTGCGAGAACAAGGAAGCGTGATGACGTTTGCATTGGAAGAACGAACCGCCGCCCAGCAGGCGCTCGAAGACGCCCGCGCGGCGGCCGCAGCGGCGGGCACGCCGTACGCGGGCGGCGTGGCGCCGGAAGCCGCGTGGGCGCTCTTTTCCGCCGGCGACGCGTTGCTGGTCGACGTGCGCACCGCGGAAGAACGGAAATTCGTCGGCCACGTGCCGGAGTCGCTGCACGTGCCGTGGGCGACCGGCACGAGCCTGACGCGCAACCCGCGCTTCGTGCGCGAACTGGAAGCGAAGACCGGCAAGGACGCGGTCGTGCTGTTGCTCTGCCGCAGCGGCAACCGCTCCGCGCAGGCAGCCGAGGCCGCGGCCAAAGGCGGCTTCACGCAGGTATTCAACGTGCTCGAAGGGTTCGAGGGCGACCTCGATGAACAGCAGCATCGCGGCGGCAGCAACGGCTGGCGCCATCGCGGCCTGCCGTGGGCGCAGGACTGAGTCACGGCCGTTACGGGGAGAAGTCAGCATGGCCGCATTCGATATCGACGACATCGTTCAGTCGCTCCAGACCGTGCGCCGCGCGTGGCGCGAGAAGCAGCGGCGCTCGCTCGAACCGGGCGGGCGCGACCTGCCGGCGCGCGAGGCGCTCGCACAGATCATCGGCGCGCTCAAGGGCGTGCTGTTCCCGATGCGGCTCGGGCCGCCCGACCTGCGGCAGGAGAGCGAGAACTTCTATGTGGCCCACGCGCTCGACGCGGCGCTGAACGCGCTGCTTGCGCAGGTGACGCTCGAGCTGCGCTACGCGGCGCGGCAACGCAACGCCGACGCGCAGATCGACGAAGCGGCCGCCACCGCCGTGCAGGCCTTCGCGGCACGCCTGCCCGACATCCGCCGGCTGCTCGACAGCGACGTGCTGGCCGCGTTCCACGGCGATCCGGCGGCGGGCAGCGTCGACGAAGTGCTGCTGTGCTATCCCGGCATTCTCGCGATGATCCACCACCGGCTCGCGCACGAGCTGTACCGGCTCGGGCTGCCGCTGCTCGCGCGGATCATCGCCGAGCAGGCGCATGCGGAAACCGGCATCGACATTCACCCGGGCGCGCGGATCGGCGGCGGCTTCTTCATCGACCACGGCACGGGTGTCGTGATCGGCGAGACCGCGATCATCGGCGAGCGCGTGCGCGTGTACCAGGCCGTCACGCTCGGCGCGAAGCGCTTCCCGCGCGATGCGGCCGGTCATCTGGAGAAGGGGCTCGCGCGCCACCCGATCGTCGAGGACGACGTGGTGATCTATGCGGGCGCAACGATCCTCGGGCGCGTGACGATCGGCCGCGGCGCGGTGATCGGCGGCAACGTGTGGCTCACGCAGGACGTGCCGGCGGGCGCGAACATCACGCAGGCCGTGCTGCGCAGCGAGGCGAATGCCGCGCCGCGCGCGCGGAGCGAGCCGGCCGAGCCGGTGCCCGACGCACAGGTGACGACATGAGCGACCTGATCCAGCACTTCGGCGCCAACGTGCGCAGGCTGCGCGAGGCGCGCACGTGGTCGCAGGAGCAGCTCGCCGAACACGCGGGGCTGAACCGTTCGTACGTCGGCGAGATCGAGCGCGGCGAGGCGATTGCCTCGATCGTCACCGCCGACAAGATCGCGCGCGCGTTCGACGTGTCGATCTCGACGCTGTTGCCCGGCGTGTCCGTCGCCTGACGCATTCCGCTTCCTTTCCCGTTCGGTGGTGCCGCGTGACGGCTATAGCATGTTGAGCCGGCAGGTGCGTGCTTCCGATAATCACCCAGCGTCATAAGCAATCCCGTTTTTCATCTTAAGAACCCGGAGCCACACATGTCGACCGTTGCAAGCGGCACGGCCGCGCTGAGCGATCACGCCGCCCGCCAACTAGCGAACGCTACCAAGACCGTCCCGCAGCTTTCCACGATTACGCCGCGCTGGCTGACCCATCTGCTGCAGTGGGTGCCGGTCGAGGCCGGCATCTACCGCCTGAACCAGGTGAAGAACCCGGAAGCCGTGCGCGCCGCGTGCACGCAGCTCGAGGACGAAAGCGTGCTGCCGCAGACCTTCGTGCCGTACGAGGAACAGCCGCGCGAGTATTTCCTGAACGCGGTGAGCACGGTGCTCGACGTGCATACGCGGATCTCCGATCTCTACAGCAGTCCCCATGACCAGATCAAGGAACAGCTGCGCCTGACGATCGAGACGATCAAGGAGCTGCAGGAAAGCCAGCTGATCAACAACCCGGACTACGGGCTGCTCGCGAACGTGACCGACGAACAGCGGATTTTCCCGCTGACGGGCGCGCCGACGCCGGACGACCTCGACGAACTGCTGACCAAGGTATGGAAGGAACCGGCGTTCTTCCTCACGCACCCGCTCGCGATTGCCGCGTTCGGCCGCGAATGCACGCGGCGCGGCGTGCCGCCGCCGACGGTCAGCCTGTTCGGCTCGCAGTTCCTCACGTGGCGCGGCATTCCGCTGATCCCGTCGGACAAGGTGCCGGTCGCGGACGGCAAGACCAAGATCCTGCTGCTGCGCGTCGGCGACAAGCGCCAGGGCGTGGTCGGCCTCTATCAGCCGGGCGTCGCGGGCGAGCAGGGGCCGGGCCTGTCGGTGCGCTTCATGGGGATCAACAACCAGGCGATCGCGTCGTACCTGATCTCGCTGTACTGCTCGCTCGCGGTCCATTCGCCGGATGCGCTGGCTGTCCTCGATGACGTCGAAATCGCCAAGTACCATGACTATCCCGACACCTACCGTTAATCCCGGCTCGGCCGGCAGCGACGCGCTCGCGTTGCCGCACGCGCCGCTGCCGGCCGGCCTGCCCGATCCGGCGGCGCTCGCGCGGCTCGCGTCCGAGTTCTTCGCGACGCCGCCCGGGCAGGCCACCGCGCCCGGGCTGTCGGCGGGCAGCGGGGCGGTCGGCGGCGTGCCGTCGGCGCTGCCGGCTGCCGCGCCGATCCTCGCGTCGGTGAGCAATCCGGCGCCGGGCGGCTCGCCGCTCGCGGGGCCGGGCGGCACGGGCACCGGCGTGCCGGGCCTCGCGCTGCCGCAAGGCAAGGCGCCCGGCACGAACCTCGCGCCGTCCGCGCCGACGCACGTGCTGTCGCTCGGCAATCGCGTGCCCGCGCTCGCGCCGCACGCGGCCGCGCAAAACGGGCTGCCCGACAACGCGGTGTCGATCGCGCCCGCGTTCGAGCCGCGCGTCGGCGGCGCGGCGCTCGGCGTGCCGCAGGCGCAGGCGGCGGTGTCGGAGGGCGCGGTGCAGGCCGCGCCGGCCGCGTCGCCGTTTTACTTCACCGACGGCTCGCGGCAGGGCTGGCAGGCGACGCCGCAGGACATCGTCGTGCCGTCGAACGGCCTCGCGTCGCCGGAAGCGTTCGGGCTGCCGGGGGACGATGCGCTGCGCGAACTGCTCGCCGTGCAGCGCGACGTGCCGGTGTCGCGCGCATCGGGCGGCGAGGTGCCGCGTTACTTCATCGACGATACGCGTGCGGCCGAGCCGCAAGGCCAGTTGTATCGCGGCGCACACCCGCCGTTCGACGTGAACGCGATCCGCCGCGACTTCCCGATCCTGCAGGAGCGCGTGAACGGCAAGCAGCTCGTCTGGTTCGACAACGCGGCGACGACGCACAAGCCGCAGGCCGTGATCGACCGACTCGCGTATTTCTATGCGCACGAGAACTCGAACATTCACCGCGCGGCACATGCATTGGCCGGCCGTGCGACGGATGCGTACGAGCATGCCCGGGAAACGGTGCAGCGCTTCATCGGAGCGTCGTCGCCGGACGAGATCGTGTTCGTGCGCGGCACCACCGAGGCGATCAACCTGATCGCGAAGTCGTGGGGCGTGCAGAACGTCGGCGAAGGCGACGAGATCATCGTGTCGAACCTCGAGCATCACGCGAACATCGTGCCGTGGCAGCAGCTTGCCGCGCTCAAGGGCGCGAAGCTGCGCGTGATTCCGGTCGACGATTCGGGGCAGGTGCTGCTCGACGAATACCGGAAGCTGCTCAACGACCGCACGAAGATCGTGTCCGTCACGCAGGTGTCGAATGCGCTCGGTACGGTCGTGCCGGTGAAGGAGATCGTCGATCTCGCGCATCGCGCGGGCGCGAAGGCGCTGGTCGACGGCGCGCAGTCGATCTCGCACATGCGCGTCGACGTGCAGGCGCTCGATGCGGACTTCTTCGTGTTCTCCGGGCACAAGATCTACGGGCCGACCGGCATCGGCGTCGTGTACGGCAAGCGCGCGATCCTCGACGACATGCCGCCCTGGCAGGGCGGCGGCAACATGATCGCGGACGTGACGTTCGAGCGCACGGTGTTCCAGCCGCCGCCGAACCGCTTCGAGGCCGGCACCGGCAACATCGCGGATGCGGTGGGGCTCGGCGCGGCGCTCGACTACGTGAGCCGCGTCGGCATCGAGAACATCGCGCGTTACGAGCACGACCTGCTCGCGTATGCGACGAGCGTGCTCGCGCCGGTGCCGGGCGTGCGGCTCGTCGGCACCGCGCGCGACAAGGCGAGCGTGCTGTCGTTCGTGCTGAAGGGCTATGAGACCGAGGAAGTCGGGCAGGCGCTGAACGAAGAGGGCATCGCGGTGCGCTCGGGGCATCACTGCGCGCAGCCGATCCTGCGGCGCTTCGGGCTCGAGGCGACGGTGCGGCCGTCGCTGGCGTTCTACAACACGTGCGATGAGGTCGATGCGCTCGTGAGCGTCGTGAGAAGGCTGGCGGCACGGCGCTGAGGCGCGCGGCATGCGGAAAGGCCGCTTGCGACTCCCGGCAACGGGGCGTCGCAAGCGGCCTTTTTTTCGTGGCGATGCCGGAGCGCGACGGCGCTCAGCGCCCGGCCAGCATGCGCCCGCCGAGCCCCATCAGCAGCAGCCCGGCCGTCGTGTCGAGCACGGCCTTGCGCCGGATCAGCAGCCGGCGCACCGACGGATGCGATGCGAGCAGCGCCATCGCGCAGTACCACGCGCCCGAAATCCCGATCGACAGCACGACGACCGTGAGATCGAGCCACACCGGCGTATGCGCCGGCACCATCAACGCGAAGATGCTGCCGTAGAACGCGACGGATTTCGGGTTCGTCATGCTGACCACGTAGCCCTTCTTCGCGGCCTGCCAGCCGGAGGACGCGGGCGGCGCGGACACGGCGAGCGGCTTGCGTGCGCTCAGCACCATCTTCAGGCCGAGCCAGATCAGGTACGTGGCGCCTGCCAGTCGCAGCGCGGTGTGCACCCAGGCGACGTGGGTCACGAGCAGGCCGAGGCCGGCAATCGCGATCGCGGCCCAGGTGCCCGATGCGGCGGCGAGGCCGAGCCCGGTCATCACGCCGGCGCGGCGCTGCGCGAGCGCGGTGGACGTGACGATCACGAAGTTCGGGCCGGGGCTGGCCACGCTGAGCAGCAGGACGCCGGCGAGCGGCAGCAGGGTGTTGATGGTGGTCGACATGGCGCGGGCGGCGAAGCGGCGGAAGGAGCGTTCATCTTACCCCGGCGTGCCGTCGATGGCGCCGCGCGGTCGTTTCGGCACCGGCCGGCGGGCGTGCGCCGCACGCCGCCGCCATTGTTGAGCGCGTTGGAAAGGTGCAATCCGGAATCGGCAATAGGTGTCGCGAATATGACCGATTATTCTCCCGAGCGCAGTACCGTCCGCCAGCCGCAAATGCTGTCGGACTGCTTACAAAATCAATCGCTCAGGGAGGCCTTTCATGAACCGCATCGTCGTATCCGGTGGTGTCGGCGCGGTGTTCGCCGTAGCAGCGGCATCACCCGCCTTTGCGCAGAGTTCCGTCACGTTGTATGGCCTCGTCGATACGGCGATCCGCTATCAGACGAACGCCGGCCCCGACGGCCGGGACCTGGTCGGCATGACGGTCGGCCCGGAAACGCACAGCCGCTGGGGCTTGCGTGGCAGCGAGGATCTCGGCGGCGGCCTCGCGGCGATCTTCCGTCTCGAGAACGGCTTCGAGCTCGGCGACGGCAGGCTGCACGTCGCGAACACGCTGTTCAGCCGGCAGGCGTACGTCGGCCTGGCGAGCGACCGGTATGGCTCGCTGACCTTCGGCAACCAGTACGCCCCGCTGTACGACACGATGGGCGACGTGTTCGACCCGATGACCGTCGGCGACTACTGGCAGGACAGCTGGGCGTACAACGGCATCGGCAACTACCTGACGGTGGCGAACTCGGTGAAGTACAAGTTCTCGACCAACGGCTTCAGCGTCGATGCGATCTACGGGTTCGGCAATCATGCCGGTGCAATGGGTCTCGACAGCACGTACGGTGTCGAGCTGACCTACGCGCAAGGGCCCGCGTCGATCAACGCCGGCTTCCAGCAGACCTCGGTATCGTCCGTGAACGGCAGCGCGGTCAACGGCGCGAAGGTGAACTTCCTGCACGTGAGCGGTGCGTACCAGGTCACGCCGTCCGTGCGCCTGCTGGCCGGCTGGCTGCACGGGCAGGACAAGACGGGCACGACCGACTTCAACATGCAGCAGGCCGGCGCGCCCACGCTCGGTGGCGGCAGCCCGAATCGTATCGACGATACGTTCTACGTCGGCGCGAACTGGCAGGCTACCGCGCCGCTGCTGATCACGGTGGCCGGCTATTACGGCCACGCGCGCAATGCGGAGCGGCTCGACGGCACGCTCGGCTCCGGGATCAACTACTCGGCGACCGTGCTGGCCGAATATGCGCTGTCGAAGCACACCGAGGTATACGGCACGGTCGATTTCGCGCGCGGCAACGGCGCGTTCGCGGCCGACTATCCGGGCGCCACCAACCGGCTCACCGGCAAGGTCGACCAGATCGGCAGGACCAACAACGTCGGGGCCGCGATCGGCCTGCGCCAGATGTTCTGACGACGGCGCGCGCGGCGTTCGCGAATGAAAAAACGCGTGGCGACCGGTGCCGCCACGCGTCGTGGATCGAAGCGCGGTTGCTCGGTTCGGGCAGCCGCGCATGGCGGTCAGAAATCGAACCCGGGCCCGCCCGCACCCGGTCCGCCCGGCACCGCGGCCGGCGCTGCATCCTTCGGCGCTTCGAACACGGTCGCGTCGGTCGTCAGCAGCAGCCCCGCGACCGATGCCGCGTTCTGCAGCGCCGTGCGCGTGACCTTGGTCGGATCGAGCACGCCCGACTCGACGAGGTCGCCGTATTCGCCCGTCTGCGCGTTGTAGCCGAAGTTGCCCGTGCCTTCCGCGACCTTCGCGACGACCACGCTCGCTTCCTCGCCAGCGTTCGTGACGATCTGGCGCAGCGGTTCCTCGAGCGCGCGCAGCACGATCTTGACGCCCGCGTCCTGGTCGGCGTTCGCGCCCTTGAGTGCGCGGATCGCCTGCCGCACGCGGATCAGCGCGACGCCGCCGCCCGGCACGATGCCTTCCTCGACGGCCGCGCGCGTCGCGTGCAGCGCGTCGTCGACGCGGTCCTTCTTCTCCTTCACTTCGATCTCGGTCGCGCCGCCGACCTTGATCACCGCGACGCCGCCCGCGAGCTTGGCCACGCGTTCCTGCAGCTTTTCACGATCGTAGTCGGAGGTCGCTTCCTCGATCTGCACGCGGATCTGCTTCACGCGGGCCTCGATGTTCTTCGCGTCGCCCGCGCCGTCGATCACGGTCGTGTTTTCCTTGCCGACCTCGATGCGCTTGGCCTGGCCGAGTTCGGCGAGCGTCGCCTTCTCGAGCGTGAGGCCCGTTTCCTCGGCGACGACCTGGCCGCCGGTCAGGATCGCGATGTCTTCCAGCAGCGCCTTGCGGCGATCGCCGAAGCCCGGCGCCTTGACCGCGACCGTCTTCAGGATGCCGCGGATGTTGTTCACGACCAGCGTCGCGAGCGCTTCGCCTTCGACGTCTTCCGCGATGATCAGCAGCGGCCGGCCCGACTTCGCGACCTGCTCCAGCACCGGCAGCAGGTCGCGGATGTTCGAGATCTTCTTGTCGTGCAGCAGGATGTACGGGTTCTCGATCTCGGCGATCTGCTTGTCGGCGTTGTTGATGAAGTACGGCGACAGGTAGCCGCGGTCGAACTGCAGCCCTTCGACGACGTCGAGCTCGTCGGCGAGCGACTTGCCGTCCTCGACGGTGATCACGCCTTCCTTGCCGACGCGATCGATCGCCTCGGCGATGCGCTGGCCGATCGATTCCTCGCCGTTCGCGGAGATCGTCGCGACCTGCGCGATTTCCTTGCTGGTGGTGGTCGGCTTGCTGATCTTCTTCAGCTCGTCGACGGCCGCTGCCACCGCCTTGTCGATGCCGCGCTTCAGGTCGAGCGGGTTGAGCCCGGCCGCGACGTATTTCTGGCCTTCACGCACGATCGCCTGCGCGAGCACGGTGGCCGTCGTCGTGCCGTCGCCGGCGGCGTCGCTGGTGCGCGACGCGACTTCCTTCACGAGTTGCGCGCCGATGTTCTGCAGCTTGTCCGCGAGTTCGATTTCCTTCGCGACCGACACGCCGTCCTTGGTGACGACGGGCGCGCCGAAGCTGCGTTCGAGCACGACGTTGCGGCCCTTCGGCCCGAGCGTGACCTTCACCGCGTTCGCGAGAATGTTGACGCCTTCGGTCAGCTTCGCACGTGCGACGTCGCTGAAAATGATTTCCTTCGCTGCCATGATTGCACTCCGTTATTGATTGACGACCGCGACGATGTCTTCCTCGCGCAGCACGAGGAATTCATTGCCGTCCACCTTGACCGCCTGGCCCGCGTACTTGCCGAACAGCACGCGTTCGCCGACCTGCAGGTCGGGCACGATGCGCTGGCCGTCCGCGTCCTTGCGGCCGGGGCCGACGGCGATCACTTCGCCCTGGTCGGGCTTTTCCGCGGCGCTGTCGGGGATCACGATGCCCGAGGCGGTGGTGGTTTCCTGGTCGAGTCGTTTCACGATGACCCGGTCGTGCAAGGGGCGTAGGCTCATCTGTCCGTCCTGTTCTGTTGTGTCGAAATTGGCTGGCACTCTTTAGCAGAGAGTGCTGACGAGTATAAAAACGCGCGACGGCGCGATCCAATAACGGATTCCGAAATGCATTTGCGTGCAGGCGCTATGGACGCGCTTGCCGCGACGATGCAGCCCATGCGTCGATTCCGGGAAAGCATTCGCGCCGTCATGCAAAGCACGCGCTGCCGGCTATTGCGCGTCGGCCTGCTGCGCGGCCGGCGTGCAAACCGGGCGGATCGTCGCGCCGGCGAGCACGCGCTTCACGAACGGAATCGAGTCGGCAAGCGATGCGTTGACGGTGCCGTTGTGTTCGCGGCCCGCATACAGGTGCGCCTCGACCGTCGTGCCCGCCGCGCACGCATCCTTCGCAAGTGCGAGCTCGAGCGGTGCGAGCCCGTCGTCCGCGCCCGCGCCGATGAAGACGGGCGTGGCGATCTTCAGCGTCGGATATTTCAGGTATTCGTCCCACCACGCCTTCAGACGCGCATCGCCGCCCGGCTTCACGGCGTTCGCGTGGGTGAGGTGCGCGAGCGCCGCATCGTCCTCGAGCGACGCGAGGCAACCGATGCGCGCCTGTTCGAGGATCGGCAGCGCGGTGTCGGTCAGCACTTCGTCCGCGCGCAGCGACGGGTCGATCTGCTGCGCGGACAGCACCGAGTAGAACTGGTACGCGAGCGTAGGATCGACGCGCTCGGGATCGCGCCGGTATGCGGTTTCGAACTTCGGGAGCGACGCGAGCGTGGCGCGCGACGCGTTGTAGATCGTCCCGGTCGCGACGGTCGCGCGGATCGCGAGCTCCGGTGCATAGACGGGTGCGTAGCCGGCCGCGGCGAATACGGCCGAGCCGCCCTGCGACTGGCCGACGAGCACGACTTCGTTCGCGAGGCCCGGCACGCCGCCCAGCACTGCGCGCACGCTGTCGAGCAGCGTGTAGCTGTTCGAGCGGTTGTTGAGCTGCGGATTCGGGCCGGGTGTGCCGAGCCCCTGATAGTCGGTCGCGACGACCGCGAAGCCTTGTTGAAGCCATGCGTTCAGGTAGCGCACGTCGCGATACGAGCGGCCGAACCACGACGGCGCGCAGATGTCGGCCATCCCGAATGTGCCGTGTGCCCACGCGACGATCGGCCAGCCGCCGGCCGGCGGCGTACCGCGCGGCACGAACAGCGCGCCCGATACGGCGATCGGCGCGCGGCCGCCGACGCCGTCGGTCGACGCATACAGGATGCGCAGTTGCCGTCCGGCGCTCGCGAGCCCGAGCGTCGCGGGCAGCGCTTCGGTGCGCAGCAGCACGCCGGGCGTCGCCGGAACGTCGCGGTCCCACGTGTAGAACGCGGATACGCGACCGTCGCCCTGCAACGGATCGGGCGCGGGAACGCGGCCGGGCGAAGCCGCATGCGAAACGAGGGACGGCACGGCGAGCGCCGAAACCAGCAGCGTGCGCGCAGCGAAGCCGCGCAGGGGGAGGAGCGTCATGGTCGGATGGAAGTCGGTGAGATCGGATCGGACGCGCCGGGCAGTGCCCGGCGCGGGCCGACCACGACGCAAGTTTTGAACCAGCGCGGGCGCAGCGCGGGAGCGGCATGCGCGGCGTGCGGCGCGACGGGGAAACGCCCGCGCGCGGCGTGCGGCGCGCGCAGGCGCCGGCTGCGTCTCGCGCAGCAATCCGGGCTCGCCGGTTGTTGCTCCCGCAACAGATGCCGACACACGGATCGCGCCGCGCGGTTCGTCCACGGCGCGCACACGGCACGCCCGCGCGGTGGCGCACGCATGCGACGCTCGCGTGCCCGGCTGGCACGATTGCTGCTGATCCGGTTGCCGTGCGTCGCGGCGTTGCGACGCGAGCCCATCCGTCCACCCGATCAAGGAAACCGTACTCATGTCCGTCACCCAAGCCATCGACAGCGGCGAACTCGTGGCATTCGTCGAGCGCGCCGTGCGCGAATTCGCGCAGGCCGCGCGCGTGCTGAAGGAAACGCGCACGCTGTCCGCCACCAACACGTTCCAGGCGTTCCAACGCGTGCCGGGCACGGAACTCGTCGTCGCGCTGTCGGCGCCGAGCCCGTGGGCTGCGTCTCAGGAGATCCAGCCGGTCGTCGTGACGCTCGACGGCGACGTGCTGCACGGCGATGCGCGCGCGGGCGCCAACGGGCCGCGTTATGCGGGCGTATTCCGCGAGGTACCGGAAGTCGACGTCGTGATTCACGTGCACGGCCCGTACCTCGGCGCGTGGGCGAGCGCGCATCGTCCGCTGCCGATCCGCTATGCGCCGGCCGCGCGCTACACGAGGGCCCGCGAGATTCCGGTCTACGTCGATCGCCGTCCCGGCGAACCGCGCTTCATCGTCGACACGATCCGGCGCGACCCCGAAGTCCCGGCGATCATCGAGGCGAACGGCGGCGCGACGTTCTGGGGCAAGTCGATTCTCGACGTGTCGAAGTACATCCTGATCCTCGAGGAAGCCGCGTATTTCCAGGCGCTCGCGGAACCGCTCGGCGGCTCGCTCGAATTCGGCCCGGGCGCGCTCGAGCAGCAATGGAAGATGACCGGCCTCGCGTGACGCCGCACCGCGGGCGGCGCAATCCGGCCGCCGTCATACCGATAGCTCGATGAATTGGTTCCTGGCCGGCGCGCGCCTTGCTATCGTCGAACCTCTCCCGTTCAACACGCCGGTCGTGCCATGGCCATCTTCAGCTTGCCGGACCCGACTTCGCATGCGATCACGATCCGTGCGAAGGCACTGACGTTCGACGATCCCAAATCGCGGGTGCTGCTCGAACGCATCCAACTCGTCGCGCCGAGCGATGCGACGGTGCTCGTCACCGGCGAGAGCGGCACCGGCAAGGAGCTGATCGCGCGCCTCGTGCATTCGCTGAGCGAGCGCCGCGACGGCCCGTTCGTCGCGGTCAACTGCGGTGCGTTCTCCGAGACGCTAATCGAAAGCGAGCTGTTCGGCCACGAACGCGGCGCGTTTACCGGCGCGATCAACAGCCAGCCCGGCTGGTTCGAATCGGCGAATCGCGGCACGCTCTTTCTCGATGAAGTGGGCGACCTGCCGCTGTCCGCGCAGGTCAAGCTGCTGCGCGTGCTGCAGGAGCGCGAGGTGACGCCGGTCGGCTCGCGCAAGACCGTGAAGATCGACGTGCGGCTCGTCGCGGCCACCAACGTGAATCTCGAAGCCGCGGTGCGCGCCGGCAATTTCCGCGAGGACCTGTACTACCGGCTCAACGTCGTGAAGCTGAGCTTGCTGCCGCTACGCGAGCGGCCCGGCGACATCGCGCCGCTGATCGAACACTTCATCGACACCTATGCGAAGCGGCTGCGCGTGGCCGCGCCGACGCTGACGGACGCCGCACGCGCACGGCTGCACACGCACGCGTGGCCCGGCAACATCCGCGAACTCGAGAACGTGATCCACCACGCGGTGCTGATCTGCGCGGGCGGCGCGATCGACGTCGGCGACCTGCAGTTCTCCGCGCTGTCGCTTGCGCCGGATACGGCCGACGCGCACGGCGCAACAGCCGCGCCGCCGCGCCGCGCACGCGATGTGGCGGAAGCGACCGAGGCGCTGCGCCACGCGGTGGTCGAATTGCTGGATCTCGGCACGCCGGCGCTGTGGCAGCACATCGAGGACACCGTCTACCGCAGCGTGTTCGACTACAGCGAGCACAACCAGCTGCGCATGTCACGCCTGCTCGACCAGTCGCGCAACATCGTGCGCGCACGGCTCGCGCAGCTCGGCATCCTGAAGCCGCGCGATGCGGGTGGAGCGGGCGACGCGGGCGACGCCGACGCGCGGCTGCGCCGTCAGGCGTGATCGCGCCAGCGCAGCGCGCGCTGTGCGACCCGCTCGCATACCGCGCTCATCCCGACGGCCAGCGCCGTCACGCCCAGCACGCACACCAGTAGCACGTCGGCGCGCGCACCGGCCTGCGCGTTCTGCATCAGGCTGCCGACGCCGGCCCCCGTGTTGAACAGCAGCTCGCTGCTGGTCGCGGTGATCCACGCGAACGGCACGGCCTGCAGCACGCCCGCGAACAGGTCGGGCAATGCGCCCGGAATCAGCACGTCGCGCCACAAGCCGATCCGGCTCAGGCGATACGACCGCGCGAGTTCGACGTAGCGCGGATCGACGCGGCGCAGCCCGTCGAAGCTGGCGGTGGTCATCGGGTAGAACGCGGCGAGCGCGATGATGAACACCTTCGCGAATTCGCCGGTGCCGGCCCACAGGCTCAGCAGCGGAATCAGTCCGAGCAGCGGCACGTAGCGCAGTGCCTGGAAGGCCGGCTCGGCGAGCTTGCGCGCGAGCGGCGAACGCGCCATCGACGCACCGAACACGAGCCCGAACGCGACGCCGACTCCGAGCCCGAGCGTCGTGCGGCGCAGGCTCGCGCCGAGATCGGTCGCGAGTTCACCGCTGCGTGCGAGTTCGAGCAGCGCGGCGCCGACCTGCTGCAACGGCACGAACGCGTATTGATGAGCCGCGTCGCCGGACGACGCGTATTGCCATGCGGCAACCAGCAGGGCCGGCACGACGAAGCCGCGCGCGCGGCGGCGCAGCGGGGCGAACGAGAAAGCGCGGGTAGCGAAGGTCATGCCGAAGCGTATCCAGTCAGGGTCAGCGTGTGGGCGTCTGCCAGCGCAATGCGTAGCGCTGCACGAGCGCGATCGATCGGTCGAGCGCGAAGCCGATCAGCCCGATCGCCGCGACGTCGACGAGCACCACGTCGAGCCGCAGCATCTGCCGGGCAAGTTCCATCATCTGGCCGATCCCGCTGTCGGCGCTGAGCAGTTCGACCGCAACGAGCGCGAGCCACGCGCGCGCCAGCGCGATTCGCACGCCGGTCAGCAGCGGCGGCAGCGCGGCCGGCAGCAGCACGTCGCGCAGCAGCGCGAAGCGGCCGAGCCCGTAGTGGCGCGCCATCTCGACGAGATCGCGCGGCGCGTCGTGCACGCCCGTGTATGCGGCCAGCGCAACCGGGAAGAACACGGCCTTGCCGACCACGACGAGCTTCAGCGGTTCTTCGACGCCGATCAGCAGGATCAGCAACGGAATCAGCGTGAGCGTCGGCACCTGCCGCAGCAGGTCGAACGTCGGCCGCAGATAGTCGGAGAACAGCCGGCTGCGCGCGAGCAGGATGCCGAACGCGGCGCCGCCCGTCGCGCCGATCGCGAAGCCGAGCGCGAGGCGATGCAGCGTGATCAGCAGGTTGTCGCGCAGCTCGCCTGTGTCGAGCAGCGTGCGCAGCGTCGCCGCGAGGCGCTCGGGCGGCACGACGAGCTGCGGCGGAAACCAGCGCTGCGCGCTCGCGAGCCACCACAGCGCGGCGAACGCGACGGGCGTGATCCACCACAGCGCATGTTCGCCGAGCCGCGCGATGCCGGGCAGGCGGATGGCGCGCAAGCCGTTCGGCGCGAGGGCGCGCATCGGCATCAGCGGCTCGCGACGCGCGCGGCGTCGGCGCGCCAGTAGCCGTCGAGGCCGAGCTGCTTGAGCGCGGTCGACACGAAGGTCGGCGCGAGCAGCGCGTTCACGTCGACCGGCACGGAAGTCAGGCCGGCCTGGCGGCTGTATGCGATCACGTCGCGATAGTGGCCGGTCAGCGCCGGCGTGAAGAGCGGCGTCCATTGATCCTTCCACGGCGTCGCTTCGTCCGCGTATTCGCGGCGGACGATGCTTTCCGGCTGGCCGGACGCGCTCAGGATCTTCACGTACGCGTCGCGGTTCTGCGGCTGCGAGATCCAGTGCGCGGCACGGACGTAGGCCGTCGCGACGAGCTGCGTGATGTCGGGGTAGCGCCGCACGAAATCGTCGGACGCCCACAGTTCCGCGCGCATCTTCCAGTCGTCGGGCGCGGTCTTGGTCGACCAGATGATCTTGCCGACCTGCTTGTCGACGAGCGAATACGCGTCGGACAGCGTGAACAAGCCGTCGACGCGGCCGGCCGCGACGGCCGCCGCGCCGGCCTGCGGATCGAGGTTGTAGATCTTGAAGTCGGACAGCTTCAGCCCGTTCTCGGCGAGCAGCTTGCCGAACGTGACTTCCCACGGCCGGCCGCGGTTGAGCGCGATGCGCTTGCCCTTGAGGTCGACAATCGATTTCGCGGTCGAGCCGGCCGGTACGACGAGATACGTGTTGCTGCCGACGCCGCCGGGCACGATCAGGCGCGTGTGCGTGCCCGATGCGTTGACGACGACCGACGGCAAATCGCCGTAGCCGGCGAAATCGATGCTGCCGTTCGTGAATGCCTCGTTGACGAGCATGCCGACCGCCGCGGTCGACACGGGCACCCATTGCAGCTTCACGTGCCGTGCCGCCAGCGCTTTTTCAAGCGACTTGTCGGCGTCGATCAGTGCGGAGGCGCCCGCGTATTGCGTCTTGCCGCCGCTCGAATACGCGACGACGGCGATGCGCACGACCTTGGGGGCGTCTTCCGCATGCGCGGCCGGTGCCGCGAGCGCCGCCGCGGCCAGCGGCAGCGCGGCGAGCAGCGCGCGTAGCGGGCGGCGCAGCGAAGCGAGGGAGAGCGTGTGTTTCATGATGGTCCCGGACAGTGAACGGTAAAGGGGCTCATGCGCGCTTCTGCAGCGACGGCCGCAGCACGTCGGCAAGCGGGCGCGGGTCGATCCAGTCGGCGACATCGAAGTCCGCTTCCAGAAAGCCGTGGGCATGCAGGAACGTCTTGAACTCGTCGAGCGCGGCGATCGATTCGTCGTCGAGATTGACGCCGAGATGGCGGTGCAGCTGGTTGCCGTACGCGGCGCGCACCCAGTCGATCGACGACGCGGTTTCGCCGGCCACGTAGTGCGCGGTTTCGTCGGGATGCGCGCTCGCCCACTCGCCGGCGGCGACCACGAGCTTCAGGAAGCCGGCGACGATGTCCGGATGGTTCGCGAGCACGTCCGCGTTGACGGTCAGCGGGCGCGGCGTGCCGTTGTTGTTGCGGATCGAGCGCTCCGGATGGAAGCCGATGTCGATCACGACGTGCGCGCCGATCAGTTGCGCGATCTCGAGGCCCGTCGAGCCTTTTACGTAGATCGCGTCGACTTCGCCGCGCAGCAGCGCGCCGGCTTCGGCCGCATAGAGCGCGCGGCTCGAGAAGCCTTGCGGCGACGCGAACAGGTTCGCCGCGCGCGCCGGCCCGACGGCCTGCAGCGTGCGTGCGCGCACGTCGACGAGTTCGACGTCGCGCGTGGTCAATCCGTCGAGGCTCAGCGCATTGACGAAGCCGCGCAGCGCCGACGCGCGAAAGATGTCGATGCGATCGTCGGGGCGGCTCGGAATCGCGATCCGGCGCCCGCGCAACGCCTTCACGGAGCGGATGCCCGACTCGGGGCGCGCGAGGATCAGCTGCGATTCGTCGACCCACGACAACCCGATCACGCGCGTATTCGCGTCGTTCGAGCGCGCCCACATCGCGGGGATGCTGCCGCCCTGGCGAAACGACTGCGCGAGCGTGTGGTCGCTGATCGACGACACGTCGTGCCGCGTGGCGCCGCGCGGCGAGCGGATCGCGACGCCGTCGGCCGACGTCTCGCCGTTGAGCCAGCCGAGATGCACGGCGATGCCGAGCGGCGTCGGTACCGGCGATCGGGCGTACCAGAACGTCTGCTGCTTGTCCGATGACGAATCGGGCCTGTCTGTCATGTGTGAGATTCCCCTGTCTGGGTAAGCGTGGTCGAGGCGCGGTGTCGCACGCGCGGGCCGTTCCACGTTGCAAGTTCCGGGCCAGTGAACGGAAACGGCCGTGCGGCAAGCGCAGCGGGCATCGCGCGCGATGCGTGGCGCGTCGGCCCGCGCATCGCCTGTTGCGTGAGCAACAGTCGCATCGAGCGCTGTTGCGCATGCAGCACCGGTGCGGCCGGTGCAGCAGCACCGCGCCGCCTCGTGTTCGCGATGCCGGGAACCTCGGGCGCGTTCCTGCCGTTTGCCGCCGACGCCCGGCCCGCAAGGCGTCGCGCGCGCTCGTCGGTCGCTTCGCAGGTCGGCGAGCGCGCGCGTTGGCACACCGCGTGCTTAACAGCGCTGCATACGCGCGGCACGCCGGTGCCGCACGCAATCCGAACGGGCCGACAAGGAGAATCCCGATGGCTGTTGAATTTCTGTGGCGCCTGCCGATGCACGGCGACGGCCGGCGCGCACACGACCTGCATACGCGCGGCGAGTGGAACCGCCAGCGCGCATCGCGCGTTGCGCCCAAAGTCGACGACGACGATTTCGGCTACATCGACTACCTGTCGCAAGTCGCGCGTGCGGCCGATATCGTCGGCTTTCACGGCGCGCTGATTCCGATCTTCCGCTTTACCGAGGAGCCGTGGGTCGTCGCGGCCGCGCTGGCGCGCGAGACGCGCCGGCTGCGACTGCTGATCGCGCTGCAGCCGCATTTCGTGCATCCCGTCTATGCGGCGCAGATGGCCGCGAGCCTGCAGCGGATCAGCCGCGGCCGCGTCGAGTGGAACGTCGTCACGGGCGGCGGCGGTCCCGACCAGCGCGCGTACGGGGACTTTATCGATCACGACAGCCGCTATGCGCGCACCGACGAATTTCTCGACGTCGTGAAGGGCGTCGCGGCCGGCGCGCCGTTCACGTTCGACGGCCGCTTCTATCGCGTCGAAGCCGGCGGGCTGCTGCCGCCGCTGAGCGGCCAGACACCGCCGCGGATCTATCTGGCCGGCGCGAGCGATGCCGCGCTCGCGGTCGCCGCGAAGCACGGCGACGTGCACCTGAGCTGGGGCGAGCCGCTCGCGAAGCAGAAGGAGGTGATCGATGCGGCGCGCCGCGCGCTCGACCGCCAGAACGCCGAGCGCGACCTGCGCTTCGGCATGCGCATCGACATCCTGGCGCGCGAGACCGAGGAGCAGGCGTGGGCCGAGCTGCGGCAGATGTTCGCGACCGTGAGTGCGTCGACGCACAACGGCTTCGGCGGGCGCGGCGAGTCGGAATCGGTCGGCGCGAAACGTCAGTTCGCGCTGCACCAGGGCAACACGCAGCACTTCGACGACCTGATCGTCGGCCCGAACCTGTGGGCCGGGATGTCGCAGATCCGCGGCGGCCCCGGTTGCGTGATCGTCGGCAGCCACGAGCAGGTAGCCGAGCGGCTGGCGGAATACGTCGACATCGGCGTCTCGACGTTCATCCTCGCGAGCAACCCGCATCTGGAAGAGGCGTACCGCGTGGGCGAGGAAGTGCTGCCGCTCGTCGACGGCGCGCTGAACGCACGCGGCACGCAGGCGGCGCTGCGCGTGGCCGGCGCCTGAGCGCGGCGGCAGGCGTGCACATTCAAACGACAAGGACACTCACCATGACGACACTCGCTGCGCAGGCCACGGCTTGCGACGCACTCTGGTACACGCGCTGCCCGGTGCCGACCGCGCTCGGCATCGCCGTGCATCGCGGCTGGTTCGACGAGGAGTTCGGGCCGGACGGCATCGCGCTGCACTCGCTGCAGGAGACGGCCGACGCCGACAAGCGCGAATCGCATTTCGATCACAGCCTGCCGCACTCGTTCCGGCAGGGCGGCAACATTCCCGCGCTGTGGGCGCGGGCTCGCGGCGCCGATACGCGCGTGATCGGCCTGTCGTGGACCAACGAATTCCAGGCGATCGTCACGCTGCCCGAGCGCGGCATCCGCACCGCGCGCGATCTGCGCGGCCGGCGGCTCGGGTTGCCGCGCCATCCGATCAGCATCGACTTCTGGCGCGCGGCCGCGTTGAAGGGGTTCCTGAGCGCGCTCGAACTGGAAGGGCTCGGCCACGGCGACGCCGAATGGGTCGACCTGCCCGACACGCACGAGCGCCGCACCGGGCCTGCGTCGTTCACGCGCGGCCCGCACGAGTACGGGCTCGAGATCGCGGCACTCGTGCGCGGCGAGGTCGACGCGGTGTTCGTGAAAGGTGTCGAAGGGCTCGAAACCGTGCACCTGATCGACGCGCAGGTCGTCATCGATCTCGGCGCGCACCCCGATCCGCTGGTGCGGATCGGCAACGGAACGCCGCGCACGCTGACCGTCGATCGCGCATTGATCGATGCGCGCCCCGATCTCGTGAGCCGCTTCCTGTCGGTCGTGGTCGGCGCGGGCGACTGGGCCGCGCGCCATCCGGCGGAGACGGTCGCCTATATCGGCCGCGAAACGCGCGCGTCCGACGAGTGGGTGCGCTACGCGTACGGCGCGGACGTGCACCGGCATCTGGAAACGGGGCTCGCGCCGACGTCGATCGACGGACTGGTCGCGTTCAAGGATTTCCTCGTCGAATGGGGCTTTCTCGAACGCGATTTCGATGCGCGCGCATGGATCGATCCGGCGCCGTTCACGCAGATCGACCGGCATCGCCATGCGTGGGTCGCGTAGCGCGCCGCGGCGCGTCATTGCAAGGAGCCGAACATGACAGGACTGCTGATCGAATGCGGCGTGCCGCCGGCGCGCCGGCACGCGGCGCGCACGGCCGCCGCGGTTGCGGTGCCTGCGATACGGCTGCCGCCGGCGGTGCCGCCTGCGCGCAAGGATGTGCGGCCCGCGCAGCCGGGCGGCTGGCGCGGTGCGGGCGCGATTGCGCTCGCCGTCGCGGCGCTGCACGCGGGCATCGCGCTATTGGCGGCGCGTGCGCCCGCCGAGCCGCGCGTGCAACCGCCGAGGCCGCTGCCGATGACGGTCGAGTTGACGCGGCCGCCCGAACCGTTGCCACAGGCCGCACATCCGCCGCCGCCGGTCGTGCCGCCGAAGCCGTTGAAGCAGGCGCCGACCCCGCCGAAGCCGCGCGCGACCGTTGCGCATCAGGCGGCTGCTCCGGCGCTCGTGCCACAGGTGGCGCGCGAAGCATCGACTGCTGCACCGGCACAGGTCGCCGCAGCGCCTGCCATCCCGAACCCGGCGCCCGTCTCCGCCGCGCCGGCCGCACCCGTGCGCGAATCCGCGCCGATCGGCGACGCGGCATACCTGCGCAACCCGGCACCCGACTATCCGGCGTTCGCGCAGGACCAGGGCTGGGAAGGGCGCGTCGTGCTGCGCGTGCACGTGCTCGCGAACGGCACGCCCGATTCCGTCGAGGTCCGCACGAGCAGCGGCCGCCGCGTGCTCGACAACGCGGCGGTGGCCGCCGTGAAGCGCTGGACGTTCGTGCCCGCGAAGCGCGGCGACGAAGCGGTCGACGGCTGGGTCAACGTGCCGATCGATTTCAAGCTGGGCTGACCCGCCGGGCGGCTCGCCACATTTTTCTAGGAACTCACATCATGACCGGTATCCCGACCACCTTCATCGTCCAGGGCGCGCTCTGGCTGCTCGTCGTCTTCTCCGTCGTCACGTGGACGCTGATCGTCGTCAAGGCGATCCAGAGCCTGCGGTCGAGCGCGCGCAACCGGCGTTACGTCAGTGCATTCTGGGCGGCGAACAGCTTCCACGACGCGGCCGCGCTCGACGGGGCGAACAGCCCGGTCGGCGAACTCGCCGCGACGGGCTTCGACGCGCTGCGGCGTGCCGACGAGAGCAGCGCGCACGATCTGGAACACAGCTGGAGCCGCCACGACCTGCTCGAACGCCATCTGCGCCAGCAGATCCACAATGCGCGCCGACGCGAGGAAGCGGGGCTCGCGGTGCTCGCGTCGATCGGCAGCACCGCGCCGTTCGTCGGCCTGTTCGGCACCGTGTTCGGCATCATCCATGCGCTGACCGCGATCACGCACAGCGCGTCGGCGAGCATCGACGTCGTTGCCGGGCCGATCGGCGAGGCGCTCGTCGCGACCGGGATCGGCATCGCGGTCGCCGTGCCGGCCGTGCTCGCGTACAACTTCTTCGTGCGTCGCGTGAAGGCCGCGTCGGCCGACCTCGATGCGTTCGCGACCGACTTCGTCACGCTCGCGCAGAAGGCCGGCTTCCGCGTGCCGGCCGCCGCGCCTGCCGCCGCGCCGGCACGCCGTTCCGACGACACCCGCCAGGAGGCGTTCGCATAATGGCCTTCTCGTCCTCTTCCGACAACGACGACGTGCTCAGCGAAATCAACATCACGCCGCTCGTCGACGTGATGCTCGTGCTGCTCGTCGCCTTCATCGTCACCGCGCCGCTGCTCAACAACGCGGTGCACGTGAATCTCCCGAATACCGTCGCTACCGCGCCGGCCGACCGCAAGCCGAACGTCACCGTGAGCGTCGACGCCAAGGGCATCGTGTATCTCGACAAGCGCGCGGTCGCGCTCGACACGGTGCCGGCCGAGCTGGCCGCGCTGAAGGCCGGCCGCCCCGACGTCGCGCTCGACCTGCAGGCCGACGAGCACGTGCCGTACGGCACCGTCGCGAAGCTGATGGCCGCGATCGAGCACGCGGGCATCACGCGGCTGTCGGTGCTCACCGCGCCGCGCGGCTGACGCGCCTTTCAAGACTTCCTTTGCGAACGCATCCATGAGCACCACGGCTTCACACAACGTCCAGTCGATCTGGTACACGCGCTGTCCGGTACCGACGCCGCTCGGCATTGCCGCGCATCTCGGCTGGCTCGACAGCGAATTCGCCGGCGACGGCATCACCGTACGCGCATTGCAGGAAAGCCAGCACGCGGCGCTGCATCACGCGCACGTCGATCATTCGCTCGACAACGCGTTCCGGCAGGGCGGCAGCATTCCCGCGCTGTGGGCTCGCGCGTCCGGCGCCGACACGCGTGTGGTCGCGCTGACCTGGGTCGACGAGGCCCAGGCGATCGTCGCGCTGCCGGAAGCCGGCCTGACGCGGCCGAAAGACCTGCGCGGGCGCCGCATCGGCCTGCCGCGCCGCGACGGCGAGCGCATCGACATCTTCCGCGCGGCGGCGCTGCGCGGCTTCGTCAGTGCGCTGTCGCTCGACGGGCTCGGCCCCGGCGACGTCGAATGGATCGACGTACCGGCGTCGAACCTGCGCGCGCCGGTGTCGACCCCCGCGACCCGCGACGCGGCATTCAGCCATCCGGCGAGCCTGTCGAGCCGGCGGCTCTATGCAGCCGAAGCGGCCGCGCTGGTGCGCGGCGAGGTCGATGCGATCTACGTGAAAGGCTCGCTCGGGCTCGAAACCGCGCACCTGATCGGCGCGCAGGCGGTCGTCGACATCGGCTTTCATCCCGATCCGCAGATCCGCATCAACAACGGCTCGCCGCGGCCGCTGACCGTCAACGCAGCGACGCTCGAGCGCCATCCCGACATCGTCAGCCGCTTCCTCGCGCGCGTGACCGATGTCGAGGGCTGGGCGCGCGAGCACGAAGAGGAAGTGCTCGGCTATCTCGGCCGCGAGACGGGGTCGGGCCACGACTGGCTGCGGCTGGCTTATGGCGCGGACGTCCACCGGCGGCTGCGCACGGATCTCGACGAAGCATCGATCGCCGCGCTCGACGATTTCAAGCGTTTCCTGGTCGACTGGCGGTTCCTGCCCGCCGACTTCGACGTGCACGCGTGGATCGACCGGCGTGCGCTCGACGGCATCGCGGCATCGTTTCGCGACCCCGCGCGGTGAGCGTGCCGGCACGCGTCGCCGGCGCATGGCGGCGCGAGCGCTTCACCGGCGGCTTCATGCTGCTCGCGCTCGCGAGCGGCACGACGATCAGCATGGCGCAGCTCGCGACGACGTTGTATGCGCTGGCACTCGGCGTCGACAGCGCGCGGCTCGGCGTCATCGCCGCGATGGAGCCCCTCGGCATTGCACTGATGACCCTGCCTGCCGGGTTGCTCGTCGCGCGCTACGGCGCGCGGCGCGTGTACTTCGCCGCGAGCATGGGGCCGATGCTGCTCAATCTCGTCGTGCCGTTGACCGGCGCGTGGCCGCTGATCGCGCTCACGCAGGGGCTGATCGGGCTGTGCATCCCGTTCCGGATCGTGTCGATCAACGGCGTATTCCTTGCGCGTCTCGCGCAGATCGGCCTCGCGCGCGCGGGCTGGTATCGCGCGGCCATGTCGGTCGGAACCGGCATGGCGGGGCCGTGGCTCGCGAGCTGGCTGATCGGCGCGCACGGCGCGGTCGCGACGTTCTGCGCGGCGTCGGCGAGCTTCGCGGGCATGGCGTTGTTCAGCCGGATGCTGCTTGGCGACGCCGAGCAGCCGCCGCGCCGCGCACGGCATGAAACGGGCACGCTGCGCGCGCTGCTCGCGCTCGCGTGGAGCCACGACGTGCGCGAACAGCTCGTGCTGGAGGCCGTGAACAGCGCGACACGCTCGCTCGTCGGCACGTATACGGTGGTGCTCGCGATTCAGTCGCTCGGACTGTCGCAGACGCGCGCCGTCGCGCTGCTCACCTTGCAGGGTGCCGTTGCGGTGATCGCGTTGTTCGGGCTCGGCAATGTCGCCCAGCGGATGGCCGGGCGCCGTTGCCATGCGCTCGGTCTCGCAGGCGGCATCGCCGGGCTGCTCGCGCTCGGCCTCGCGCGCGACGCGTGGATCGTCGGCGCAGGGCTCGCCGCGCTGTGCGCCGGGTCATCGCTGCTGCATCTCGTCAACATGCAGCATCTGGGCCGCCACCCGGCCGACAAGAGCCAGGTGTCGAGCCTGTACAACCTCGCGTCGATGGCCGGCGCGTTCTGCGGCCCGCTGGCCGGCAGTGCGCTCGTGCCGGTCGTCGGGTTGCAGGCCGTGTTTCTGTGCTGGCTGCCGGTGGTCGTGCTGGTGGCGTTCGCGCTGCGGTTCGCCGGGAGCCGTCGCGGTGCGGCGCAGCCGCTGCCTGCCAAGCTGTCCTGACGATCTTGGCTGCCGGTGTTGCGAGACCAGCAGTTTGCTTTCTTCCACAGATGCGTATGCAGCAACGCCGAAACCGTGCGCGTGCCGGCAGCCCCGTGCGACGGGCTTCTCGATGCTGGCATCCGAATTGCAATACAGAACCCGTGCGTCGCGCACGCACGTGCGTTCAACCGATCAAACAGGATGACTCATCGATGTTCAGGAAAAAACTAATCGTCACCGCGCTGGGGGGACTGCTGACGGGCGGCACCGTATCGTTGCCCGTATGGGCAGAGGATGGCGCGGCGACCGCGGGGGCGCCGGACGCGAAGCCGGCGCAACAGGCGTCGGACGACGCGACCGCGGCAGCGCCGAAGACCACCGGCGCGAATCGCGGGTCGACCGTACGCGAAGCGAATCTCGGCACGGTGACCGTGACCGCGCGCCGGCGCAAGGAGCGCATTCAGGACGTGCCGGTCGCGGTGAGTGCGCTGAGCGGCGACGCGATCAAGAACAACGAGTTGCGCGTGATCAACGACGTGACGAAGTACGTGCCGAACTTCAACGGACAATCGACCGAGGGCCGCGAACGGCCGCGCTGGTTCCTGCGCGGCGTCGGCAGCAACGATCCTTCGGACCTGTCGCTGAGCCCGATCGGCGTGTACTTCGACGACGTATACATCAACAGCGTGTTCGGGCAGGGCTTTCCGCTGTTCGACCTCGATCGCATCGAGGTGCTGCGCGGGCCGCAGGGCACGCTGTGGGGCAAGAATACCGTCGGCGGCGCGCTCAGCATCACGTCGCAGAAGCCGACCTTCGACGTGAGCGGCTACGGCAAGCTCGGCCTCGGCCAGTACAACAGCCGGCTCGCGGAAGCCGCGATCGGCGGTCCGATCGGCAAGAACGACGTGCTGGCCGCGCGCGTGTCGGTGTATCACGAGAATGCCGACAGTTTTTACACGAACACCGTGCAGCAAGGGCGCTTCGGCGGCTTCCACGACAACGCGGTGCGCTTCCAGGTGCTGGCCGTGCCGACGTCCGACACCGATTTCCTGTTCAACATCCACGGCCGCAACTACACGGGCGGCGGCGATGCATGGCACGCGGAGGGCGCGGGTCGCGGCGGCGCGAACCAGTTCGGCTTCGTCGGGTCGACCGATCCGTACACGGTGTCGCTCAATGCGCCGTCGAGCGATCACATCTCGACTTGGGGTACGTCGCTCACCGCGCACTGGCGCATCAACCCGGCGGTGTCGCTGACGTCGATCACGGCGTTCGAAGGGCTGCACCGCTGGTATCAGGACGACGAGGACTATTCGCCGTTCGATGCGGCACGCTCGCATGACCGCCTGTCGAGCCGCCAGTTCTCGCAGGAGTTCCGGCTCGAATCGCCGCAGAGCGAGCGGCTGAGCTGGCTGGTCGGCACGCACCTGTTTACCGAGCAACTGGCCGAGCAGGGCGCCGGCGGCGGCCTGCCGGGCGCGCCGTCGCCCGCGTTCTACCACCAGACCGACCTCACGCAGCACACGCAGAGCGCGGCGATCTTCGGCAGCGTCAAGTACCGCTTCACCGACCGTTTCAACGTGACGGGCGGGCTGCGTTACACGATCGAGCGCAAGACCATCAATCTGACGGGGCTGCAGGGCACGGGTAACGTGACGTTCAGCGATCCGAACAGCTGGTGGTCGCCGTCGTCGGTGTCGTCGCCGCTCGCGGTCAGCGCGCAGCAGAACCAGACGAACACGTGGCGTGCGCCGACCTGGGATCTCACGCCGGAATATGCGCTCAGCAACAACGTGCGCGCGTATTTCCGCTATGCACGCGGTTTCCGCTCGGGCGGCTACAACGGCAACGCGTATACGCAGAGCACGGTGTCCACCGTGTCGCCGGAGTACCTGACCGACTACGAGATCGGCATCAAGAGCGAGTGGTTCGACAAGCGGCTGATCGTCAACGCGAGCGTGTTCCACTACGACTATCGCGACATCCAGGTATTCGCGCTCGCGCCGAACCCGTTCGGCGGGCCGCCGGTGTCGACGTTGTCGAATGCGGGGCAGGGGCGCGCGGACGGCTTCGAGCTCGAGCTGAAGGCGCAGCCCGTCAACAGCCTGTACCTGTTCGCGAACCTCGGGATGCTGAACACGCGCTTCACGGAGTTCCGCTACGTGCCGACGGCCGTCGGCAACTCGTTCGCGCGTTCGCCGCATACGACGCTGAATGCGGGCTTCGACTATCGCGTGCCGGTGTCGTTCGGCACGTTGACGGCCGGGGGCGACGTGAACTACCGCAGCCGCGAATACTTCAGCGCGACGCGGCAGACGATGCCGCAGCTCTGGCAAGGCGGCTATACGGTGCTGAACGCGCATGTGTCGTACACGACGCCGAACCAGAAATACATCGTGACGGGCTACGTGACGAACCTGACGAACAAGGTTTACAAGAAGCTCGAGCTGCTGCCGTCGTATGGCGCGTATCCGGTGCTGTACGGCGATCCGCGCACGGTCGGGATCACGCTGACCGCGAAGATCTGACGCGCGGCGCATGCCGCGTCCGTTCGACGAACGGCGCGACGGTAACGTCGATCAGGTATCGGAACGTCGAAGTGAACGGCAAAGTTCGGTTCATGCCTGCGTCGTTCGTCGGCGCGCGATACGTGTACACGACGGTGCGCGACAACGCGACGACGCGACGACGCGACGACCGGCGTCGCGAAGCCGGCGATCCGGGGGCGTACGGGGATCCGGCACGGGTTCCGGGTGTGCGGGAAAGAAGGCGGCAGCGGCCGCCTTCATCCACTACGAAGCGACGCGAATCACGACCTTGCCGAAATGCTGGCCCGACTGCAGGTACGCATACGCTTGCGGCGCCTCGTCGAAGCCGAACACGCGATCGACCACCGGCCTGATCCGCTTCGCATCGACGAGCCGCACGACGTCGTCGAGCATCGCGCGGCTGCCGACCATGATCCCGTGCAGTTTCCGAATGCCGCCGATCAGCGACAGCAGCCCGAGTTCGGGGCCGCCGAACCCGCTGACGCCGCCGATCACCGACACGATGCCGCCCAGCCTCGTCGCGGCGACCGAGCGCGGCAGCGTGTCGTGTCCGCCGACTTCCAGAACGAGATCCGCGCCCGCACCGCCGGTGAGCCGCAGCACTTCGTGCTGCCACTCGGGCGTCGCGCGATAGTTGATCGTCGCGTCCGCACCGAGTGCGCGGGCGCGTTCGAGTTTCGCGTCGCTCGACGACGTGACGATCGTGCGCACGCCCGCCGCGTGCGCGAGCTGCAGTGCGACGATCGAGACGCCGCCCGTGCCGAGCAGCACGACGGTCGAGCCCGGCCCCGCGCCGCCGTCGGCGAACAGCGCGTTCCATGCGGTGATGCCCGCGCACGACAGCGTCGCCGCTTCGTCGTAGTCGAGATGCGCGGGAATCGCGACCAGCGCCGCTTCGTCGGACACGAAGTGCTCGGCGAGCACGCCGTCGAATTGCGCGCCGGGCGAACCGGAGACTTTCTGCGGCGTGGGCGGCCCGTCGATCCAGCGCGGGAAGTACGTGTTGATCACACGATCGCCCGGCTTGAAGCGCGTGACGTCGCGGCCGGTTTCGACGACCTCGCCGGCGCCGTCGGCGACAGGAATCAGCGCGTCCTTGCCGATGCCTAGATAGTCGCCGCGCGCGAACATCAGGTCGCGGTAGTTCAGTCCTGCCGAGTGGATTTTCACGACGACGTCGGTCGGCCCGACGGGGCGACGCGTCGCGTCGATGCGCCGGAGCGCGGCGATGCCGTCCCCCGGTCTGATTTGCCATGCGTGCATGTCGACTCCTTTTTCGAGATAGACCGGACTATCATAGTGTTGCGTAGCGGGACGCATTGGCGATTATTCGGCCAATGATTGTCGCCGACTCGGATACAAACCTGTCCTCCATCGGAGTGGAACTGCATGGACGAGCGGCTGAGAGGCATCGCCGAATTTGTCGACGTCGTGGAGTCGGGCAGCTTCGCCGCGGCGGCGCTGCGCCTCGGCATGACGCGCTCGGCCGTGGCGAAGATCGTCGCGCGTCTCGAACAACGGCTCGGCGCGCGGCTCTTGCAGCGCACGACGCGCCAGCTCGGCTTGACCGACGAAGGGCTCGTCTATTACGAGCAGTGCCGGCGGTTGCTGGCGGAACTCGGCGAGACGGAGGCCGCGCTCGACTCGGGCCGGCGCGAGCCGGCCGGGCGCGTGCGGATCAGCGTGCCCGTGCTGTTCGGCCGGCAATGCGTGGCGCCCGTCGTGCGGCGCATCATCGAGCGTTATCCGCGGCTTGAAATCGACGTGTCGTTCAGCGATCGCCTGGCCGACCTGGTCAACGATGGCTTCGACATCGCGGTGCGCATCGGCGAGCTTGCGGATACGAGCACGCTCGTCGGGCGGCGGCTTGGCGTACAGAGGATGGGCATTTGCGCATCGCCGGCGTATCTCGAACGTCACGGCCGGCCGACGGGATCCGACGAGCTCGCGTCGCACGTCGGCATCGCGTATTCGCGCGGCGGGCAGCCGACGCCGTGGCGGATCATCGGCCCGGACGGCGCGGTGCACGACCATCGCCCGGCCGGCCGCCTGCGGTTCGACGACCTGCTGGCGATCGCGGACGCGGCCGCAGCCGGCGCGGGCCTCGCGTGGCTGCCGTGCTGGCTGATGGCGCCGTACGTGCGCGACGGCCGTCTCGCGCTCGTGATGGACAGCGACAGCGTGTCGGGCGCCGAAGTGTTCGCGGTGCGGCCGGCGTCGCGCAACGTGCCGTCGAAGGTGCGCGTCGTCATCGATGCGCTCGTCGACGAGATTCCGCGCATGCTGGCGTCGGACGACGCCGACGGCGAGCGCGTGCCGCGGCGCAGCGTTCACGCTACGTAGCGACGACGCAGGATCGGGCGACGCGGAAGACGCGGACGACGGCGACCACACGCGTTTTCTGCGCCTGACGGACAATCGGTGCGGGTCGTGCATGCGCCGCGCGCGAGCGCGCTCGTCGGTTGCACGCGCACGTGGGCGCTGGAACTCGCCGGACACGGCGTGACGATCAACGCGCTCGCGGTGGACGGCGGCGGTACCCTCGGCGGACGCAACTGACGCAACGCGTGCATGACGGCGCGAGTCGTCGATCAACGGACGGCGTGCATATTCCTGCTTCCCGTTAGCATGTGACGAATCCGACTTTGGGCGCCGCGCGGGCGCCGCTAAGATCGCCGATCCGTAATCGAGCGTTCGACAAAATGAAAAAGTCCGCGTCGCCGTTGCATGCCTTCCGTTTCCGTGTCGTCTGCGCCGCGATTGCCGGCGCGTTGTCGCTCGCATCGTGCGGGGGCGTCGACAGCGATGCGCCGTCGCAGTCGGCCGCGACACCGCCGCAGGCCGCGAAGCGCCCGAACATCCTGTACATCATGGCCGACGATCTCGGCTACTCCGACATCCATGCATTCGGCGGCGAGATCAACACGCCGAACCTCGACGCGCTCGTCGCGTCGGGCCGCATCCTGTCGAACCACCACACGGGCACCGTCTGCGCGATCACGCGCGCGATGCTGATTTCCGGCACCGACCACCACCTCGTCGGCGAAGGCACGATGGGCGTGCCGACCGACGAGCGGCGCGGGCTGCCCGGCTACGAGGGCTACCTGAACGATCGCGCGCTGTCGTTCGCACAACTACTGAAGGACGCCGGCTATCACACGTACATCGCGGGCAAGTGGCACATCGGCTCGGGGATCGTCGGCAGTGCGACGGGCAGCGGACAGACGCCCGACCAGTGGGGTTTCGAGCGCAGCTACGTGCTGCTCGGCGGCGCGGCGACGAACCATTTCGCGCACGAGCCGGCCGGCTCGTCGAACTACACGGAAGACGGCAGCTACGTGCAGCCGGGCCAGCCCGGACAGCCGGGCGGCGCGGGCGGCAATCCGGCCGTGTTCTACTCGACCGACTTCTATACGCAGAAGCTGATCTCGTACATCGATGCGAACAAGCAGGACGGCAAGCCGTTCTTCGCGTACGCGGCCTACACGTCGCCGCACTGGCCGCTGCAGGTGCCGGACCCGTGGCTGCACAAGTACGCGGGCGTATACGACGCCGGCTACGATGCGATCCGCAACGCGCGGATCGCGCGGCAGAAGGCGCTCGGCCTGATCCCCGCCGACTTCAAGCCGTTCGACGGCCTGCCCGAAACGACGGCCGCGTCGCCGGCGACGGCGAACAACGGCACCGCGAACGCGAAGTACATCAGCGCCGTGCATTCGGCTGCCGACGGCTACAGCGACTACGGCACCGGCAAGGTCGACAAGCTGTGGGCGAGCCTGAGCCCGGCCGAGCGCCGCGCGCAGGCGCGCTACATGGAGATCTATGCGGGGATGGTCGAGAATCTCGACTACAACATCGGCCTCCTGATCCAGCACCTGAAGGACATCGGCGAATACGACAACACGTTCATCATGTTCCAGTCGGACAACGGCGCGGAAGGCTGGCCGATCGACTCCGGCGCGGACCCGACGGCGACCGACACCGCGAACGGGCAGGAGCCGGTCTATTCGACGCTCGGCACCGACAACGGCAAGCAGAACGCGCAACGGCTGCAGTACGGGCTGCGCTGGGCCGAAGTGAGCGCGACGCCGTTCCGGCTCACGAAGGGTTATTCGGCCGAAGGCGGCGTGTCGACGCCGACGATCGTGCGGCTGCCGGGGCAGACACGCCAGTTGCCGACGCTGCGCGCGTTCACGCACGTGACCGACAACACGGCGACCTTCCTCGCGGTCGCGGGCGTCACGCCGCCGTCGCAACCGGCGCCGCCGCTCGTGAACACGCTGACGGGCGTCGACCAGAACAAGGGCAAGGTCGTCTACAACAACCGCTACGTCTATCCGCCGACGGGCCAGTCGCTGCTGCCGGTGCTCACCGGCTCGGCGACGGGCGAGGTGCATACCACGCCGTTCGGCGACGAAGCGTACGGCCGCGCATACCTGCGCAGCGCCGACGGCCGCTGGAAGGCGTTGTGGACCGAGCCGCCGCTCGGGCCGCTCGATGGCCACTGGCAGCTGTACGACCTTGCAGCGGATCGCGGCGAGACGACCGACGTGTCGGCGCAGAACCCGTCGGTGATCAGCACGCTCGTCGATCAGTGGAAGACGTACATGAGCAACGTCGGCGGGGTGGAACCGCTGCGTCCGCGCGGCTACTACTGAGGACGGCGCGATGCGGTTCCGCTTCCGGACACTCGGCGCGGCGCTCGCGGCCACGCTGTTCGCGGCTGCGTTCGCCGTCGGCTACGCGAGCCCGTCGGCGTCGCCCGCCGGCGCCTTCGACGACGCGAATCGCGGCCGCTCGCTCGTGCCGCTCGGCTCGGAGCGGCAGTGCGAGCGCTACTCGGGCCTGCCCGCGAAGTGGCGCGACGACCCGAAGGCCGGGATGGTGCACCTGAGCGGCGGCGCGTTCGTGTTCGGCAGCACACGCGGCTATGCGGACGAGCGTCCGGCGGGCGACGGCAAGACGCGCGTCGGCGGCTTCTGGATCGACCAGACCGACGTGACGATCGCGCAGTTCGCCGCGTTCGTGCAGGCGACCGGCTACGTGACCGAGGCCGAGCAGCAGGGCGGCGCGGCCGTGTTTCACGTGCCGACGCGCGACGAGCTGAACGCGCGCGACCTCGCATGGTGGACCTGGGTGAAGGGCGCATCGTGGCGGCAGCCGCGCGGCCCCGGCAGCAGCGTCGACGGGCTCGGCAACCTGCCCGTCACGCTCGTCACGCAGCGCGACGCGCTCGCGTATGCGCGCTGGCTCGGCCGCGATCTGCCGACCGAAGCCGAATGGGAATACGCGGGCAAGGCCGGTCGCGACGACGCGTCGCTCGATGCGGCGCCGCGCGACGCGCAGGGCAAGCCGGCCGCGAACTACTGGCAGGGCGCGTTCCCGGTGCTCGATACCGCCGAGGACGGCCACGCGGGCCTCGCACCGGTCGGCTGTTATGCGGCGAACGGTTTCCATCTGTACGACATGATCGGCAACGCATGGGAATGGACGAAGGACACGTACACGGGCCCGCATCAGTCGCACATGAACGGCGACACGGCGGCCGTCGCACCGCCGACGCGCCGGCACGACACGCCGATGGTGATCAAGGGCGGCTCGTTCCTGTGCTCGCGCGATTACTGCGTGCGCTATCGCGCGTCGTCGCGCGAACAGCAGGAAGCGGATCTCGGTGCATCGCATATCGGGTTCCGCACGATTCTGAGGGATGCGTCATGAAGCGGGTGATGCATTGCGTTGCCGCGTCGCTGATCGTTGCATGCGGTGTCGCCCATTCGGGCTGGATCGTTGCGGCCGAAACCGTCACGTCGACGATCCGCGTCGGCGTGACGCGCGGCGTGCATGCGGACATCCTGGACGAGGTGAAGCGTGTCGCCGCCACGCGCGGGCTGAATGTCGACGTCGTCGAATTCGACGACGCGTCGCGCATCGATACCGCGCTCGCCGACGGCAGGATCGACGCGGCGAGCTTCGAGGACGCGCAGCGCCTTGCCGCGACGCGCACGGCGAAAGGTCATGCACTGAACGCCGTCGCGCCGACCGTCACGCTGCCGATGGCGCTCTATTCGCGCAAGATCAGGAGTCTGAACGAACTGCAGCCCGGCGCGACGGTCGCGATCCCGGCCGATCCGCGCGGGATGGCTCGCGCGCTCGTGCTGCTGCAGAACGACACGCTGGTGACGCTGCGCGACCAGGCCGGCCTGCATGCGACGCTGCGCGACGTGACGGGCAACCGGCTCGCGCTGAAGCTCGTCGCGCTGCGCCGCGACCGGCTGCATGCGGCGCTCGACTCGGCCGCGTTCGTCGCGATCGACTACGAGGACGCCGCGCGCGCGGGGCTGCAGCCGGCGCGCGACAGCATCAATCTCGAGGATGCGCGCTCGCCGTATGCGAACGTGCTGACCGTGCGCGACGCCGACCGCACGAAGCCGTGGGTCGCGCAGCTCGTCGCCGCGTATCACTCGCACGACGTCGCGCATTTCATCCTGACGCGCTATCAGGACTCGGTGCGGCGGCCGTGGTAGACGACTACCGCCTCGCGTGCAATGCGTGCGGCCGCTGCTGCAACAGCGCGCCGACGCTGTCGTTGCGCGAACTGTTCCGGCATCGGCACCGCTTCGTCGGCGCGCTGACGATCCATCGTGTGCCGAAGCGGCGCATCGGTGAACGAGCGCGCGCGGGCGGACGCGAGCATGCGCTCGACGCGGACGACATTGCCGCCTGCGATGCGCTCGCGAACGCGTTGTTCCACCGCGCACGCGGCGCGAACGACGAATGGATTGCGCTGACGCTTCAGGGCTACGACTATCCGTCGCTCGGGCGCTGTCCTGCATTGGCCGACGACGGCCGCTGCAGCGTGCATGCGGACAAGCCTTCGATCTGCGGCGCCGTGCCGCTCGATCCGATGCTCCCGGACCGCCTGCAATCCCGCGTGCTCGCCGGGCGGCGCGACGAGACGGCGTGGCTCGGTGCGAATTGCATCGTCGGCGCGGACGGCGGCACGGCTTCCGTCGATATGGCGTCGGCGCTGCCGCTCGTGACGGCAGGGCAGGTCGCGGACCGCGCGGCGCTCGACACGTTTCGCGATGCGCTCGCGTTCGAGCGTGCGGTATGGCGTGACGCGGTGTTCGCATCGCTGATCGACGGCGGACCGCAGGTGCGCGTGGCGTTGGCGCGGCTTGCGCCCGGCGGTTACCTGACGATGTCGATCGTGCCGGTGCTGCTGGCGGTCGCATCGGTGTCCGCACATTGCCGCGCGTTGTGCATCGATTTCATCGACGCGCAGCGCGCGTTGATCGACGCACGTATCGAGGCGGCGCTCGCACGCCGTCGTCTTGACGACCGGCCGGCGACGGCCGAATTGCGCGGCTTTGCGCAGGCACTCGAACGTGCGGGGCGCGCACTCGCCGCCATGCCGGCCGCCACGGCGGGCACGCGCACCGACGCCCCGCGCATCGATGCGTGGCTCGACGATCGGCACGCTTCCATCGCGCTCACCGCGTGACACCGGCGGCACGCCGCGCGTGCCTTACACTTGGCGCTCTTTCAACCGTCTCCGATGGGGCGCGCATGTACGCATCGACCTTCATTTTCCGCGCAGGGCAATACGACGACGAATTCCACCGCCTCGACCGGCAGATCGCCGACATGGCGCGCGCGACGCCCGGCTACCTCGGCGAGGAGACGTGGGAGAACGCCGAGGCGGGGCTGATCCAGAACGTCTACTACTGGGAATCGGAGGCGGCGCTGCGGCAGTTGATGCAGCATCCCGCGCATCTGGAAGCGAAGGCGAAGCAGGCGCGCTGGCTGGACGGCTATCGCGTGGTGATCTCGCAGGTGCTGCGCGAGTACGGCGACGGCAAGCTCGCGCAGCCGCATGCGCGGCAGCCGGCGTAAGCCGATCGCCGAACGGGCGATTCAGGCGCCGTGCGTGATCCGCCCGGCATCGCCACACGACATCAAAGCGCCTCGACCAGCAGCCGGTTGCTCTTCTCGCAATACTCGTGACACGCGGCGCGTGCCGCGATCGACGCGCCATGCACGAACTTCGGCGCGTCCGCCCGCCGTGACATCGACACGACGATCGACGGCGGCGACGGCTGCAGCGGCAGCTCGACGACCTCGCCGCTCGCGATCAGCGCATCCACGAACAGCACCGGAATCGCGGCGACGCCGAAGCCGTCGCGCACGAGCTGCACGATCACCGAGATCGACGGCGAGCCGGTGATGCGCGTCTCCGACAGCGGCACGCCATGCGCGTGCGCGAGCGTGCGCACGATGTCCTCGAGCGCGCGGTGCGGCGCGGTACCGCGCCCGTAGGTCAGGATCGGCTGGCGCAGCACCTGCCGCGCGAGGCCGGTGCGCGCAGTCGGCAGCAGCCCCGCGCGCGCGATCCAGCGCACCGGATAGTTCGCGAGCGCGTCACAGACGACCGACGCCTCGTCGCTTCCCTCCACGCGAATGATCAGGTCCAGTTCGCCGGCCATCAGCCGGCGCTGCAGCACGACGCTGACGTCGACGGTCAGGTCGATCTCCAGTTGCGGATAGTCGGCGGCGAGGCGGCGCAGGTAATGCGGCAGCCAGCTGTGCACGACCGTCTCGATCACGCCGAGCCGCAACTTGCCGCGCAGCGCGCTTTCGCCGGCCGCGGCGGCCTGCAGCTCGTGCGTCGCCTCGACGACGGCCTTCGCATAGCCGAGCAGGTACTCGCCGTTCGGCGTGAGCCGGAATTCGCGGCTGTCGCGATCGACGAGCACGGTCTGCAATTCGTCCTCGAGCGCCTTCAGGCGCTGCGAGATCGCGGCCGGCGTCGCATGCAGCGCGGCGGCCGTCGTGCGGAAGTTGCGCAGCTTCGCGAGCGTGACGAAGGTTTCGAGGAAACGCGTGTTCATGGCGGTCGGCAAGGCGTTGGGCGCGCAGCTTGCCCCGCTGAAAAAATGAACGGGACTGGGGAAAACCCGGCTTCGTGTAAAGAAATTCTATACACGCGGCGCAAAAAAACTCGTTGGCGACAAGATTTTTTCTTTTCTATTCTTCGCCGTATCCGCTGACGCAACCGTCATTCCGACGACATATCGATCTGCCCGCGACCATCATGACGCCTACCGAATTCCGCCAGTCCGTGCGCAACGGCACGTTCCGCAGCCCGACGGCCGGCCAGTGCGGCCCGTTCGCGCAAGCGAATCTCGCGATCCTGCCGAACGCGTACGCGCACGATTTCCTGCGCTTCTGCCAGGCGAACCCGAAAGCGTGCCCGCTGCTGGGCGTGGGCGAACCCGGCGCGTTCCGGCTCGACGTGCTCGGCGAGGATCTCGACATCCGCACCGACGTGCCGAGCTACAACGTCTACCGCGACGGGCGCCTGACCGAGCGGGTCGAATCGCTCGAAGCGCTGTGGCGCGACGATTTCGTCGTGTTCGCGATCGGCTGCTCGTTCTCGTTCGAGGACATGCTGGCGCGCGAAGGGATCGGGCTGCGCCACATCGAGGAGGGTCGCAACGTGCCGATGTACCGTACGACGATTCCGAACCGGCGCGCGGGAATCTTCGGCGGCCAGCTGGTCGTGTCGATGCGGCCGCTGCGCGGCGCCGACGCGATCCGCGCGGTGCAGATCACGAGCCGGTTCCCGGGCGTGCACGGCGCGCCGGTCCATATCGGCCATCCGCAGGAGCTGGGCATCGCCGATCTCGGCGCGCCCGATTTCGGCGACGCGGTGACGGTGCGCGACGGCGAACTGCCGGTGTTCTGGGCGTGCGGCGTGACGCCGCAAACCGCGCTGATGGACGCGAAGCTGCCGCTCGCGATCGCG
Organism: Burkholderia sp. Bp8986; assembly: GCF_003854225.1. NCBI lineage: Bacteria > Pseudomonadati > Pseudomonadota > Betaproteobacteria > Burkholderiales > Burkholderiaceae > Burkholderia > Burkholderia sp. Bp8986. The sequence continues at coordinate 114,236 of NZ_QTQM01000014.1, read as the reverse complement.
CATACGCCCGGATACATGCTGATGACCGACATCACGAACGCGTCGCTGGCCGTGTTCTGACCGACCGACGCCGGCGGCCCGCATGGGCGCCGGTCCGGCCCCGACGCGGCGGCATGCCGCGACCACAGACGATCCGCCCGCCCGGAGGGCGGCGCGCACCCGCAGCGCGACGCGCGCAAGCAACGCGCGACGCAAGAAGCGCACGACACCACACGCAAGGTTTCGACCGCATATTTCGACAGGAGCTTCACCATGGAAAGCAAGACCCTCGCGGCGCCCGCCGCCGACCCCGCGGGCCCCGCACGCAACGGCCTGTTCGGATGGTATGCGGACGCGCAGCCGCGCGAACGCCGCGCGTTCTGGAGCTGCAAGGTCGGCTACATGCTCGACGGGATGGATACGCAGATGCTGTCGTTCGTGATCCCGACGCTCGTCGCGACCTGGGGCATCTCGCTCGCGGACGCCGGCTTCATCGGCACGATGACGCTGCTCGCGTCGGCGCTCGGCGGCTGGATCGCGGGCATCCTGTCCGACCGGATCGGCCGCGTGCGCACGCTGCAGCTGACGGTGCTGTGGTTCGCCGTGTTCACCGCGCTGTGCGGGCTCGCGCAGAACTATCACCAGCTGCTCGCGGCGCGCGCGCTGATGGGCTTCGGCTTCGGCGGCGAATGGACGGCCGGCGCGGTGCTGATCGGCGAAGTGATCCGCGCCCGCGATCGCGGCAAGGCGGTCGGCCTCGTGCAGTCGGGCTGGGCGATCGGCTGGGGGCTGTCGGCGCTGCTGTATGCGCTGCTGTTCTCGGTGCTGCCGGCCGAACAGGCCTGGCGCGCGCTGTTCCTCGTCGGCCTCGCGCCGGCGCTGCTGGTGGTCGTGATCCGCCGCTACGTGAAGGAGCCGGACGTCTACGAGAAGGAGAAGGCCACGCAGGCGAAGGTAGCCGACGCGCCGCGCCTCACCGAAATCTTCGCGCCGAAGCTGCTGTCGACGACGCTGCGCGCGGCGCTGCTGACCACCGGCGCGCAGGGCGGCTACTACGCGATCACGACCTGGCTGCCGACCTTCCTGAAGACCGAGCGGCACCTGACCGTGATGGGCACCGGCGGCTATCTCGCGATGATCATCTTCGGCTCGTGGGCCGGCTACCTGACGAGCGCGTACCTGACCGACCGGCTCGGCCGCAAGCCGAACTTCATCCTGTTCGCGCTCGGCTCGATGGTGATCGCGTTCGCCTACACGTCGCCGGTGCTGCACCTCACGAACGCGTCGATGCTGTGGCTCGGCTTCCCGCTCGGCTTCTTCGCATCGGGCATCTTCTCCGGGATGGGGGCGTTCCTCACCGAGCTGTTCCCGACGCGGGTGCGCGGCTCGGGCCAGGGCTTCTGCTACAACGTGGGCCGCGCGATCGGCGCCCTGTTCCCGTTCCTGATCGGCGCGCTGTCGAAGCACTACGGGCTCGGCGCGAGCATCGGGATCTTCGCGGTCGCCGCCTACGGCGTGTTGATCGTCGCCGCGCTGACGCTGCCCGAGACGCGCGGCCGCGAACTCGACGCCGCATAACGCCGCATGGGCGGGCGCCCGCCCGCCGCCTTTCTACCGCTCCCTTTTCATCGAAGCCCTCACGCGGCGCGCGACGCGCGCCGTGCGGCGGCGCTCGTCCTTCGTTCAACGACGCATCGAGTTCATCGCCATGACTGACCGACACACTTTCCCCGTTTCCTCCGACGCCGCGCGCTGGCAATTCTGGATCGACCGCGGCGGCACCTTCACCGACATCGTCGCGCGCCGGCCCGACGGCTCGCTCGTCACGCACAAGCTGCTGTCGGAGAATCCCGAGCAGTATCGCGATGCGGCCGTGGCCGGCATCCGCCACCTGCTCGGCCTCGCCGACGGCGAGCCGATCACGCCCGAGCGCGTCGACATGGTGAAGATGGGCACGACGGTCGCGACCAACGCGCTGCTCGAACGCAAGGGCGAACGCACCGCGCTCGCGACGACGCGCGGCTTTCGCGACGTGCTGCGCATCGCGTACCAGAACCGGCCGCGCCTGTTCGATCTCGACATCGTGCTGCCCGATGCGCTGTACGAGACGGTCGTCGAGGTCGACGAGCGGATCGGCGCGCACGGCGACGTCGTCGTGCCGCTCGACGTGCAACGCGCGGAAGCGGCGTTGCGCCGCGTGTTCGACTCGGGCGTGCAGGCGCTGGCCATCGTGCTGATCCACGGCTATCGCTACACCGCGCACGAGCGCGCGCTGGCGGACCTCGCGCGCCGGATCGGCTTCACGCAGGTGTCGGTGTCGCACGAGGTGTCGCCGCTGATGAAGATGGTGTCGCGCGGCGATACGACCGTGGTCGACGCCTACCTGTCGCCGATCCTGCGCCGCTACGTCGAGCAGGTCGCGCACGAGATGCCCGGCGTGAACCTGCAGTTCATGCAGAGCAGCGGCGGCCTGACACGCGCCGACGCGTTCCAGGGCAAGGACGCGATCCTGTCCGGCCCGGCCGGCGGCATCGTCGGGATGGTGCGCGCCGCGCGCGCGGCCGGCTTCGAGCGCGTGATCGGCTTCGACATGGGCGGCACGTCGACCGACGTGTCGCACTACAACGGCGAATTCGAGCGCGTGTTCGAGACGCAGGTGGCCGGCGTGCGGATGCGCGCGCCGATGATGAGCATCCACACGGTCGCGGCCGGCGGCGGTTCGGTGCTCGGCTTCGACGGCGCGCGGCTGCGCGTCGGGCCCGAATCGGCCGGCGCGAACCCGGGGCCGGCCGCCTACCGGCGCGGCGGCCCGCTGACGGTGACCGACTGCAACGTGATGCTCGGCAAGATCCAGCCCGATCACTTCCCGCGCGTGTTCGGCCCGCATGCGGACCAGCCGCTCGACCGCGACGGCGTGGCCGCGAAATTCGCGGCGCTCGCCGACGAGATTCACGCGGCGACCGGGCGGCGCGACACGCCCGAGGCGCTGGCCGAAGGGTTCCTGGAAATCGCGATCGGCAGCATGGCGAACGCGATCAAGAAGATCTCGGTGCAGCGCGGCCACGACGTGTCGCGCTACGTGCTGACGACGTTCGGCGGCGCGGGCGGCCAGCACGCCTGCGGCGTGGCCGACGCGCTCGGGATGACGCAGGTGTTCGCGCATCCACTCGCGGGCGTGCTGTCCGCTTACGGGATGGGGCTCGCCGACCAGACCGCGATGCGCGAGCGCGCGGTGGAAGCCGTGTTGTCCGATGAATCGTTGCCGGCGCTGAACGCGGCGCTCGACCGGCTGGCCGACGACGCGGTCGGCGCGCTGCTCGAACAGGGCGTGGCGCCGGAGCGCATCGCGACCGAGCGGCGCGTGCACCTGCGCTACCAGGGCACCGATTCCGCGCTCGACGTGCCGGCCGGCAGCGTCGCCGCGATGCAGCAGGCGTTCGAGGCCGCGTACCGGCAGCGCTATGCGTTCCTGATGCCCGGCACGCCGCTGGTCGCCGAGCTGGCATCGGTCGAGGCGATCGGCCGCTCGGATGCGCCGGTCGAGATCGCGCCGCTCGTGCCGCGCGACACGGGCGCGGCGCCACGCGCGCACAGCGCCGTGCGTTTCCATTCCGGCGGCCAATGGCACGACGCGGCGCTGTACGTGCGCGACGCGCTGCTGGCCGGCGACACGATCGACGGCCCGGCGATCGTCGCGGAGAAGAACGGCACGACCGTCGTCGAACCCGGCTGGCGCGCGCAGATGACCGCGCAAGGCAACCTCGTGCTGACCCGCACGACGCCGCTGCCGACGCGCCGCTCGCTCGGCACCGATGCCGATCCGGTGCGGCTCGAGATCTTCAACAACCTGTTCATGTCGATCGCCGAGCAGATGGGGCTGCGGCTGCAGAACACCGCGTATTCGGTGAACATCAAGGAGCGGCTCGACTTCTCGTGCGCGATCTTCGATGGCGACGGCAACCTGATCGCGAACGCGCCGCACATGCCGGTGCATCTGGGCTCGATGGGCGAGAGCATCCGCACGGTGATCGAGCGCAACCGCGGCCGCATGCGCGACGGCGACGTGTTCATGCTGAACGACCCGTATCACGGCGGCACGCACCTGCCGGACGTCACCGTCATCACGCCGGTGTTCGCGGACGGCTCGGACACGCCGCTGTTCTACGTCGGCTCGCGCGGCCACCATGCGGACATCGGCGGCACGACGCCGGGCTCGATGCCGCCCGATTCGACGCACATCGACGAAGAAGGCGTGCTGATCGACAACTGGCAGCTCGTGTCGGCGGGCGTGCTGCGCGATGCCGACACGCGCGCGCTGCTCGCGTCGGGCCGCTATCCGGCGCGCAACGTCGAGCAGAACATGGCGGACCTGCGCGCGCAGGTCGCGGCGAACCAGAAGGGCGTCGACGAGCTGCGGCGAATGGTCGGGCAGTTCGGCCGCGACGTCGTGCTCGCGTTCATGGGGCACGTGCAGGACAACGCGGAAGAAGCGGTGCGGCGCGTGATCGGCGCGCTGCAGGACGGCGCGTATCGTTATCCGCTCGACAACGGCGCCGAGATTCGCGTCGCGATCCGCGTGGACCGCGCGGCGCGGCGCGCGGAGATCGACTTCACCGGCACGTCCGCGCAGCTCGGCAACAACTTCAACGCGCCGAAGGCCGTCTGCATGGCCGCGGTGCTGTACGTGTTCCGCACGCTGGTCGGCGACGACATCCCGCTGAACGCCGGCTGCCTGAAGCCGCTGACGGTGATCGTGCCGGCGCGCTCGATGCTGAACCCCGAGTATCCGGCGGCCGTGGTATCGGGCAACGTCGAGACGTCGTCGGCGATCACCAACGCGCTGTACGGCGCGCTCGGCTGCGTCGCATCGAGCCAGGGGACGATGAACAACTTCACGTTCGGCAATGATCGCTACCAGTACTACGAGACCATCGCCGGCGGCAGCGGCGCGGGCGACGGCTTCGCGGGCGTCGGCGCGGTGCAGACGCACATGACGAACTCGCGGCTGACCGACCCGGAGGTGCTCGAATGGCGCTATCCGGTGCGGCTCGACTCGCATCGGCTGCGCGCGGGTTCCGGCGGCGCCGGGCGCTGGCGCGGCGGCGACGGCGCGGTGCGGCGGATCCGCTTCCTCGAGCCGATGACCGCGTCGATCCTGTCGAACAACCGGATCCACGCGCCGTTCGGCGCGGCGGGCGGCGAGGCCGGCGCGCTCGGTCGCAACACGATCGAGCGGGCGGACGGCACGGTCGAGACGCTCGAGCATATCGGCCGCGCGCAGATGGCGCCGGGCGACGTGTTCGTCGTCGAAACGCCGGGCGGCGGCGGGTACGGCGCGGCGGGCTGAGCGGCAGGGGGGCGCACGCGGAAAGCGGTGCGGCGGGGCGCCCGCCGCACCGCTTTCGCGCGTTCCGGGGCGGCGATCGCACCGGTTCCATTCATGCCGCTGCATCGGCTGCGCGGTCCGGCGATCTATTCGCTCGCACCGATCGACGCGATGTTGCAATAGCGCTGGGAATAAGGGCGCGCATTCACGCACGAACGGGCAACGAGAATCCCCGATTCCGCGCGCGGCGCAATGCGATCCGACCCCGCCGCAGCGCCGTGCCGACACATCGCTGCCGGGATGCCTCGATTTCCCGCAAACCGCCGTCCGGCGGGGCGCTCCGGCGATTCCACCGGCCGGGTTCGACGCGTTCGCGACCGGCTTCGTGCCTCCCGCCGATCACGAAAAATCCGTCATGCCAACCGAGTTCCGATTCCTTGACACCCCGTTCCAAATGTGAGTGCCAATCTTCTTCGTCATTTGATAAGATGGGTTCCATCATTCGTTTGGAAAACCTGCGCGCGAGATGCGCGAACGCCGGTTCGCATTGGTTGGAAACAAGTACGGAACGAGGGCCACTGGCACGGTCATCACGACTGCCCCACCAGGTACGCGCACTGCGCGCCCCGGGATCGGGGGCGGCCGGCTCGCCTCCGTCTACACTGTGCGTTTTTTCTGGATCGGGGCGTGTCCATGGATGACGAAAACGATCGCGCCGTGCTCGAAGCGCATCTCGGTACGCATAGCCCGTGCTGGCGGCTCGGCAGCGACAGCAATGCACTCGAGCTGGCCGCCGTTCGCGGCCTGACCAATGTCGCGGTGGCGCTGACCGGCGAGCAGGCCGCGCGAATCCGCGCGCTCACCGGCGTCACGTCGCACCTCGTGCTCGAACTCGCGCTGTTCGGCGATCCGGTCAGCCTCCATCTGGTCGGCAGGAAGGTCGACACCGCCAATTGGGCCGGCACCGCCTCCGCCTATTCCGATACCGCGTCCGTCGCGGGCGACCTCGCGCACGGGCTCGCGTTCGCCGAGCAGGTCGTGTCCGAGGTGAATTCGCTCGTCGTGATCCTCGACCGCAACGGCATGGTGCAGCGCTTCAACCGCCTGTGCGAGGAAGTGACCGGCAAGCGCGAGGTCGACGTGATCGGCCGCAGCGCGTTCGAGCTGTTCATGAGCCCCGACCAGGGTGCGCAGTCACGCAGCAACATCACCGGCTTTTTCGCGAGCAACCGGGCGTTCGAGGTCGAGCGCTACATCAACACGGTCAACGGCCCGCGCCTGTTCCAGTTCCGCAACAAGTTCGTGCAGAGCGGCAGCGGCGCCGACGAGCAGTTCCTGATCTGCTCGGGCGTCGACGTCACCGAGGAGCGCAACGCGCAGCAGCGGCTCAGCGAACTCGCGAATTCCGACGTGCTGACCGGCTTGCCGAACCGTCATGCAATCAGCGAGCGCATCCGCGTCGCGCTGGCCGCGGACCGCACCGACGTGCGCGGCCAGGTCGGCATCCTGTTCCTCGATCTCGACAACTTCAAGCGCGTCAACGACCACTACGGGCACATCACCGGCGACCGCCTGCTGCAGGACGTGTCCGCGGTCATCGGCGGCTGCCTGCCGTCCGGCGCGACGCTCGCGCGGCTCGGCGGCGACGAATTCCTGGTGCTGTTCGAGCACGGCACGCGGCCGCTGCTCGAGGCGACCGCGCAGATCATCCTCGAGCGGCTGCGTACGCCGATCCACCTCGGGCTGGTGGAGGTCTACACGAGCTGCTCGATCGGCATCGCGATGTATCCGCAGCACGGCGATTCGCTCGAAACGCTGATCCGCAGCGCCGACACCGCGATGTACGTCGCGAAGGAAGAGGGCAAGCATACGTACCGCGTGTTCTCGCTGGAGATGAACCAGAAGGTCGCGAAGTACATGTGGCTCGACACGAACCTGCGCAAGGCGCTCGAGGAAGAGCAGTTCGTGCTGCACTACCAGCCGGTCGTCGACATCGCGACCGGCGACGTGCACGCCGTCGAGGCGCTGATCCGCTGGCAGTCGCCGGATCGCGGGCTCGTCGCGCCGATCGAGTTCATCCGCTTCGCCGAGGAATCGGGGCTGATCGCGCCGCTCGGGCGCTGGGTGATGCGCACCGCGGCCGCGCAGGCCGCCGCGTGGAAGGCGAAGGGGCTCGACGTGCGGATCGCGGTGAACGTGTCCGCGCGGCAGTTGCAGGACATGAACATCGTCGATCAGTTCGCGTCGATCCTCGACAGCGCCGGGTTGAAGCCGAGCCTCGTCGACATCGAGCTCACCGAAAGCAGCTTCATCGAGGACGAAGAAGCGGCGCACGAGCTGATGAAGCAGTTCCGCCAGCTCGGCGCGGAGGTTCACCTCGACGATTTCGGCACCGGCTATTCGTCGCTGTCGCAACTGTCGCGGCTGCCGCTCGATTCGATCAAGCTCGATCGCAGCTTCATCACGGGCATCGACCGCAACCCGCGCTCGCAGGCGCTGGTGCGCTCGGTCGTGTCGCTCGCGCGGGCGCTCGGTTTCTCGGTGGTCGCCGAGGGCGTCGAGACGCACGCGGAAGCCGAATTCCTGAAGCAGATCAGCGTCGACCACGCGCAGGGTTTCTACTTCGCGCGGCCGATGCCGGCCCAGGCCTTCGAGGCCTGGCTCGCGGAAACCAGAAAGCTCAGGCTGATCGCCTGAGCCTCCCCGCATGACGGGCGCCGCCGCTTGCGCGGCGGCGCGCCGCTCACGTCACACCGTGCGCAGCTTCGATACGCGCCGGTTCTGCAGCATCACCAGGCGTTCCATGTACGCGAGATCCTTCGGCTCGATCGTGAACGCCGCGTGCACCCATTCCTCGGTGATGTCCATCAGCTCGGAACGCGTGAGATGGAACACGCGTTCGCGGGCGCGCAGCATCGCGCGGATGCCGTTCAGCTTCGGCTTCATCACGTCGATGAAGGTGCGTGTCGCGAGATATGCGTCGCCCGCGTCGAACGTCTGGTCGATCAGCCCGCGATCCTCGTACCACTCGGCCGCATGCGCCTCGCCGGACGAGATCAGCGATTCCGCGAGCCCGCGGTCCGCCTTGCGCGCGACCAGCGAATAGCCGCCCATGCCCGGGAACAGGTTGAACGCGATCTCGGGGAAGCCGAGCTTCACGCCCTTCTGCGCGAGCATGTAGTGGTGCGCGAGGGCGGCCTCGAAGCCGCCGCCCAGCGCGCTGCCCTCGACCATCGCGATCGAGATCGCCCCGGTGCCGAAGCCCGTGTAGATCTCGTATACGCCGTCGATGCACGAGCGCGCGTAGGCCATCAGCTGGTCGCGGCGGCCGCTGCGGATCGCGTCGACGAAGAAGCTCAGGTCGCCGCCGACGTTGAACAGCTCGGGGACGAGCGAGCCCGTCACCCAGAAGTCGAACGGCAGGCCCGAGTCGCGTGCGACGCGCGCGAGATGGATGATGTCGGTGACGAGTTGCTGGTTGAAGCACGGCCGCGGCTCCGATCGCAGCATCATCCACATGACGTTGCGGCCTTCTTCGTAGAACGCGGTCAGTTGCGTGAGTTCGCCTGCTTCGTAAAACGGACGGCACGCCGGATGGGATTGGAGTTGCATGGTATGTCCTCGAGAGATGTGGTTTTTCAGAGACCGACGCGGCCGGCGACGTGGAACCTGCCCCCGCACGGCGCCGGCCGCGAGGCACCGCCATTGTTGCGCGCGCACAAATGTCGAATTGCGGGGAACAACGCATGACGGGGGCGCGGGCGGGTATCGCGTCCGGCGCGAACCGTGCGGGTCATGCGGGTGATGCGAACGATGTGGTCGATGTGATCGCCCGGCGGGAGAACCGTGATGAGAGGTGGGCGGGATCGGGCCGGTGGTCGTCCGGGGCGGTGAAGGTAGCGAAGGCAGCGAAGGCAGCGAAGGCGGTGAGGGCGGCCGCGATGACGATGCCGTGCGCGATCCGCGCGATCCGCGCGATCGGCCGGCGGCCGGCGGGCGGTACGGGCACGCCGCTTCGGCCGACGCGCGGCGTGCCGGCCGCTTACGCGGTGAAAGCGACGCCGTGCCGCCGACCGCGTCTCATGGATTGTGCGGACTGGTGCAGCGGCCGGGCGTCGGCTAGCTTTAGAAGATGACGCCGCCGCGCCCGGCGTCCCGGGAGGGGACCGTGACCGCATTCCAGAAGATGTGGCAGCTGCTCGTCGGAAAGCCGCTGGACCCGCTCGATCCGCGCACGCGCCATGCGATCGCGGTGACGCCGTTGCTGGCCTGGGTCGGGCTCGGTGCGGACGGCCTGTCGTCGTCGTGCTACGGCCCGGAGGAGGCGTTCCTCGCGCTCGCGCACCACACGCCGCTCGCGCTGTTCCTCGCCTGCGCCACCGCGGCGACCGTGTTCATCATCGCGCTCGGCTACAACCAGGTGATCGAGCTGTTCCCGACCGGCGGCGGCGGCTATCGCGTCGCGACCTCGCTGCTCGGGTCGAAGCCGGGGCTCGTGTCGGGCGCGGCGCTGCTGGTCGACTACGTGCTGACCGTCGCGACGTCGCTCGCGAGCGGTGTCGACGCGTTCTTCAGCCTGCTGCCGGTCAGTGCGCAGGCGTTCAAGCTCACGACCGAGATCGTGCTGATCCTGCTGATGACGGGGCTCAACTTCCGCGGGATGCGCGAATCGATCATGGTGCTGCTGCCGATCTTCATCGGCTTCGTCGTGCTGCATTTCGGGCTGATCGTGTACGGCGTCGCGGTGCACGGCAGCGCGCTGGCGACGATCGTGCCCGACGCGGTGCACGAGGCGCACGGGATGTCGCAATCGCTCGGCGTGTTCGTGATGCTCGCATTGCTGATGCGCGCGTTCTCGCTCGGCGGCGGCACCTATACGGGCCTCGAGGCCGTATCGAACAACGTGAACATGCTCGCGGATCCGCGCGTGCCGAACGGCAAGGCGACGATGTGGTACATGTCGACGTCGCTCGCGTTCACGGCCGGCGGCATCATCCTGCTGTACATGCTGTGGCACGCACGGCCCGTCGAAGGCGAGACGCTCAACGCCGTCGTGTTCGGCAGCGTGATCGATCATCTCGGGCTCGGCTCCGCGGTCGCGCGCCACGCACTGCTCGCGGCGGTGCTCGCGTTCGAGGCAGGGCTGCTCCTGGTCGGCGCGCAGACGGGTTTTCTCGACGGGCCGGCGGTGCTGTCGAACATGGCGTCGGACTCGTGGGTGCCGCGCCATTTCCGCGACCTGTCGACGCGCCTCGTGCGGCAAAACGGCATCATCGTCGTCGGCCTGTCGGGCCTGCTGATCCTGCTGTGGACGCACGGCAGCGTCGACGTGCTCGTCGTGCTGTACAGCATCAACGTGTTCCTCACGTTCAGCATGTCGCTGCTGGGGCTGTGCACGTACTGGTGGCGCCATCGCAGCGAGCGCGGCTGGTTCAAGCACTTCTTCCTGTCGGCGCTCGGGTTCAGCGTGACGTCGACGGTGCTCGTCATCACGCTGATCGAGAAGTTCACGGCCGGCGGCTGGCTCACGGTGCTCGTGACGAGCGCGGTGATCGCGCTGTGCGTCATGATCAACCGCCACTACGCGTACACGCGCGCGCAGCTCGCGAAGGAAGACGCGCTGTTCTCGGGGCCGCCGCCGGCAGTCGACGAGGCGACGGCGCCGGGCAAGCCCGACCCGTCGCAGCCGACCGCGGTGCTGCTGGTCGGCAAGCATCGCGGCGCGAGCATGCATGCGCTGCTGTGGGTGAACCGGCTGTTTCCCGGGCACTTTCGCAACGTGATCTTTCTCGCGGTGGGCGAGGTCGATGCGAAGGCGTACGACGGGCACGAGCATCTCGAGCGGCTGCGTCACACGATCACCGAAGCGCTCGACTACTACGTCGCGCACTGCCGCCGCAACGGCATCGCGGCCGACTACCGGATCGCGTTCGGCACGAACCCGGTCGTCGAATTCATGAACCTCGCGTCGTCGACGCTCGATGCCTATCCGAACGCGGTGTGCTTCGCGAGCAAGCTGATCTTCAGGCGCGTGAATTTCCTGACCGCGTGGCTGCACAACCAGACGCCTGTCGAGTTGCAGGCGCGGCTGCACGTCGAGGGGCGGCAGATGGTGCTGCTGCCGATGAACGTCGGGTAGCGATGCACGCGGGAGACGCCCGCGCACGCCTGGAAACGATTCAACATGACGTGGCGCGTCAGAACGTTCAGTATCCGAAAGCTATTGCCCGTTTTCCCGGAAAGATTTGATAAGATGCGCGCGCTTCGACGCCATCAACAGAACGACAAATCCTTTCCGAGGGGCTCAATGAAGAACGCAGCATCGTCCGTATTCCATGTCGCGCGCCGTGGCCGCAACGCACTGTTCGCCGCCGCGCTGCTGTCACTTTCGTCGCTGGCGAGCGCTGGCGGCGACAAGCCGGGTGCGAAAGATCATCCGTTGCTCACGCGTTTCGCCGGCGCGACCATCACCGCATATTCGCAGACGCCGTTCGACGAGGCCTTCCTGCCGAACCAGCCGATCGACGACGAGAGGACCGCCAAGGGCCTGAATCTCGAAGGCAAGATCACGCGGATCTCGTACGCGATCGACGGCGGCCGGTCGACGCTGGAAGTCGAGCGCAACTATCTCGACGCGCTGCAGAAGGGCGGCTTCCAGATTCTGTTCCGCTGCACGGCGGAGCAGTGCGGAAAGAGCGGCGGCAACGACTTCCAGAGCGTCGTGATCAATTCCGGCCGGCTGCGGCAGGCGGGCGGCGGCGACGCGAACTTCGGCGACAAGCACCGCACGATCCTCGCGAAGCTGCCGCGAGCGTCCGGCGATGCGTATGTGTTCCTGCACATCATGGACAATTCGGCATCGAACAAGCGCACGCTCGTCTACGAGGAAGTCGTCGAAGTGAAGCCGATGCAGACCGGGCAAGTCAAGGTACTCGATTCCGGTGCGCTGCAGAAGGGCCTCGTCGCGACGGGCAAGGTCGCGCTGTACGGCATCTACTTCGACACCGACAAGGCGCAGGTGAAGCCCGAGTCGAAGCCGCAGCTCGACGAGATGGCGAAGCTGCTGACGGCGAATCAGGCGCTGAAGGTGTACATCGTCGGCCATACCGACAATCAAGGGCAGTTCGCGCACAACGCCGACCTGTCGCAAAAGCGTGCGGAGGCCGTCGCGCAGGCACTGGCGACGACCTACAAGATCGCGCCGGCGCGGCTCGTCGCGAAGGGTGTCGGGTCGCTGTCGCCGGTTGCGTCCAACGGCGACGACGCCGGCCGCGCGCAGAACCGCCGCGTCGAACTCGTGCAGCAATAACGCACGCCGGGCCGGGCGCACGCGCTGCGCGAACGAACAGGGCCGCGGCAACGCGACCGTGACGGGCGATGTGACGCCGACGCGCGACGACCTCAAGGGGCAATTGCACGGGCAGCATGCACAGGCCGGCGCATACACGCTCGCGTGGACGTGGCGCGGCAAGCGCGGCGGCGATTGCCATTGAGCGCAACGACGCTCGACGCGCAAGCAGCCGGACCGCGAGCGCCCTTCTGCGCCCGTTGATGTCCTCGAGAAACATGTGCCGCTATTCCGGGGCTGTACGCATGAAGGGGCTCGACGTGCGCGGCGCGCTTTCCGCTTACGAATGGTGATGCGTATGCGAGCGTGCCGAGCGCTGCGACGAGCGGTGCAGCAGCCGGTCGCGCGTGCGGTCGCGGCTGCGCCGTTCCGCGAAGAACAGCACTGCGAACACGAGGACCGCGAGCATCAGGATGATCGCGACGATAGCGTTTTCCATGTCGCCTCCGGCAGGTAGGGGCCGGTGCCGGTCGTTCCGACCCCGAGCCGCGAACGCGCACACGGCGCAGCGGAAAGGGGGGGCAAGAACGAGGGCCAGGCCGCGTTCGCGTCAGCATCGGCATCGCTTCGATCAGCGCGATTCCGAGCCGCGCGCCGATCGCGGCGCCGACACGTTCAGGATGCCACCGTTCGAGATGCAGCGCACCGATCGGGATCACGCCCGGCAGCGCGAACGCGATCACGAGATACCGATTTCGAATTCGTGTCGATCGGCACGATGTCTCCATCCCCATGTCGGCGTGTCGAATTCACCCGATCGTCATGCGTTTCGGCGACCTCGCACGCGCGCGTTACGCGCCCAAATAATATGTCGCGACATGACATAAATGGCGATCGCGCAGCCAGCAGGGCGCGAAAGTGCGACAGTCATGCCTGCATGACGCATGCGCGCTTCCTCGTGCGCCCGCTGCATGGCGGCGCGGGCCGCCGCCCCGTGGCTTGACGCTCGCGGGCACGTCACCCACACTGGGTTGAACGACGGGGCGCGGCGCGCGCCAATGCGTGCCCGTTGCGTCCCGACCTGAACACGAACGCGCGGAGAGCTTCGACGTGGTGCGTTTTCCGTTCCGATCGACCGGCAGGCTGCCGGGTCGCGCCGCAGCGCTCGCGGTTGCCGTGACCGCGATCGCGCTGGCGTTCGTGCGTCCCGCGTTCGCCGACGCGGGCGACGCCGCGCCCGTCACGCTCGTCAGCGACGTCCATGTATTCGTGATCCAGCACGACGGCTCGCTCGACGAGGACGACGATTCGACACTGCGCGCGAACGATGCGAACGGGATCGATGCGATCGCGCAGCGTTACGTGTGGTTCGACAAGAACCTCGAGAAGGTCGACCTGGTCGCGGCCGAGACGATCGATCGCGACGGCGTCGCGCATCCGGTCGGTCCGGAAGGCATCCGCGATGTGCAGGAGCCGCGCTCGGCCGGCGCGCCGACGTTCCAGGACGGGCTGCTGCGCACCGTCGTGTTTCCCGGCGTCGAAGCCGGATCGAGCACGCGCGTCGCGTTCCGCAAGTCGCGCACGAAGCCGGTCAACGCAGGTTACTTCGGCTACTACGTCGAACCGTCGCGTGAGCCGGTGGAGAACCAGCGGTTGATCTTCGACGTGCCGGCCGACATGCCGCTGCATGCGGACGCACGCGGTTACGTCGCGCTGCCGCCGGTGACCGCGAACGGCCGCACGCGCTACGCATTCGAATACCGGCACGGCACGTACGACCGGATCGAGAACGGCTCGGTCGGCTATCCGACCTACGGCGACCGGCTCGTGGTATCCACGCTACCCGACTACGCGGCGTTCGCCGCGCGCTACCGCAACGCGGCCGTCGACCCGGGCGCAAACGATCCGGCCGTCGTGCAACTGGCGCGCGCGCTCACCGCCGGCACCGCCGATCCGCGCGATCGCGCGCGCGTCCTGTACGACTGGGTGCAGGCGAACGTGCGTTACGTCGCGCTTTTTCTCGGCGAGACGGCCGCCGCGCCGCACCGCGTGACCGACATCCTGCGCAACCGCTACGGCGACTGCAAGGACCACGTCGCGCTGTTCGGCGCGTTGCTCGCGGCGGCCGGCATCCGCAGCGAAGCGGTGCTGATCAATCTCGGCTCCGTGTACACGCTGCCGTCGGTGCCCGGTTACGGCGGCGGCGCGATCAATCACGCGATCACGTGGCTGCCCGATCTCGGCGTCTACGCGGACACCACGACGGCCGGCATCGCGTTCGGCTACCTGCCGCCGATCGTGATGGACCGGCCGGCGCTGCTCGTCGACACCGGCGTGCTGTCGCGCACGCCGGCCACGCAGCCGAAGCACCGCGCCGCGCGTGTGGAGATCGATGCCGCGCAACCGGGCGCCGCGCGGTTTCATGCGCGCGTCGAGGACGACGGCTGGACCGCGGAACTCGAACGCACGCTGTTTCGCCGGGCGGCGCCCGACCGCATCCGGCAGCTCGCGAACGAACGCCTGCGGCAAAGCGGGCTGCGCGGCCGCGCGCAGATCGCGACGAGCGATCGCCGTGCGACGGACGGGCCGTTCGACGTCACGTATGCCGGCACGCTCGATCACTTCGTGTGGCCGGACGGCACGACCGCCGTGCCCGCGCTGTCGAGTCTCACGGGCGGCATCGCGACGCAGGTCGAGGGCTGGCTGGCCGAGCCCGTGCGCACGCAGCCGTGGGCATGCATCGGCGGCACGTTCGACGAGACCGGCCAGGTCGCGCTGCCGGCCGACGTCGCGGTGACCGACCTGCCGGCCGATACGGCCGTGCACGACCGTTTCGTCGAGTTCACTTCGCATTACGTATTCGATGCGGCCGCGCACGTCGTGCAGGTCACGCGGAGGATGAAGGCCGAATTCGGCCGCCAGGTCTGCACGCCCGACGAGTTCACGGCGCTGCGCGCGTCGCTCGAACGCATCGAACGCGACACGCAGGCGCAGATCGTCGTGCGGGCCAGGCAACGTTGAAGGTAGGGCGCGGCGCACGCGGCGCCCGGTGCAATCGCGCGTGCGGCCGAAGCCGGCCGGCGCGCAGGAGAGGAACATGACGGAACGGGAACACGAGATCGCCGACCTGTCGAAGGAATTGCTGGGCCGGATCGTGCAGGGCGCGGTGACGAACGGCGCGCCGGTGGATGCGCAACAGTGCGCGGCGCTGGCCGTGAAGTGCGCGACGGCGCTGATCGACGAGCTCGACGCGCGCAGCGGCTGAACGGAATCGTCACGCGCGGCGGCCGATCGTGCGATGCCGGGGCGACCCGGCAGGCGTTCGCTGCGCCGTGCGTTGCGCGTGACGCGTTACACGTCACGCATCGGCGTGCGTGTCGCCTTCGGCACGCACCGCGCCCGGCGGCCTGCCGACCACGCGCTTGAACGCGCGGCTGAACGCGGCGAGCGACCCGTAGCCGAGCCGGTACGCCACCGCTTCGATCGTCTCGCCCTCGCGGGCGATCCACTGCGCGGCGAGCCGCATCCGCAACTCGGTCAGGTAACGCACCGGCGTCATCCCGGTGGCCGCGAGAAAGCGCTCGGCGAATACCGAGCGCGACACGCCCGCTTCGGCGGCCAGTTCCGCGACGCTCCAGTTGCGCCCCGGATCGCGATGCAGCGCGACGATCGCGCGGCCGAGCTTCGGCTCGCGCAACGCCTGCACCCAGCCCGTCGCGTCGCCGCATCCGCACTCGACCCAGCCGCGCACGATGAACGCGGCGACCACGTCCGCGAGCCGCGCGAGGATGCCCGCGAACCCCGCGCGCGCGGCGCACGATTCGCGTTCCATCGCGTCGAGCATCGGGCGGATTTCCGGGTAGCGCGCGAGCAGCGTGCCGACGTGCATGAATGCCGGCATCGTCCCGACGAGCGGCTGCATGCCGCCGAGATCGAGCTCCATGCACGCGCTGAAGATCAGCGCATCGCCGGCGGCCGGCTCCGTCGCGGCGCACGTCGTCGCGCCCACCGACGCGACCGTGTCGCAGATCTTCGCGGCCGCGAAGCCGCCGATCTCGCGGCACGGCGCGTCCGGATCGGACACCAGCGCATGCGTGCGGCCGTGCGGCAGCAGGATCGCGTCGCCGGCCTCGAGCCGCACCGTCGTGCCGTCCGCGTCGCGCAGCAGCACGGGCCCGCGCCCGACGAAATGGAACTGCGCGCGGCCCGGCGCATGGCCGAAGCTCAGCCCGAACGGCCGCGGCACCTGGATCCGGCGATACTGCACGCCGCTCAGGCGCATCCCCAGCAGCAACTCGCTGACGAGGTCGTGTACGTCGGGCACGGGGGGAAGCAAGGGCTCGGACATCGCGAGATTCGGACGATCGATCAACAAGAACGGATTGTATGTCATAGACCGTCCTGCCGCTGTTCCTTACGATACGCCCTTATCAGTACTTTCCCTAACCGACACGGAACCCCGCATGAATCCCGGAATCTCCTCGGCCGCTTCGACGGCGGCCCCCCGTGAACCGGCCTGGGGCGCGGTATTCGCGATGACGCTCGGCGTGTTCGGCCTCGTCACCGCCGAATTCCTGCCCGCGAGCCTGCTCACGCCGATGGCCGACAGCCTCGGCGTGACCGAAGGCGTGGCCGGCCAGGCCGTCACGGCCACCGCGACGGTCGCGCTCGTCACGAGCCTGCTGATCTCGGCGCTGACGCGCACGATCGACCGGCGGCGCGTGCTGCTCGTGTTCTCGGTGCTGCTCGTCGCGTCGAACCTGGCGGTCGCGTTCGCGCCGAACCTGGCCATGCTGCTGATCGGCCGCGTCGTGCTCGGCATCGCGCTCGGCGGCTTCTGGACGATGGCGACGGCCACCGCGATGCGGCTTGTGCCGACCGCGATGGTGCCGCGTGCGCTGTCGATCATCTTCAGCGGCGTGGCGGTCGCGACGATCGCGTCCGCGCCGATGGGCAGTTATTTCGGGCACCTGATCGGCTGGCGCAACGTGTTCCTGATCGCGGCCGGGCTCGGCGCGCTCGCGTTCGTGTCGCAGGTCATGACGCTGCCGTCGATGCCGCCGAGCGGCACCACGCGGCTGCGCACGCTCGTCGACGTGCTGCGCCGGCCGACCGTCGGCCTCGGGATGTTCGCGACGATCCTCGTGTTCACCGGGCATTTCGCGTTCTTCACGTATCTGCGGCCGTTCCTCGAACAGGTCGCGGGCGTCGGCGTGAACGGGCTGTCGGCGATCCTGCTCGGCTACGGGATCGCGAACTTCGTCGGCACGTCGCTCGCCGGGCGCGTGCTCGAGCACCGGCTGCGGCCGATGCTGATCGGGATGCCCGCGCTGATGGTCGTGCTCGGCGTCGCGCTCGTCGCGCTCGGCCGCGCGCCGATGATCGACGCGGTGCTCGTCGCGTTGTGGGGGATGGCGTTCGGCGGCGTGCCGGTCGCGTGGTCGACGTGGGTCACGCGCACCGTGCCCGACGAAGCCGAGAGCGCGGGCGGGCTGATCGTCGCGGCGATCCAGCTCGCGATCGCGACGGGCGCGGCGGCCGGCGGCGTCGTGTTCGACGCGAACGGCGCGGGCGGCGTGTTCCTGGGCGCGGCCGCGGTGCTGGCCGTCGCGGTCGCGACGATCGTGACCGGCGTGCCGAAGCGGGTCGGCGTGGCACCGGCGCTGGCCGAGTGACGGATTACGGCACGCCGATGCGCGCGATCGCGCATCGGCTAGTGGCGCGGCGAGGTCGCGCACTAGCCGGCCCGAGTTATGCGGCGTGGCGTTGCCGAGTCAGTCGCGTCCGGCGGATAGCGGGACAGGACGCCTCCTGGGCGATGTGCGCCGCCGGCATGGAGGCGCAACGCCCGAAGCGTGCTTTCGGCATCTGCTCGCTGTCGATGAAACCGCCGGAAACCTACGCGCTGCGGCTCGCGACCGTCATCGACGGCGCGCTCAGCAGCGGGCAGGCACTGCATGCGCACGGGCCCGTGCGCTTCCTGCAGGAATGCGCGCAACTGCTGATGCCGAAGAAGGGCCGGAAGTGAATGACGTGACGCGCCGCTTCAGCCGCGCGTAGCCGGATCCTCCGACAGCGCGCGCAACTGGCCGCGCAACACATCGACTGCTTCCGGCGCGAACGGCCGTTCGATCTCGGTATGGGTCTGCTGCCAGAGCGGGAACGCTTCGGCCAGCAACTGATGACCGGCCGGCGTGAGTTCGAGCAGGCGGCTGCGCTTGTCGTCCGGATCCGTCGTGATAGTGAGCAGCCCGCGCCGCTCGAGCGGCTTGAGCGCGGCGGTCAGCGTGGTGCGATCCATCGCGAGCAATGACGCGACCGATTTCATCGCGGCCGGCTGCGGCCGGTTCAGCGACATCAACAGCGAGAACTGGCCGTTGGTGAGATCCAGCGGACGCAGCACATCGTCGAAGATGCGCGCGAGATTGCGCGCCGCGCGCTGCATGTGCAGGCACAGGCAGCAATCGCGCACCATCAGCGTCGTTTCGAAAGGGAGCTTTTCTTTGCGTGCCATGTTGCAATTGTGTTGATATCAACCTACTGTGTCAAGGGCGAGGTGCGGCAGCCCGCCGTGCCTGCCATCGGACGGAGGAAGCATGAGTGCTCAACAGCAGTTGTATCTCGCGGTATTCCTCGGCAGCAAGGATAGCCCGGGCATGAAGGCGTGGATGGCGTTGCCGGAGGACGAGCGGCGCACGCGGGAGCGCGAAGGGATCGCCGCGTGGCATGCGTGGGTCGAGCGGCATCGCGACGCGATCGTCGAGCCCGGCGGGCCGCTCGGCAAGACCAAGACGATCGGCAAGGGCGGCGTGACGGACACCGCCAATGCGATGAGCGGCTTCACGGTCGTGCGTGCCGCATCGCACGACGCGGCCGCCGCGCTATTCGAGGGCCATCCGCATTTCACGCTGTTCCCGGGCGATGCGATCGACGTGATGCCGGTGCTCCCGGTACCCGGCATGTGAGCGGCGACAGGCGCTGCATGCGCGGGCGAAGCGGCCGAAGTGATCGAAGCGTTCGAAGCATTCACATCATTCGAAGCACTCGAAGCACTCGAAGCACTCGAAGCACTCGAAGCACTCGAAGCACTCGAAGCACTCGAAGCACTCGAAGCATTCGAAGCACTCGAAGCATTCGAAGCGGCCGATTGGCCGTCGCCTGCGCGCGGCGATTTTTCCCGACATTATCGATGGAGACATTGCGATGAAGCTTTACGGATTCGCCGGCACGCGCACGCAACGCGCGCTCTGGGGGCTCAAGGAACTGGACGCGGATTTCGAGTTCGTGTCGGTCGACCTGCTAAAAGGCGAGCACAAGCGGCCCGAATTCCTGCGTCTCAATCCGGCCGGCAAGGTGCCCGTGCTGGTGGACGGCGACCTCGTGATTCCCGAGTCGGCCGCGATCGTGCTGTATCTCGCGGACAAGTACCCGGAGAAGGCGCTGCTGCCTGTCGATCTCGCTTTGCGCGCGCAGGCCTATCGATGGGTCATGTTCGCGGTGACGGAGCTTGAACAGCCGTTGTGGCGGATTACGCGCCATTCGTTCCTCTATCCGCCGGAAAAGCGCTCGCCGGCCGATATCGAGCTGGCACGCGAGGATTTCGCGACGATGGCCGCGATCCTCGACAGGCATCTCGAAGGGCGCGAATTCATCGTCGGCGACACGCTGACGGTGGCCGATTGCGTGACGGTCTACCTGATCGACTGGGCGAGCGAATGCCACCTGATCGAACCGTTCCCGCAATTGCGTGCGTACCTCGAGCGGCTTTATGCGCGGCCGAAGGCGCCGCAACGGATCGCGGACGCACGCAAGGCGGCGTGAAGCGGCGGTCGGTCATGTCGACGGGCGTGATCGACCGCGGCCGCGCGATCTTGCGGGCTTGCGGTTACGACACCGCGTCAGGCGCACCCAGCGCGCGACACAGCACTGACAAGTCGCGAACGGTCAGATGCGGCGACGGGGCACGATGCGCAGCATGCTCCGCTTGCGCCCCTGCGTGACGCACGACCCACGCTGCCTGAAGCCCCGCATTCAACGCGCCGACGATATCGAAGTGAAAGTCGTCGCCGACGTGCAGCAGCTCCGCCGCAGGCACGCCGAGCGTCGCGGCGGCCGCATGGAAGATTTCCGGCTCGGGCTTCGCGAACCCGAACGCACGCGCGCTGAGCGTTTCACGGAAGAACTCGCCGCCGCCGGTCAGTTGAAGGTCCGCATTGCCGTTCGTCACCGCGATCAGCGGAAACCGCGCGCTCAACCACGCGAGCGCCGGCAATGCATCGTCGAAGAACTCGACCTGGTTTCGCGCCGAATAGAACACGTCGTATGCGCGGTCGGTCAGTGAGACGTCTTCGTTCGCGCGCTGCAACGCCAGCCGGATCGATCCGATGCGCAACGCGCGATAGTCGCCGACGAGATCCGGCCGCGAGCGTTCGTATTCATCGCGCAGTTGAGCCAGCGTCTGCGACGTCGGCAGCACGCTCGCGGTATCGGGGGCGTGCGCGATCAGCCACGCATGCAGCGACGCCTCGGCCCGTGCGACGGAAGGGCCGAACGGCCATAGCGTGTCGTCGAGATCGAACGAGATGGCGGAAACTTTGGATAGACGCATGGCGATGGAAGATATCACGCCGTTGCCGTTCACCACGGCCACGGGATCGAGCGTCCCGTGCCGCGCTCGACGGCCTGCCGATACAGGAAGCGCGCCACGGTCAGGTCCTGCAGCGCGAGCCCCGTCATGTCGAATACGGTGATCTCGCCCGGCGAGCGATCGACCGACACGGTCCCGGCGAGCACGTCGCCGATTTCGGTGCGCGGCAGATCGGGCGCCCATTGGCACTCGCCGATGCCGCGCGCCTGCTCGTGATCGTCCACGAAAATGCGCGCGCGCTGCAGCACGCCTTCGGGAAGCTCGCGCTTGCCCGCGGTGTCCGCGCCGACGCAGGTCAGGTGGGTGCCGGGCTGAACCGCGTCCGCATCGAACAGCGGGCCGCCGCCCGGCGTGGCCGTGATGACCACGTCGCTGTCGGCTACCGCATCGTTTCGGTCGCGTGCGACGCGGATGTCGCAGCGTTCGCGGAATGCCGATTCGAACACCGCGTCCGCTTCGCCGCGCGCGTTCACGTACTGCACCGTGCACCGTTGCGGCAGCAGCGTGAGCGCATGGTCGAGCTGGACGCGCGCCTGCACACCGGTGCCGAACACGCAGATGCGCGTACTGTCGCGGCGGGCCAGCGCCTGCAGGCCCAGGCCGCCGGCCGCGCCGGTCCGGGCGGTGGTGATCGCGTTGCCGTCCATGATGCAGAGCGGGCGGCCGGTGGCCGGATCGAACAGCGCGATCGTCGCCTGGTGCGGCTCGCCGCCCAGGCTGCGATTGCCGGGCCAGAATCCGGCCGCCTTGAAGCCGAGCAGATCCTGGCTCGCGACGTCGCCCGACTTGATGCCGAACACGCCGCCGGTATGCAGCTTCTCGCGCACGACCGGGAACACGCGCCCCGCGCGTTGGCTGTGCAGCACGAAGGCTTCGCGGACCGCTGCCATCACGTGTTCGGCTTGAAGGGCCGGTTCGACGACATCCCGGTCGAGAAGAAGGAGGTGGGCGTCGGTCGGCATGGTGGGGGAGCCTGTCGGATGCAATGTGAATCGCGGGTTTATAGTTTGTATAGAATTGGACAAATAGTCAATGTTGGGAGGGCGGTCAGTCGGTCGCGCGCGGCGGCCGGTTGCGTCGCCGGACGTCGGCGTATCAGTTCGCCGCACCGGCGAACGCCACCGCGCCGCCTCTGCTTACCACCCATAGAAGCGCGGCCAGCTCTGCACGATGCCGTCGTCGCCCACCGCGTGGTATTCCGGATGTTGCGCGCCGGTCGCGCACGCGTGGTTCGGCAGAATCCGCAAACGGGTCCCGATCGGAAACCGCTTCGCGATATCCGTGTCCGGCGTCCCGATGCGGGACACGATGCCGTGCTCCTGATTGGCCGCGCTCATCACGTACTCGCCGAGCACGTCACCGTCTTCGCTACACACCTGCCCGTAGCCGAAATCCCGCGCCTGCCGCTGCGTGCCGCGATCGCGGCTCATCGCCATCCAGCCCGCGTCGACGATGGCCCAGCCTTTTTCTTCCTGGTGCCCGATGACGGTGGTCAGCACCGACAGCGCGATGTCGGACAGCGCGCACACGCCGACGTTGTGCATCACGAGGTCGAACAGCACGTACACGCCCGCGCGGACTTCGGTCACGCCGTCGAGACGCTCCGCGGACAGCGCGGTCGGCGTCGAACCGATGCTGACGACCGGGCAGGGCAGCCCGGCGGCCCTGAGGCGCTCCGCGGCGTGCACGGTCCGGCTGCGCTCCTGTTCGGCGATCGCGACCAGCGCGTCGCGGGTGTCGTATTCGTAGCTGGAGCCGGCGTGCGCGAGCACGCCGCCGAGCGTCATGCCGCCGTCGACCAGCGCGCGGCCGACGTCGATCAGCAGGTCGTCGTCGGGGGCGATCCCCGAGCGATGGCCGTCGACATCGACCTCGATCCAGACTTCGAAGCGCTCGCCGTGCTCGCGCCCGAACGCTGCGATCGCATTCGCGGCCTGCAGGCTGTCGGCGACGATCTTCAGGTCGCAGCCCTGCCGGCGCAACGCGAGCGCCTGGCCGAGCTTCGCGGGAATCATGCCGACCGCGTAGACGATGTCGCGCACGCCGCCCGCGAAGAACTGCTCGGCTTCCTTCAGCGTCGACACCGTGATGCCTTGCGCGCCGGCCGCAACCTGCGCGTCGACGACGTGCTGGCACTTGGTCGTCTTCACGTGCGGCCGGAACCTGACGCCGAGCGCGTCCAGACGCGCCTGCATGCGCGCGATGTTGTCACGCATGCGGCCGACGTCGATCAATGCGGCGGGGGTGTTGAGAAGGAGGGGAATGCCCATGATGCGTTGCCTCGGTGGATTGCCGACAGCGAACACAGTAGGGCGTTTGGCGTGCAGCGTGTTTAACGCGTGCCAAATCGAGCATTAAGCAGCATTTAATCCCGGGACCGCGCTCATGCCTTGCCGCGCCACGGCGGCGGAGCGAGGAATTGCGTCGCGGCTTCGAGGAAAACCCGCTGCCGCGCGGAGCGGCCCGTGCGTGACGGCAGCAGCGCGGTCACGGGCGCGGGCGGCAAATGCCAGTCGGGCAGCAGTCTGACCAGCTTGCCGTTCGCCAGCAGCGGCGCGACGTCCCACTCGGAGCGCTCGACGATGCCGAGCCCGGCCAGTGCCCAGTCGGTAATGACGGTGCCGTCGTTCGACGACAGCGCGCCCGTGACGCGAATCACCGCCGATCGTCTGGATTCGCCCTTGCCGTCGCCGGCTTGCGAGAAGCGCCAGCGCGGCACGTCCTCGTCGTTCTCGCGCAGGCACAGGCAGTCGTAGCGCGCGAGGTCGGACGGATGGTCCAGTTGCTTGATGCGCCGCGCGTAACCGGGGCTCGCGCACAGGAAGCGCTCGTTGGGCGCGAGCGGATAGCCGATCCACGACGACGACTTCAGGCTGCCGACATGGATGACCACGTCGGCCCCCGACGCGCTGGTCAGCGGACTCTCCGACAGGTGCAGCGAGATTTCGAGCTTCGGATGCGCGCGTTGCACGTCGCGCACGATCCGCGCGACGTACTTGCGTCCGAAGCCGAACGGCGCGACGACGCGCAGCGTGCCCTGCACGTCGCCGCGATCGCCCGCGATGTTGCCCGGCAGCGCGTCCACGCGCTCGAGAATCTCCACGGCTTCCTGATAAAGCCGCTGACCTTCGTCGGTCAACTCGATCCCTTTCGGCTGCCGCACGGCGAGCCGGACGTCCAGCCGCGCCTCCATCCGCTGCAGGCGGATCGTGACCGCGGGCGGGGTGAGGTCGAGCAGGCGCGCGGCGGATGCCAATGAACGCGACGCGCCGATCGCGCGCACGAGGCGAAGGTCGTCGAGGTCGAGCATTGCGTGTCCTTTAATGCTGGCGTTGCCGGGCATTAAACATCACATTGCATGAAGCATGTAGCGCTACGCCGCCGCGGTCCCCATGCGGGGGCATGCGTTTCACGTCGCGCGCCCGAATTCGCGCGATTTTGGGGTGAAGGCGGTACGCCGCCGCAAGCCGCGCTGACGCGCCGCAACATCGCGGCCGACACCCGGCCGACCCCCGATAGCCGGCAGTCCGATGCAATCCGGCGCGGCGCAAAACCCGCGCGCCGCTGTGTTCTGTCCCCCAACTTCTGCCCGGTTCGCCCGCCACAGGGCAAAATACGGGTTTTCCGCACCCGAGAGGGCGCGCCCGAATCACGCGCCGGGCGGCGGCAGTGCGCATTCGCACGCCGCCGCCCGGCGCCCAGGCAAGCTGCTCGCCGTGTCGCGAGCCCACAGGAGTCCAGACCCCATGCCCGAATCCAACCTGTCCTTCTTCGGCCGGCTGTCGCTGGCCGTCGGCACGTTCTTCTCCGTGATCGGCAACCGCGAGTTCGCGGCCGGCGTGCTGCGCGTGCGCGACGGCGCCCCGGCACCGGTCGCGCCGGCGCCGGTTGCGCCGGCCCCCGCGGCAGCCCCGGCGCCCGCGCCCGTGAAGGCGCCGGCCCCCGAGCTGCGCGAAGCGAGCCCGCAAGCCGCGCTGCAACTACTGGGCCTGCTGCAGCGCGATGCGCGCTTCATCGACTTCGTCGAGGAAGACATCGCCGGCTACGCGGACGCCGACATCGGCGCCGCCGCACGCCTCGTGCACGACGGCTGCCGCGCCGCGCTGCGCGAACATTTCACGATCGTGCCGGTGCGCGACGAAGCCGAAGGCAGCCGCGTGACGCTGCCGGCCGGCTTCGACGCGACGGCCGTGCGTGTGACGGGCAACGTGGTCGGCGCCGCGCCGTTCACGGGCACGGTCAGCCACCGCGGCTGGCGCGTGGCCGACGTGCGCCTGCCGAAGCTGACCGGCAGCCACGACGCCTCGGTGGTCGCACCGGCGGAGGTGGAACTGTGAACGATCCGCGCTATTCGATCGGTATCGACCTCGGTACGACCCACTGCGCGCTGTCGTACGTCGACAGCGCCGCGAGCGACGGCGAAACGATCACGCAGCAGGTGCTGCCGATCGCGCAGCTGACCGCGCCCGGCGCGCTGGAGTCGCGCGACCTGCTGCCGTCGTTCCTCTATCTTCCGCATGAAAGCGAGCTGACGCAGGGCGACCTGACGCTGCCGTGGACGGCCTCGCGCGCGTTCGCGGTCGGCGAGATAGCGCGCACGCGTGGCGCCGGCACGCCGATCCGCCTCGTGTCGAGCGCGAAGAGCTGGCTGTGCCACCCGGGCGTCGATCGCCGCGCGGCGATCCTGCCGAGCGATGCGCCGCCGGAAGTGGCGCGCGTGTCGCCGCTGGAAAGCTCGATCCGCTACCTGACGCACCTGCGCGAAGCGTGGGACCACGCGCATCCCGACGCGCCGTTCGCCGACCAGGACGTGACGGTCACGATCCCCGCGTCGTTCGACCCGGCCGCGCGCGAGCTGACGGCGGAAGCCGCGCGTGCCGCCGGCTATTCGCGCATGACGCTGCTCGAGGAGCCGCAGGCGGCGCTCTACAGCTGGATCCAGAAGAGCGAAGGCGGCTGGCGCAAGCAGGTGCAGGTCGGCGACCTGATCCTGTGCGTGGACGTCGGCGGCGGCACCACCGACCTGTCGCTGATCGCGGTGGTCGAGCGCGACGGCAATCTCGAACTGCATCGCGTGGCGGTCGGCGAGCACATCCTGCTCGGCGGCGACAACATGGACCTCGCGCTCGCGCACGTGGTCGCGCGCAAGCTCGCGCAGCAGGGCACGCAGGCCGACCCGTGGCAATTGCGCGCGCTGACCTACGCGTGCCGCTCGGCGAAGGAAACGCTGCTGTCCGACCCGACGACCGACGCTGTGCCGCTCGTCGTGCCGAGCCGCGGCTCGAAGCTGATCGGCGGCTCGATCCGCACGGAACTGACGCGCGCGGAACTCACGCAGACGATCCTCGAAGGTTTCTTCCCGCAAGTCGACGCGGCCGCGCGCCCGGTGAGCCGCGCGCGCGTCGGCCTGACGCAGCTCGGCCTGCCGTATGCGCAGGACGCGGGCATCACGCGCCACCTCGCGGCGTTCCTCGGCCGCCAGGTCGCGGCGCTCGACGCGCTCGAAGGCGTGCAGCGCACGCTGCCGCAAGGTGCGACGTTCCTGCATCCGACCGCGGTGCTGTTCAACGGCGGCGTGTTCAAGTCGCCGCTGCTCACGCAGCGCGTGCTCGATACGCTCAATAGCTGGCTCGCCGCCGAAGGCGCGCCGGCCGCGCGCCTGCTCGAAGGCGCGGACCTCGATCTGGCGGTCGCGCGCGGCGCGGCGTATTACGGCTACGTGAAGCGCGGCCGTGGCGTGCGCATTCGCGGCGGCACGGCGCGTGCGTACTACGTCGCGATCGAGTCGGCGATGCCCGCGGTGCCGGGGCTGGAGCCGCCGGTGCAGGCGCTCTGCGTCGCGCCGTTCGGGATGGAGGAAGGCTCGGATGCGGCGTTGCCGCCGCAGGAGTTCGGCCTCGTCGTCGGCGAGCCGGTGCAGTTCCGCTTCTTCGGGTCGTCGGTGCGTCGCCAGGACCAGGTCGGCACGCTGCTCGACTACTGGTCGCCTGAAGAGCTGCAGGAACTCGAGGAAATCCAGGCCACGCTGCCCGCCGAAGGGCGCACGATCGGCGAGGTCGTGCCGGTGAAGCTGCATGCGCGCGTGACCGAAGCCGGCACGCTCGAACTCGAGGCGATCCCGAGCGGCACGAACGAGCGCTGGAAGGTCGAGTTCGACGTGCGCGGCGCCGCCTGAGCGCGATGAAGCGCTATACGGTCGGCATCGACCTCGGCACGAGCAACACGGTCGTCGCATACGTCGAGGCCGGCTCCGACGCGATCCGCGTGTTCGACGTCGAGCAGCTGGTCGGCCCCGGCGCGGTGGCCGCGCAGCCGCTGCTGCCGTCGGTGCGTTATCACCCGGCGGCGGGTGAACTGCCGCCGGACGCGCTGCGGTTGCCGTGGGCGGCCGATTCGAAGGCGGGTGCGAAGGCTGATCCGAAGGCCAACGCGAATGCGGCCGGCGCACCGCCGGCCGTGATCGGCCGGTATGCGCGCACGCTCGGCGCGCAAGTGCCGGGGCGGCTCGTCACCAGCGCGAAGAGCTGGCTGTCGCACGCATCGGTCGACCGGCTTGCGGCGATCCTGCCCTGGGGCGCGGCCGACGGCGTCGACAAGGTGTCGCCGGTCGACGCGAGCGCGAGCTATCTCGCGCACGTGCGGGCCGCGTGGGATGCGCGTTTTCCCGATGCGCCGCTCGCGAAGCAGGACGTCATTCTGACGGTGCCGGCGTCGTTCGACGACGGCGCCCGCGCGTTGACGGTCGAGGCGGCCAAACGCGCGAAACTGCCGGCGCTGCGCTTGCTGGAAGAACCGCAGGCCGCGTTCTACGACTGGTTGTACGGCCAGCGCGCGACGTTGCGCGACACCTTCGCCGCACCGCGCCGCGTGCTGATCTGCGATGTCGGCGGCGGCACGACCGACCTCACGCTGGTCGATGTCGCGCCGGGCGACGACGGCGAGCCGTCCTTTACGCGCGTCGGCGTCGGCAATCACCTGATGCTCGGCGGCGACAACATGGACCTCGCGCTCGCGCGGCTGGTCGAGACGCGGCTGACCGAGCCCGGCACGCGGCTGTCGGCCGCGAGCCTGTCGCAGCTCGTCGAGCGCTGCCGCGCGGCGAAGGAGCGGCTGCTCGGCGACGACGCGCCGGCCTCCGTCACCGTGACGCTGCTCGGCGCGGGCAGCAAGCTCGTCGGCGGCGCACGCTCGGCCGAGCTGACGCGTCAGGAAGTCGAGCAGATCGTCGTCGACGGCTTCTTTCCGCAGGTCGAGGCCGGCGAGCTGCCGCGCCGCGCGCGGGCCGCGATCGTCGAATTCGGCTTGCCGTATGCGAGCGACCCGGCCGTCACGCGCCACGTCGCCGCGTTCCTGAATCGTCATGCGGAAGGCCCGCTGCCCGACACGCTGCTGCTCAACGGCGGCGTGTTCCGCGCGGGTGCGCTGGCCGGCCGTCTCGCGCAGACGCTCGGCGCGTGGCGCGGCGCGCCGCTCGACGTGCTGCACAACGCGCATCCGGACGTGGCGGTCGCGCGCGGCGCGGTGGCCTATGGCCTGGCGCGGGCGGGGCATGCGCCGCGCATCGGCGGCGGTTCCGCGCGCAGTTATTTCCTCGTGCTCGACGACGGCGAGGGCGCCACGGCGGCGCGCGGCGTCTGCCTGCTGCCGCGCGGTGCCGAGGAAGGCCGCGAGATCCGGCTCGAGGAACGCACGTTCGCGCTGCAGCTCGGGCAGCCGGTGCGTTTCCACCTCGTGTCGACGGTCGCCGACACCGCGTACCAGCCGGGCGATCTGGTCGAGCTGGACGGCGGCGACTTCGTTCGGCTGCCGCCGATCGCGACGGTCGTCGACGCGAAGGCCGGTAGCGATGCGCGCGAAACGCCGGTGAAACTCACCGCGTCGCTGACCGAGGTCGGCACGCTCGAAATGCACTGCA
Organism: Burkholderia sp. Bp8986; assembly: GCF_003854225.1. Taxonomy (NCBI): domain Bacteria; kingdom Pseudomonadati; phylum Pseudomonadota; class Betaproteobacteria; order Burkholderiales; family Burkholderiaceae; genus Burkholderia; species Burkholderia sp. Bp8986. The sequence goes on along the minus strand of NZ_QTQM01000014.1, from coordinate 85,081 downwards.
TCGCGACCGACGATGCAGCGCGCCGCTGGCGGCTCGAATTCCAGTTGCGCGGCGATGCGCCCGCGCAAGGCGACGATGCCGCGTTCGCGCGCCATCCGCGCGTCGATCACGCGATCGAGCTGATCGACCGCTCGTTCGGCAGCAAGGCCGCGGACGTCACGCCGAAGGACACGCGACGGTTGCGCGCGCAACTTGAACAGGTGCTCGGCCCGCGCGACGAGTGGGACGTCGCGCTCGCGCGCGAGCTGTTCGACGCGTTGCTTGCGCGCGCGCGTCGCCGGCGGCGCTCGGCCGATCACGAACGCGCGTGGCTGAACCTCGCCGGCTATTGCCTGCGCCCGGGCTTCGGCCATCCGCTCGATGCGTGGCGCATCGAGCAGCTGTGGCCGCTGTTCGACGACGGGATCCAGTACGTGAACGACGCGCAGGTGTGGTCCGAGTGGTGGACGTTGTGGCGGCGCGTGGCCGGCGGCCTCGACGACGACGCGCAGACGCAGGTGCGCGATGCGATCGCGTTCCTCGAACCGTCCGACGACAAGCGCCGCAAGCTGCCGTTCGACCCGGCCAAGGTCGGCCCGGCCGACATGACGCGCCTGTCCGCGTCGCTCGAACGACTGCCGGTCGAGCGCAAGGTGGAACTGGCCGAGCGGTTGATCGTGCAATTGCAGAAGCCGGCCGAGCGCACGCTGTGCGCGTGGGCGCTCGGGCGGATCGGCGCGCGCCGGCCGTTCTACGGCAGCGCGCACAGCGTGGTGCCGGCCGACGTCGCGAACCGCTGGCTCGACGCGCTGTTCGCGCTGGACTGGAAGCAGGTCGAACCCGCGGCGTTCGCGGTCGCGCAAATCGCGCGGATGACAGGCGACCGCGAACGCGATTTGCCGGATGAAACGCGTGAGGCGGTGATCAAGCGCCTGTCTTCCGCGAATGTGTCGGCCGCGTGGATCGACATGGTGCGCGAGGCGATTGCGTTCGACGAAGCCGACACCGCACGTGTGTTCGGCGAAACGTTGCCGGCCGGGTTGAAGCTGCTGGCGGGGTGATGAACGGGCGGGACGATGCTTCGATCTGATTCGCAGATCGAAGCATCGTCCGGCGACGCCATCGGGCTATTCGCGCAGGATGTCCGTTCAGGCCAAAGCGTCGTCCGGCTGCGCCATCGGGCTATTCGCGCAGGATGTCCGCTCAGGCCGAAGCATCGTCCGGCGGCGCCATCGGGCTATCCACGCAGGATGTCCGCTCAGGCCGAAGCGTTGTCCGGCGGCGCTTTCGGGGCTATCCGCCGCAGGATGCCTGCTCAGGCGTGCGGCACCGGTTCGCGTTGCCGTGCCGCCGAATCCATTTCCTTCACGTCATGTGCTGCGGCTCGCCGCGCGAGATGAATGCCTGCGAGCATGCAGCGCACCGAGCCGCCTGCCAGTTCGATCATCGACACGTCGAGCGGCAGCAGCCGCGCGGAGCGTTCGATCGTCGCGCGCTGGCCGCCGGTGAGGCAGTCGAACGCGCGCCGCGACAGCGCGAGCACGCGCCCGTCCTTGCCCGACAACTCAAGCGTATTGCCCGCGAAATTCGCGATCTGCGCATGATCGAGCGCGATCACGGTGCGGCCCGTTTCGGTCAGGCGTTGCGCGATTTCGTCGCGGCGCCGGCGGTCGGCGATCAGGTCGAGGCCGATCATCGCGAACTCGGTGGCGACGCTCATCATCACGTTCGTGTGATAGATCGGGTTGCCGTTCGCATCGGCCGTATCGAAGCAGATCGGCTCGAAGTTGAAGTTCGTGCAGAAACGCTCGAGCGCGACCGGATCGGCGCGGCGCGAACGCGCGGTGTACGCGATGCGTGCGACGTGGTCGAGCACCATCGCGCCGGTGCCTTCCAGGAACACGTCGTCGTATTCGAGCCCCGAGTAGTCGATCACGTCCTGCACGCGGTATTCCGCTTTCAGCATCTCGACGATGTCCGCGCGCCGCTCGCGGCGGCGGTTCGGGCTATGCATCGGAAACAGCGCGATATGCCCGCCCGGATGGGTCGAGAACCAGTTGTTCGGGAACACGGAGTCGGGCGTGTCGCGCTCGCCGTGATCGTCGAACACGTGCACGCGCACGCCTGCATCGGCGAGTGTGCGCGCGGCGGCCGTGACTTCGTCGCGCGCGGCGGCCGACACCGACAGCGTGTCGTGCGCGCCGCCGACGGCCGTGCGCTGGAACGCGTTGTCGGCCGCGGTCTGCGGATTCGGCAGGAAGCGGTGCGGCCGGATCATCACGACGGCGGCCGGCGCCTGGATCGATACGAGATTCATGAACGTTTGAAGAGACAGGCGGAGAATCGGGCGGCGCGCCGGCCGCCCGGGATGACGATCAGCGTGCGAACGCGGCGACGGCTTCGGTCACGAACGCCGCATGACCCTGCGCGATCGCGGCCGGATCGTCGATCAGCGCGAACAGGTTTTTCGGATCGACGGCCGGCGGAATCAGCGCGATCTCGACGCCCGCGTTGTGCTGCTGCGCGAGCGCATACAGGTAGCGCAGCGCCGAGTAGTCCTCGAGCGCGAAGCCGACCGAGTCGAACACCGTGACTTCATCTGCGCGCTCGCGGCCGGTCGTCTCGCCCTGCAGCACGCGCCACAGTTCGGTCACCGGGAAGTCGGCCGGCATCTGCTGGATCTCGCCCTCGATGCGCGACTGCGGCTCGAATTCGACGAACACGCGGCCCGCCTGCAGCACGCCCGCGTCGAGCTCGGTCTTGCCCGGGCAATCGCCGCCGACCGCGTTCACGTGCATGCCGGGCTCGATCATGTCGGCCGTGACGATGGTCGCATACGCCTTGTCGGCGGTGACGGTCGTCACGATGTCGGCGCCACGCACGGCGTCGGCGGTCGACGCGGCGCGCACGACGCGCAATTCAGGGTAAGCGGCGAGGTTCTTCACGAGCTTGTCGGTCGCGAGCGGATCGACGTCGAACACGCGGATTTCCTCGATGCCGAGCAGCGTATGGAATGCGATCGCCTGGAATTCGCTCTGCGCGCCGTTGCCGATCAGCGCCATCGTGCGCGCGTCGGGGCGGGCGAGCGCCTGCGCGGCCAGCACCGACGTCGCGGCGGTGCGCAACGCGGTGGTCAGCGTGAGTTCGGCGAGCAGCAGCGGGTAGCCGGTGTCGACTTCGGCGAGCGCGCCGAACGCCATCACGGTGTGCATCCCGCGCGCGGCGTTGACGGGGTGGCCGTTCACGTACTTGAACGCGAACAGCGACGCGTTCGCGACGGGCATCAGCTCGATCACGCCGTCGCGCGAGTGGCAGGCGACGCGCGGCGACTTGTCGAAGTCGGCCCAGTGCAGGTAATCGGCGCGCAGCGTGTCGACGAGCGCGCGCAGGAACGGCGTGACGCCGGTCTGGGCGATCAGTCGGGCGGTGGCGGGAACGTCGAGGAAGCGGGTCATAGGTCTGTCTCCATTTTGTTGCCCCGGACGCGTGTCCAGGCGTTCTGGTCGACCGGGGCGGGCGTGTCGGCCCGGGCCCCGGCTCCATCAAAAGCGGCGTTGCGGCCCATGCGGCCGGTCGATGGAGTCATTATTTCCGTGAGTCGAGCCAACAAAAAGACGGCAAAAATGGCAGATTTCTCGATAGACTTGGCAGATTGCTGGCCGGATATGGCAGTTTGTTCAAATCATGCTGGTCGAAATGCGTGCCGTCCGGCACGCTGGCGGCCGTGTCACGTTCAACAGGAAGGTCCGTTCATGATTACGCTCGACGACGTCGACCGGCAACTCATCGCGCTGCTGCGCGACAACGCGCGGATGCCCGTCGTCGCCCTTGCGAAGGCGTTGCGCGTCGCGCGCGCGACCGTGCAGAACCGGCTGACGCGGCTGGAGAAGAACGGCGTGATCGTCGGCTATACGGTGCGGCTCAAGCCGGCCGCCGAGCGGCACCGGATCCGCGCGCTGATGTCGATCGCGGTGCAGGGCAATCGCGGCGCGGAAGTGGTGAAGGTGCTGCGCGGGCATCCGAACGTCGCATCAATCCACAGTACCAACGGGCGCTGGGATCTGGTCGCCGAGCTGCACGCCGATTCGCTCGAGCATTTCGATCGCGTGCTCGGCGCGATCCGGTTGATCGACGGGATCGCGAATACGGAGACGAGCATTCTGTTGTCGACGCACAAGGCGTGACGCGCGGCGGCGCGCGTCGGCCGGCGTGCTCGCCTGCGCCCGCGCCGGCGCGGCGGCGAGTCAGTTGCCCGCTGCGGATTCGGGAAACACCGGTTCGCCCAGCGTCAGCATCAGCCGGTTCGCCCACGCGAAGATCGCGACGGCGTGCGACAGGTCGAGAATTTCTTCGTGGGTGAGCCCTTCGGCTTCGAGCGCGGCGATGTCGCGTTCGTCCACCGTGTCGGGCCGCTCGGTCAGCGCGACCGCATAGCGGATGATCGCGCGTTCGCGCGCGGTCGTGCCGGCTGTCGACGGATCGTCGAACACCTGGTCGATCGCATCGGTGCGTTTCGCGAGCTGCGCGAAGCGTTGTGCGTGCACCGATGCGCAATACACGCAGCCGTTCACGCGCGACACGGCCGTGCTTGCCAGCTCGCGTTCCGCGCGCGACAGTCCGCCGGGACCGTACATGATCGCGTTGAACACGCCGGAACGCTGCCGCAGGATGTCGGGCAGGTGGACGAGCAGCAGGTAGTAGTCCGACGTTTTCGCTTGCGGATGGCTCGCTTCGAGCACCGCGAGCTGGTCGGCCGTGGCGCGCTCGAGCGGCACCGTGTCGAGCCATGCACGCCAGCCGAGCGTGGCGGACGTGAAACCGTGCGTGGCCATCGTCATGCGGCCTCCCGGGCGGCCCGCGCCTGCAACGCTTGCGCCGCTGCCGCGACACGCAGCTGATACGAGACGAAGGCGACGAGCTGCGACAGCGCGACGATCGCGGGTGTCGTGAACCCGGCCGACTTCAGTGCGTCGAGATCGGACGGGCGTGCGTCGGCGGGCGAGCGCGTCAGGCGCCGCGCATGCGCGAGGAGCGCGCCGAGGCGTCGAGGCAGCGCGTCGAATGCATCGGCATCCGCGCGGGCAATGTCGTCGGGCGTGCCGCCTGCGTCGATCAGCCGTGCGCGATAGGTTGCGGCCAGTGCGTGCGCATTCGAGCGCTGCGCGACGTACCGCGCCGCATGCAATCGTTCGATCAACGAAAGATCGGGCAGCGCGGTGTCGAACAGCGCGGCTTCGCTGAGCCGCGTATGGAGCAGCACCTTGTCGCGTGCGCGACGCAGCGCGGCCACGGCATCGCCTTCGCGCAGGCCGGCGATGGCGTCGATCGTATCCGGCGCGGCGGCCGGCGGGATGGGTTCGGTCATCGTGATGGATTCCAGTCGTCGTGAGTAGCGTGGATCGCGGCGGCGCTCATGCGTCGGCGTCGCGCCATTCGTCGCCCTGCAGCTCCGCGGTCGCGAACGCGACGAGCGCGTCGTAGTGGCGGTCGCGATCGGCGTCGAACAGCCGGCTCGCGATGCCGCGTGCGAGCCGCCCGGCGCCCGCGCTGATCGCGGGGATGTCGCCCGACAGCTTGCCGTGGCTCAGGCTCGCCGCATGGTTGAAGCAATGGATGCGCGTGACGGCCGGGCAGGCGCCGCGCTCGCGTTCCTGGAACGCGAACGCGGGGCCGAGATCGGGCGACTCGGCGAGCTCGTCGAGCCATGTGCCCGGTTCCGGTTGATAGCGATCCTTCCAGCGCCGCACATGCGGCCCGAACGACGCGAATTCCGCGCGTGTCGTCCAGTCGGAATGAAAGCCCGTCGCGAAGATCAGGAAGTCGACCGTGTAGCGGCCGCGCGGCGTGACGACGTCGAGGCCGTCCGCGTGTTCGACCAGCGTTTCGATCGGGCTGGCTGCATGGAAGTGTGCGTGAGCATGCCGCGACACGCGCAGCACGCTGTCGCGCGGCGGCGGTGTCTGCGACGTCAGCGCGTAGTGCATGAAGCGCCACTTCGTCGCATCGTCGAGATCGGCATAACCGTGCACGAGGCCCGGGCTGCCGATGCCCGTCAGCTTGTTGATGCGCGGAATGTCCGCGCGACGGAAGAACAGGTCGACGCGCGCGGCGCCCGCTTCGAGCGCGGTGCCCGCATTGTCGAACGCTGACGCGCCCGCGCCGACCACGCCGACGCGCTTGCCGGCGAGCGAAGCGAAATCGATCGGCTCGGACGAATGGGCCCAACGCGAGCGCGGCGCGCGTTGCGCGACGGGCGGCACGTACGGGCCGCCGAGCCCGTCGCGGCCGGTCGCCAGCACGACGTGTCGCGCGAGCACGGTCTGCGCCTGGCCGTTCGCGCGCAGGTCGAGCGCGAGCAGGCCGTCGTCGCGCGGACGCAGTGCCACGAGCGCGGTGTCGTTGCGCACCGGCAGGTCGAGCACGCGGCGATACCAGCGCAGGTATTCCATCCATTGCGTGCGCGGAATCTTGTAGAGCGCATCCCACGCGTCGCGGCCGTATCGTGCTTCGAACCACGCGCGGAACGTCAGCGCGGGCAGGCCGAGCGCGGGGCCGGTGAGCTGCTTCGGCGAGCGCAGCGTCTCCATCCGCGCGAACGTGATCCACGGGCCTTCGTAGCCGGCCGGTGCGCGGTCGATCACGCACTGGTTGTCGATGCCGAGCAGGCGCAGTTCGGCGGATGCCGCGAGCCCCGCCATTCCGCCGCCGACGATCGCGACGTCGAGCACGCGCGTGCCGTCGACGTCGCGCGGCGGCACCCACGACGGCGCGGGCAGGTCGAGCCAGCGCAGGTCCTGGGCGAGGCGGGCTTCGAGTGCGTCGAGCGTGTCAGGTGTGTCGGGTGTGTCGGGCGTCGCCGTCATGCGGCCTCCGGGCGGGTACCGCGTGTGCGTGCGGTTCGTGTGGCGCGTGTCACGCGAGGCGGGCGATCGATGCGCAACCGGTCGCCTCGCAACAACGCGTCGTGCACGGATGCATCGTGAAAGGTCACGTCGTCGAGCAGCGCGCGCGTCGTGTTCTGCAGTGCGTCGAGCAGCGCCTCGACGGCGGCCGTGCGCGTCTTGCCGGCGGGCGTCGCGACACCGAACGCGAACGGGATGTCGACATCGAGCGGTCGTGCGACGACGCCGTCCACCGGCAGTGCCACGCCGGTCGCCGGGTCGACGATGCCGATCCCGACGCCAGCGCGCGCGGCCATCACCGCGTTCAGCGATGCATTGGTTTCGATGAACACGTGCGCGTCGACGCGTGCGGCCGCGAATGCCGCATCGATCCGCTGGCGCAGCCGGTGCCGGTTCGCGACCGTCACGATGCGGCGGCCCGCGAGATCGCGCAGCGCGATGCGCGGCTTGCCCGCGAGCGGATCGTCGGCCGGCAGCACGGCGACGCAGGGCGTTTGCGCGATCCAGTGCACGTCGAGCCCCGCATGCGCCATCGGCAGCGTGACGACGCCGATATCGGCCGTGCCGGCGAGCACTTCGTGCACGACGTGTTCGGCCGACTCGCTGCGAAACTGGTAGTGCGGCGCGTGCGCGCCGTCGGGCAGTGCGGCGAGCGCGGCCGGCACGAGCGTGGCCGCGAGTGAAGGCGTGGCCGCGATGCGCACGGGTTCGGCGGTTTCGTCGCCGAGTGCGCGCGCCCGCGCTTCGATCGCGCGCAGGCCGACGAGCGAGCGTTCGACTTCCTCGTAGAGCAGGAATGCACGGCGCGTCGGCGTGACGCGCGGGCCGTGCCGGTCGAACAGCGCATAGCCGAGATCGGCTTCGAGCTCCTGGATCTGTCGCGTGACGGCCGGCTGCGAGCGGCCGAGCAGCTCGCCCGCGCCGGTCACGCTGCCGGCCGACATGACCGCGGAAAAGGCTTCGAGTTGATGCAACTCCATGACGCGTTCCGATGATGCGATTTTCGCATTGTAGGAGTGCGAGCATGCACGATTCATATAATGATTTTTGCTATCGACAGTGCCAAACATGCGAAGGGCACGCGCGCCGGAACGACGAGCCGTGCATGCATGCGCGTCGGCCGGCAGCGCTGCACGACGGCAAACGTCAATCGAATCAATGCGCTGCAGCGCATGCCGATGCGTCGCGCGGGACGCGCCGTGCAGGAGACCGTGGCAGTGATGTTGCGCTTCGCGCCGCGCACGATATCGATATGCGCAAAACTTCGTTGGAACGCCCTGAACCGGATGGTTACATGCCCTCACTCTTTTCGACTGACTGAAGCTGGGGGGACGCATGAACGTTTCGGGGAACGACGCACGCGGCGCATGGCGGCGCGTGCTGGGCACGGTGGCGGCACTGGCTGCCGCATGGGGCTTGTCGACGGGCGGCGCGCTCGCGGCGGGCGTGTCCGGCGAGCCGGTGGTGATCGGCGTGAGCGGGCCGCTCACCGGGCAGGACGCGCAATACGGCGAACAATGGAAGCGCGGCTTCGATCTCGCGCTCGACGAGATCAACGGCAGCGGCGGCATCCACGGCCGGCCGCTCGCGGTCGACTTCCAGGACAGCCGCAGCGATCCGCGCCAGGCGGTGGCGATCGCGCAGAAATTCGTCGCGGACCCGCGCATCGTGATCGAGCTCGGCGACTTTTCCAGCGCGACGTCGATGGCCGCGTCGCCGATCTACCAGCGCGGGCAGCTGATCCAGTTCGGCTTCACGAATTCCCATCCGGATTTCACGAAGGGCGGCGACTACCTGTGGAGCACCGCGCTGAGCCAGGCCGAGGAGCAGCCGCTGCTCGCGCGCTACGCGGTGAAGGAACTCGGCTTCAAGCGGATCGCGGTGCTGTACCTGAACACCGACTGGGGCCGCACCAGCAAGGACATCTTCGCGAAGGCGGTGACGGGGCTCGGCGCGCAGGTCGTCGCGGCCGAAGGCTACCAGCCGGCGGAGAAGGATTTCCGCTCGACGCTCGTGCGGATCGGCGCGTCGAAGCCCGATTCGATCGTGCTGATTTCCTACTACGCGGACGGCGCGCAGATCGTGCGGCAGACGCGCACGTCGGGGCTCACGCTGCCGATCGCGGCGGTCGGCTCCGTGTATTCGCCGAAGTTCCTCGAACTCGGCGGCACGGCCGTCGAAGGCGTCTATACGGAATCGAACTTCTTCCCGGCCGAACCGCGACCGGAGGTGCAGGCGTTCGTGCAGCGCTATCGCGCGAAATTCCATGCCGATCCCGATTCGTTCGTCGCGCGTGCATACGATGCGCTGATCCTGTCGGCCGAAGTGCTGCGCCGCTACGGCGTGACGCGCCAGGCCGCGCACGACGGCTTCGAGAAAGTGAGCGACGTGCCGAGCGTGATCTTCGGCAAGGTGCGTTTCGATCCGCAGACGCGCCGCGTCGCGGGCGCCCGCACCGTGTATCTCGTCGTGAAGCAGGGGCAGTGGGCGCTGTGGGACGGCGCGAAGCCGCAGCTCGCGGCGCGCTGACCCCGACCCGGAACCGCATGCAAATGACGGACGCATCGTGATGGCTTCCTGGCTCGACTACACGCTCAACGGCCTCATCGTCGGCAACATCTACGCGCTGCTCGCGGTGGGGCTCGCGCTGATCTTCGGCGTGTCGCACCTGATCAACTTCGCGCACGGCTCGGTCTACATGGTCGGCGCCTTCATCGGCTGGCTGTGCCTGACGCGCTTCGGCTTGCCGCTGCCGGCCGCGCTCGCGGCGGTCGTCGTCGGCTGCGGCGCGCTCGGCATCGCGATCGAGCGGGTCGGGCTGCGGCCGTTGCGCCACGCCGCGCGCATCGCGCCGCTGCTCGCGACGATCGGCATCAGCTTCATCCTCGACCAGCTCGCGCAACTCGCGTTCGGCGCGGACCCGCGTGCGGTGCCGACGCCGCTGCCCGACTGGCACCTGCGCATCGCCGGCGCGACGCTCGGTGCGCTCGACCTGCTGATCGCCGGCATCGGCCTCGCGGCGGCCGCGCTGCTGTACGGCTTCCTGCGCTTCACGCGGCTCGGCTGGGCCGTGCGCGCGACCGCGCAGGATCGCGACGCGGCGCTGCAGATGGGCGTGGACGTCGATCGCGTGAACCAGACGGTGTTCGCGATCGCGTGCGCGCTCGGCGGTGTCAGCGGGCTGCTGGTCGGCATGTACTACAACAGCATCGATCCGGCGATGGGCTTCCAGGCGACGCTGAAGGGCGTGGTCGCGCTGCTGATCGGCGGGCTCGGCAACGTGCCCGGCGCGATCGCCGGCAGCCTGCTGCTCGGCCTCGTCGAAAGCTACGGCGTCGCGCTGTTCGGCACCAGCTATCGCGACCTGTTCGCGTTCGGGCTGCTGATCGTGTTCCTCGTGTGGCGGCCGAACGGCCTGTTCAGCGGGAAGCGCGCGCTGCCGCCGGAGCCGATGACGGGCACCTTCCTCGCGGCCGCGAAAGCCGTGCGCGTGCCGCGCCCGGTGCTCGTGGTGCTGATCGTGGCGGCGGCCGTGCTGCCGTGGCTCGGTGCATCACCTTATGTGCTGCAGACGCTGACCAACGCGTGGCTGTACGGGCTGCTCGCGCTGAGCCTCACGCTCGTCGCGGGCACGGTCGGGCAGATCTCGCTTGGCCACGCCGCGCTGCTCGTGATCGGCGCGTATGCGTCGGCGCTGCTGTCGTCGGATCTCGGCTGGTCGCCGGCCGTGACGATTCCGTGCGCGGGCGCGATCACCGCGGTGCTCGGCACGCTGCTCGTCTATCCGGCGTTCCGGCTGCGCGGGCACTACGTGTCGATCGCGACTCTCGGGATCGGCGAAGTGGTGAGCCTCGTGATCCTGAACTGGGACGGTCTCACGCGCGGCCCGCTCGGCATCACCGGCATCGCGCCGCTGCCGTGGGCGACGACCGCGCGCGCCGCGTACTGGTTCACGCTCGCGGTGCTCGTCGCGTTCGCGCTCGTGCAGGTGCGGCTGCTGCGCTCGCATCTCGGCCGCACGCTGCGCGCGGTGCGCGAGGACGACGTCGCCGCACGTGCGCACGGCATCGCACCGAACCGCTACAAGGCGATCGCGTTCGCGGTCGGCGGCGTCGCGGCCGGCGTGAGCGGCGGCATCGCCGCGCACCTGTACAGCTACATCAATCACCAGACCTTCGATTCGCAGGTGTCGATCCTCGCGCTGACGATGGTGATCCTCGGCGGGCTCGGCAACGTGCTCGGCGGCGTCGTCGGCGCGATCGCGCTGATCGGGCTGCCCGAGCTGTTCCGCTGGGCGGCCGACTACCGGATGCTGATCTACGGCCTCGTGCTGCTGCTGCTCGTCCGGTTCCGGCCGCAGGGCCTGCTCGGCACGGTGTGAGGAGGAATGCGATGACCACCACTCGACCCTTGCTCGACGTACGGGGTTTGACGCGCCGCTTCGACGGCGTGACCGCGCTCGACGCGGCAAGCCTGACGCTCGCCGACGGCGAGCTGCTGAGCGTGATCGGCCCGAACGGCGCGGGCAAGTCGACGCTGTTCAACCTGATCGCGGGCGCGGACCGCCCCGATGCCGGGCGCGTGACGTTCGACGGCCGCGACATCACCGGCACGCCGCCGGAACGGCTCGCGGCGCTCGGCATCGCGCGCACGTTCCAGCACGGCCGCGTGTTCGGCAACCTGAGCGTGCTCGACAACGTGCTGATCGGCGCGCACGCGCGGTTGCGCGCGGCGCGGCCGGGCTGGCCGGCGCTCGGCGCGGCGGCCGAGGTGTGGCGCGCGCTCGTGCGGCCCGCGTCGGTGCGGCGCGAGGAAGCGGCGCTGCGCGACGAGGCGCGCGACATCATCGCCGGGTTCGGCGAGCGGCTCACGCCGCGCATCGATCATCCGGCGCACAGCCTGTCGTATGCGAACCGGCGGCGCGTGGAGATCGGCCGCGCGCTCGCGCTGCATCCGCGCCTGCTGCTGCTCGACGAGCCGACCGCCGGGATGAACGAGACCGAGACCGCCGAGATGCTGCAACTGATCCAGTCGCTGAAGACGCGCGGCCTGACGATCCTGCTGATCGAGCACAAGCTCGAACTCGTGATGCGCGTGTCCGACCGCGTGATGGTGCTCGACAACGGCGTGAAGATCGCCGAAGGCGCGCCACGCGACGTGCGGCACGATCCGCGCGTGATCGAGGCTTATCTCGGTCGCCGCCATGCAGGCGGCACGGCGGCCGAGCGCACCGTGCAGGCGGCCGCATGAGCGCACCTTCTTCCGGACCCGACACGACCATGACCGACGCGCTGCTGAAACTCGAACACCTCGACACGTTCTACGGCCCGGTGCAGGTGCATTTCGACGTGAACGTCGAAGTCGGCCGCGGGCAGATCGTCAGCATGCTCGGTGGCAACGCGAGCGGCAAGTCCACGACGATGAAGCTGATTCTCGGGCTGATGCGGCCGCGTCGCGGCGTCGTGCGTTTCGACGGCGACGACGTGACCGCGCTCGCGACGCCGCAGCGCGTGCGGCGCGGGATCGCGGCCGTGCCCGAGGCGCGGCGGCTGTTCGGCGACATGAGCGTGCGCGAGAACCTGCTGATGGGCGCCTATACGCGCGGCGATCGTACGGCGGTGGCCGACGACTACGCGCGCGTGCTCGAACTGTTTCCGCGCGTGCGCGAGCGGCTCGCGCAGCGCGCGGGCACGCTGTCGGGCGGCGAGCAGCAGATGCTCGCGATGGCGCGCGCGCTGATGGCGCGTCCGAAGCTGATCTGCATGGATGAGCCGACGATGGGGTTGTCGCCGCTCTACGTCGACAAGGTGCTGGAACTGATCGACACGATCAACCGGCAGGGCGTGACGGTGTTCATGGTCGAGCAGAACGCGAGCCTCGCGCTGGAGATCGCGCATTACGGATACGTGCTGCAGACGGGGCGCGTCGTGCTCGAAGGGCCCGCGAAAACGCTGCTCGACGACGAACGCGTGCGCGATGCGTATCTCGGCGGGGAGGCGGTGGCGGCGTAGTCGACGGAAGGGGCGCCGCATCCCGCCGATTCATGCGTGACCGGCGTGCGCCGTTGCCGGCCGCGGAAACGTCAGCACCACCGCGAACCCGCCCGCATCGGGAAACGCGAACCCGACGCGCCCGCCGTGCGCCTTCATCACTTCCTGCACGATCGCGAGCCCGAGCCCCGACCCGGTGCGGCGTTCGCTGCCGTCCGGCGCGATCCGCACGAACGGCTGCAATGCCGCGTCCCAATGCTCGCGCGGAATGCCGCGCCCGTTGTCGGTGACGGTCAGCGTCACCGACCGATCCGCGTTGCCCGCGGTGGCGACCGACACGACGATATCGTCCGCATGCCCGTGCAGCAGCGCGTTGTGCAGCACGTTCGACAATGCCTCCTGCAGACTGATTGCATCGCCATCGATCCACGCATGCGGCGCGTCGCTCGCGAACGCGACGGCCACGTCGCGCGCGTCCGCGAGCGGAATCGTGCGGCCGAGCACGTCCTTCGCGAGCGCGACGAGATCGACGGGCTGCAGCGGCACGACCTCGGTGCGATGAATCACCATCGCATGATTGAGCAACTGCCCGGTGAGACGCCCGACATCCGAGCAGGTCGCGCGCAACGCATCGAGCCGCGCCGCATGACGCGCGGGATCGATCTCCCCGTCGAGCAGTTCGATCTGCGCGTCGAGCCGTGCGAGCGGCGTGCGCATCTGGTGCGCGGCGTCGGCGATGAAACGCTGCATCGCGTTGATCCGCTCGGCGAGCCGCCGCATCAGCCCGTTGATCGACCCGATGATCGCGTCGATCTCGCTCGGCGTGTCGACGGCCACCGGCCGCAGGTCGGCCGGGTCGCGCGCGGCGATGATCGCGCCGATCTGCGCGAGCGGGCGCAGCCCGCGCCGGATCGCGAGGCCGCTCGCGCCGATCGCGAGCACGCTCATCAGCAGGATCAGCGTCCACACCTTGATGCTCATGTCGTTCGTCAGCTGTTGCCGCGCATTGGTTGTCTGCGCAACCGTCACGAGCGCCCAGCCCGGCGTGCTTTCCTCCGGCATGTAGCGCGCGATGGTCGCGGTGCGGATCCGGTGACCCTGGTAGACGGCGTTCGCGAATGACGGGCCCTGTTTCGCGGCCGCGAGCGTCGCGGGGCTCGCGAGATCGTTGTAGCCGGCCACGACGACGCCGCGCGAATCGACCACCTTGTAGTAGACGAGGTCGTAGCGCGACAGCGTCGACAGCGCGGCGACGGGCGGGTTCAGCGCGAGCACGCCGCCTTGCACATACAGGTTCTCCGCGACCTGGATCGACGCGCCGGCGAGCAGCTGGTCGTACGCGCGCTCGGCCGCGACGCCCGCGTAGTAGCGCGCGATCGCGGCCAGCGCGAGCGCACCGGTCGCGACGACGAGCGCGATGAACAGCAGCGTGCGCCCGAACAGCGTCTTCGGGAACCAGTCAGTGCGCGGCAATCTGATACCCCATCCCGCGCGCGGTGCGGATCTCGACCGAGCTGCCCTGCAGCTTCCTGCGCACGCGCGTCACGTATTGCTCGACCGCGTTCGCGGTCGGCTCGTTGCCGAAGCTGAACAGCTGGTTCAGCAGTTCGTCCTTCGAGAATATCCGCTGCGGACGGCTCGCGAGGATCTCCAACAGCGCGAATTCCTGGCGCGACAGCGACAGCGGCTGGCCGTCGAGTTCGGCAAGCCGGCTGCTGCGGTCGATCACGAGGCCGCCGAGCGTCAGCACGTCGTTCGCATGGCCGCTGTTGCGGCGCAGCAGCGCCTGCACGCGCGCATCGAGCTCGCGGTAGTCGAACGGCTTCACGAGATAGTCGTCGGCGCCGAGGCCGAGGCCGCTCACGCGGTCGTCGATCGCCGAGCGCGCGGTGACGAGCAGCACCGGCGTCGTGCTGCCCGACGCGCGCAGGTTGCGCAGCACCGCGAAGCCGTCGAGGCCGGGCAGGTTCGCATCGAGCACGACGAGGTCGAAGCGCTCGACGCGCAGCAGGCCGTTCGCGGTCGAGCCGTCGGTTTCGAGATCGACGGCATGGCCGAGCCGCGCGAGGCGGCTGCGGATCGCCGCGCCGATTTCGGCATCGTCCTCCACGACGAGAATGCGCATGGTGCCGTTTGCAGGGTGAGGGGTTAGGGGTTTTCCCGGGGGCGGGATGTCAGTATTTTCTCAGACTCGCTCGATAACCTGTGTTCAGCCGGAGCAAGCGACGACGGCATTAATACCAGAGGAGACGGCAACATGCAGCATGTCACGGGCACGACGAAGGCGCGGCCGGATGCACGGCGTAGCCTGACGCCGGCTGCCGCGTTGCGGCTGGTCGCGCGCCGCATGGAGGCATGCGCATGAAGACGTCGCCGTGCCGCCGCGCGTTGCTCGCCGCCGGCCTCGGCATGCTTGCCGCACCGTCGCTGGTGCGCGCGAAGCCACGCACGGTGCGGATCTCGAAAGGCTATGGCGTGTTGTACCTGCCGCTGCTCGTGATGGAGAAGCAGCGCCTGTTCGAGCGGCATGCGGCGCGGCACGGCCTGCGCGACGTCGCGGTCGACTGGGTGCTGCTCGATGGCGGCAATTCCGTCAACGACGCGATGATGGCCGGCACGCTCGATTTCGCGGGTGCCGGCGCGCCGGGCTTCATCGAGCTGTGGGCGCGGGCGCGCGGGATTCCGAACGTCGAGGTGATCGGCATCAGCGGATTGTCCACGACCTCGCTGTCGCTCAATGCAAACCGTCCGGGCCTGACGTCGCTGCGCGACTTCACGCCGTCCGACCGGATCGCGGTGCCGGGCATCCGCACGTCGCTGTCGGCGGTCGTGCTGCAGATGGTCGCGAGCCGGCAGCTCGGCGCGCGACATTTCGCGCAGCTCGACTCGATCACCGTGAACCTGCCGCATCCGCAGGCGATGCAGGCGCTGATCCGCCGCGAGAACGGCGTCACCGCGCACTTTACGTCGCCGCCGTTCTCGACCCTCGAATTGCGGCAGCCGGGCATTCATCGTGTCGTGAATTCGGTCGACGTGCTCGGCCCGCTGACGCTCGACGTCGTGTTCGCGCCGAAGCGGCTCGTCGATACGGAGCCCGCGCTGGCTGCGGCGTTTCTCGGTGCGCTCGACGAAGCGAACCGCCTGATCGCGCAGGACCCGCGCGCGGCGGCCGCGCTGTATGCGGCGTCGTCGGGCGTCGCCGTGTCGCACGACGATGTGATGCAGATGCTCGCCGCGCCTGACACGCGTTTCTCGGTGCGGCCGAACCAGCTGATGGACTACGTCGAATTCCTGTATCTCGCCGGCACGATCAAGGCGAAGCCGCGCGCGTGGCACGAGATGTTCGCGCCGATGCTCGACGACTACCGGACCGGCTGACGACGGCGGCCATCCGTTTCCGGATCACGATTTCATCGAACCCCACCGCGCCCGCGCGTTCGTCGCGCGCGGCGCCGATTCAACCGACAAGCAACCGCTTCACGGAGGAGCCCGCAGTGAATGCCACCGAAACCCTGGACCCCGCGTCCGCCGAAGAGCAGCGCATCATGTCGAAGATGGCGCGGCGCCTGATGCCCATCCTCGTCGTGATGTTCCTGATCGCGTTCATCGACCGGCAGAACGTCGGCTTCGCGAAACTGCAGATGGTGCACAGCCTCGGGATGACCGAGGCCGCGTTCGGTCTCGCGTCGTCGCTGTTCTTCATCGGCTACCTGCTGTTCGAGGTGCCGAGCACGCTCGCGCTGCATCGCTACGGCGCACGCGTGTGGCTCGCGCGGATCATGCTGACGTGGGGCCTCATCACCGTGCTGATGGGCTTCACGACGTCGATGCCCGCGTTCTGTTCGCTGCGCTTCCTGCTCGGGATCGCCGAGGCCGGCTTCTATCCGGGCGTGATCTATTACCTGACGCTGTGGTTCCCGCAGAGCTATCGCGCGAAGGTGCTCGGCATCTTCACGCTCGGCAGCGCGCTCGCGAACATGCTCGGCTCGCTGGTCGGCGGCGTGCTGCTGAGCCTGAACGGCGTGTGGGGGCTCGCGGGCTGGCAGTGGGTGTTCGTGGCGACGGGCATCCCGGCCGTGATCGTCGCGATCGTCGTGTTCCGCGTGCTGCCGGCGTCGTTCCGAGAGGCGCCGTTCCTCGACGAACGCGAGAAGCAGATCGTCGCGGCCGCGCTGGAGCGCGAGAAGCCGGCGCAGGCCGAGCATGCGCAGCCGTGGAAGGCGCTGCTCGATCCGCGCGTGATGCTGTTCGCGGCGACCTACATGCTGATGTCGACGTCGCTGTACGGCGTCACGTACTGGCTGCCGACGCTCGTGAAATCGTTCGGTGTGTCGAGCAGTACGAACGGTTTGCTGAGCATGCTGCCGTGGGCGCTCGCGGTGGTGCTGCTGGTGTGGCTGCCGTCGAAGCTGCGCCGCGCGAAGAGCATCCTGCGCACGATCGCGATCGTCGCGGCGCTCGGCGCGCTCGGCTTCCTGCTGAGCCTCGTGCTGCCGTCGACGCCGCTGCGCTTCGTCGCGCTCGTGCTGGGCGGGGCGTGCATCCCGCTGCTGTATCCGTGCTTCTGGTCGATGCCGCCGCGTTACTTCACCGGCGCGCGTGCGGCGGCGAGCGTCGCGGCGATCAACTCGATCGGCAACCTCGGCGGCTTCTTCAGCCAGAACCTGATGCCGTTCGCGGGCAAGGTGACGGGCACGGCGTTCGGGCCGATGATCGTGCCGATCGTGTGCCTCGCGCTGCTCGGGATCGGCGCGCTCGTCGCGTGGACGCGCTCGGAGCGGGGGATGGTGGCGGCGCGGGTGTGATGGGCGGCGGCGGCCGGGGGCTGCGGTATCGCGCAGTCCCTGCTGCCGATCGGGCCAACGGTCGAACAAGTCACGATCCTCACCGTTCGGCATCAGCGGGAAGAGGACTACGACTGACCCCCATGGCAGCACAGCGCCGCTACTGCTTCGCCCTTACCTCTTCCGTCCGTGACGTCCCCCGTCCGTCATGCGCGATCGCCACATGCGCCGACGCCACCGGAATATCCACTTCCACCGTCGTTCCTTCGCCGAGCGTCGTATCGATCCGCAGCGTGCCGCCGACGAGATACGCGCGCTCGCGCAGGCCGACCAGCCCGAACGATCCCGACTTGCGCGGCGCACCGGGATCGAAGCCCGCACCGTCGTCGCGAATCGTCAGCGCGATCGTCTCGTCACGGTAGACGAGCGCCACGGTCGCGCTCGACGCGGCCGCGTGCCGCGCGACGTTCGCGAGCGCTTCCTGCGCGATACGGAACACGGCCGTCGCATACGGTTCGTCGAGCAGCAATTCGCCCGGCTCGACGTGCAGCGCGCACGCGATGCCGTGACGGCGCTGGAAATCCTCCACGAGCCATTGCATCGCGGCCGCGAACCCGAGGTCGTCGAGCATCAGCGGACGCAGGTCGGACGCGATGCGCCGCGTGGCCGTCACCGCGCCGCGCGCGAGCGCATGCATCGCCGCGATCTTGCGCGCCAGCGGCGCGTCGTCCTGCGGCACGCGGTCGAGCAGCCATTCGAGATCGTTCTTCAGCGCCGCGAGCGTCTGCGCGAGTTCGTCGTGCAGTTCGCGCGCGATGCGGCGCTGTTCGGCCTCGCGTGCGCTCGCGCTGATCGCCGCGATCTCGCGCAACTCCTCGCGCGACGCCTGCAGCGCCCGCTCCGCGCGCACGCGCTCCTCGACTTCGCGCCGCAGGTCGCGGTTCGACGCGCTCAACTGCGCGGTGCGCGCCGCGACGCGCTGCTCGAGCCGTTCGTTCGCCTCGTTGAGCTGCACGCTCTTCTGCACGACGAGCAGGTGCTGATAGCGCGCGCCGGCCAGCGCGCGCACCGTCTGCGCATGCAGCCGGCCGTTCTCGAACAGCAGCGCGAACAGCACGACGCACGATGCGACGAGGCCGTAGGTCCGCCCGGCGTAGAAGCCCAGGTCGAAGCGACCGTGGTTCAGCATCGCCGACAGCGCGATGTCGAACAGCCAGGCGACGAGCACGATCATCACCCACAGATCGAGCACCGAATGACGGCGCCGCAGCCGCCACATCAACACGAGCGCGGCGAGGTTCAGTGCCCAGACGATCGTGATCGCGTGCGTCATCGTCGACGCCATCCGGTTGCCCTGCATGATGCGCGGCAGCAGGTCGTGGCCGGCGGTCGCGAGCAGCGCGAGCGCGACGGTCGCGCCCGCGGCCGACGCGATGCAAAGCAGGATCGGGATCGCCGCGCGGCGCTGCTCGAGCGACGGCGGACGCGCGCGCGCCGCCGCGCGCAGCAGCACGTACGCGATGACCGTCAGCGGAAAGCCGCCGTGCCAGAACAGATAGAGCCACGCGGTGGTCTGTTCGCCCGCGCCGAGCAGGCCCGTCGGCGAGAACAACCCCGGAAAGGTCAGCATGTGCGTGCCGGCCATGAAGCCCGTGAACAGGTAGCCGCCCGCGAGCGCGAGCAGCGATCTCTCGCGCAGGATCGCGTACTGGCCGAGCAGCAGGCCGGCCGTCACCATGTCGTTGATCACGATCGCCGACTGGTACACGGGAATGAAGCCCAACACGCGCGCGAGCGGCACGCCCGCGAACGGCGCGAGGGCGGCGAAGATCACGGCCGACACGATTACCGTCGCGATCGCGAGCCGCCGCTCGCGCCGGTCGGGCGGCAGCGACGACATGAACAGGCGCGACGGATCCGACGCGTCGTCGTCGTCGGGGGCGGCGGAGCGGACGCGGAACGCGGGCATCATGCGTCGTCGACGCCGAGGTCGAGATCGTGGCGCATCGCGTAGCGCACCAGCGCGGCTTCGTGCGGCAGTTCCATCTTCTCGAGGATGCGGGTCTTGTAGGTGCTGACCGTCTTCGCGCTCAGCGTGAGTTCCGCTGCGATCCGCGTGACCGTCTGGCCCGCGACGATGCGGCGCATCACGTCGAGTTCGCGCGCGGACAGCCGCTCGTGCGGCAGCATGTCGGCCGGCGTGCGCAGCGTGCGCGCGAGGCTCTCGGCCGCCGACCGGCTCACGTACACGCCGCCCGCCGCGACCTTGGTGACGGCCTCGACGAGTTCGGCGGTCGCGCTGTCCTTCGTCAGGTAGCCGGTTGCGCCGGCCTTGAACGTGCGCGCCGCGTACTGCGCCTCCGCATGCATCGTCAGCACCAGCATGCGCAGCGACGGCGCATGCGTCCTGACCAGCCGGATCAGCTCGATACCGGTCGGCGCGGGCATCGACAGGTCGAGCAGCAGCACGTCGGCGGCGCGACGCTCGGCCAGCGCGAGCGTGGCCGCGCCGTCGCTCGCCTCGCCGACGATTTCGAAACCGCCGGCCGTTTCCAGGATGTGACGCAGTCCGTCTCGCATGACTGCGTGATCGTCAGCCAGCATTACCCTGATCATCTAGCGGTCCTCTTCGGGATGATGCCGCGGGCTGCTCCGCCGGTAGCCGCCGCGGCCGTTCTTCTGACCAATATATTCCGCCGAAACCAAAAATGGTGCACCTGCGGGAAATTTTTGAGATACGAGAGTGTCGAATCTGTCTTGAAGCGAAATAATCGGCGTGAAATGGTACAGGCGATAGGGCCAGATGGGGCGGGTATTCCCGAGGAATGGTCGCCGTCGGGCGGGCGGCATGCGTCGCGGACCGCCCTGATTCAGAGATAAACTGGTGCCTGATTGCACCGTCCCGACCCGAGGAGCCGCCACGATGATCGATCTCGCCGACATCCTGCCGTCCGC
This sequence comes from Burkholderia sp. Bp8986, assembly GCF_003854225.1. Classification (NCBI taxonomy): domain Bacteria; kingdom Pseudomonadati; phylum Pseudomonadota; class Betaproteobacteria; order Burkholderiales; family Burkholderiaceae; genus Burkholderia; species Burkholderia sp. Bp8986. Next base: position 64,471 of record NZ_QTQM01000014.1, on the reverse strand, counting down.
GTTGCCCGACGCCGTCGCGTGGGCTGACGCGCAGGCGGCCCACGGGCTCGCGCAGGGCGTGCCGCTGACGCCCGCGCAGGCCGACGACGCGCGCACGGTGGGCGTCGCCCGGCCGGAGCGGATCCGCGTCGTGGTCGCCGACCGGCTGCCGTTCCCGGACACGCCGGCGCTGGGCGCGATCGCGCGCGACACCGGCCTGCTGTCGCCGGGGACGATCGGCCTCACGCTCGGCCATGCGGTGTTCGTGCTGCGCGGCCACGACACGCGACGCCTCCTTACGCACGAATTCCGCCATGTGCATCAATACGAGGAAGCCGGGTCGATCGGCGCGTTTCTCGCGCGCTATCTGCACGAGATCGCGACCGTCGGCTACCACGACGCGCCGCTCGAGGCCGACGCACGCCAGCACGAGTTCGACTGACACCGCCCGCCGGCGCGACCGCGCGCACACGCCGATGAACCTTCCCCACGCCACCGCCGGCCCGGTGCAGACACGCCGCGCCGCCACGCCGCGCGGCCTGCGATGAGCGACACCATCCACGCATGGCTCGGTGCGATCGGCGCGCATCCGGCGCTCGTGCTGGCGATCGTGTTCGCCGCCGCCTGTGCCGAGGCGATCGCGCTGATCGGCACGGTCGTGCCGGCCGGTGCCGTGCTGTTCGCGGCCGGCACGCTGATCGGCGCGGGCGCGCTCGACGGCTGGACGACGATCGGCGTCGCGGCCGCCGGCGCGATCCTCGGCGACGGGATCAGCTACGAGCTCGGACGCCGCTACCGCGGCGCGATTCGAAACGGGTGGGTCCGGCTGGGCTACGCGGATGCCTATGCGCGCGGCGAGCAGTTCGTGCTGCGCCACGGGACGAAGAGCATCGTGCTCGCGCGTTTCCTGGCGCCGGTGCGCGCGGTCGTGCCGGTCGTGGTCGGCTGCGCGACGCTGCCGCGCCGGTCGTTCTACCCGGTCAATGTCGTGTCGGCGCTGATCTGGGCGCCCGTGCACATCGTGCCGGGCATCCTGTTCGGCGCGTCGGCGGTGCTGGCCGCCGCGATCAGCGTGCGGGTCGCCGCGATCCTGCTCGTGATCGCCGCGCTGGTCGCGCTCGTGTGGATCGGCGTGCGCGTCGCGCTGCGGCGCGGCTGGCCGTTGCTGCGCCGCGCGGCCGGCGCGGCCGTGCATGCATGCGCGCGCCGCTGGCCGCGCGTCGGCGGCTGGCTGCACGACGCGATCGAGAAGGGGCGCCGCGTGCCGGGCGTGGTGCCCGTCTTCGCGCTGCTGTTCGCCGGCTGCGTGTGGCTGTTTGCCGGCATCGTGCAGGACGTCGTCGCGAACGATTCGCTGATGCACGCCGACATCATGGTGTATGCGTTTCTGCAGGACCTGCGCACGCCGCCGGTGGATGCCGCAATGCGCGCGCTCGCGGTGCTGCACGGACACGATACGGGACTGATCGTCGCGGCCGCGTTCCTGGTCTGGCTGATGATCCATCGCTGCTGGGTGACGTCCGCGTGGTGGCTTGCGACGGTCGGCATCGCGGTCGTGCTCGTGCCGGCGTTCGGCACCGGCGTGCCCGGCATGACGCCCGCGAGCCTGCCGCCCGGCGCGCTGCACGTGCCGCTGCCCGACGCCGACGCGGCGTTCGCGATGCTCGCGAGCAGCGGCATCGGCTGGGTGATCACGCGCGACCGGCCGGCGCTGTGGCGCATTCCGGTCGTGACCGCGGTCGTGTTGTGGATCGTGCTCGGCGGTTTCGCGCGGCTTTACGTCGGCGATACGTGGCTGTCGGGTCTGCTCGGCGGCTGGAGCCTCGGGCTCGCGTGGTTCGCGGTGCTGGCGGGCGCCTATGCGTACTGGCAGGTGCGCGAGCATGTGCAGCCGCGGGGCGCGCTCGTCGCGGTGCTCGTCGTGCTCGCGACGGCCGGCGTCTGGACCGTGCCCGCGCAATGGCAACTCGATCGCGCGGCGCGTCCGCACGTGGGCGACGTCGTCGCGATGACCGTCGATCAATGGATGCGCGGCGGGTGGCCGCGCGTGCCGACGCGGCGCACCGAGATCGGCGGCGATCGCGAGGAATATCTGCCGTTGCAATGGTGCGCGACGTCGGACACGCTCGATCGCCATCTTTCGCTGGCCGGCTGGCAGCGCGCGACGCCGTGGTCGGCCGCCGCCGCGCTGCGGTGGCTGCTGCCGCAGGGGCCGGCCGACGCGCTGCCCGTGCTGCCGCGCTATACGCACGGCGAAAGTACGCGCCGCGTGTTCGTGCGTGTCGATCCGGCCCGTCCGGACAGCCGCCTCGTGCTGCGGCTGTGGCGTTATCCGTACGCGCTGCAGGATGCGCTCGGCACGCGGCCGCTGTGGTACGGCGCGCTGTATCGCGAGACGCTGCATCGGCCCGCACGGCTGATGACGGTCGTGCGCACGACGACGATCGACGATGCGGCGACGATCGCGCAGGCGCTGCAGGTCGAGCCGACGCTCGCGCGGCCGCCGGCGGGGACGAGTGGGGCGCCGGCCGCGGTGCTGCTCGTGTGGATGGTGCAGCCTTGAAGCGCGTGCGCCGCGTTATGCGTGCGACGGTTGCGCGGGGACGACGGACAGGCGCAGGCCGACCGTCTTGAGCACCGCGAGCAGGGTTTTCAGCGTCGGGTTGCCGTTGGGCGACAGCGTGCGATACAGCGATTCGCGGCTGATGCCGGCGTCGGCCGCGACCGCGCCGAGCCCGCCATACGCTTCCGCGACCGTGCGCAGCGCGAGCAGCGCGGCCGCGCGGTTGTCGGGGTCGTCGAGCGATTCCATCGCGACGCGCAAATAGGCCACCGCGAGCTCGCGGTCGGCACCGAGTTCGGCGACTTCCGCGTCGTGGTGCGATACCGCGCCTTTGAGCTTGTTCATGCTTGCCTCCGTTTCCAGTCCAGCCAGTGTTCCTTCGCATGCCTGATGTCGTCGGACTGGCTGTGCTTGTCGCCGCCGTACAACAGCAGCACCAGCGCACTGCCGTACCGGCCGAAGTACACGCGATAGCCGGCACCGACGTGGATGCGCAGTTCGATCACACCTTCACCGACGGGCTCGCAATCGCCGAAATTTCCGGTCTGCACGCGACGCAGCCGCTCGCGAATCCGCGCCTGGGCGACCTTGTCGCGCACGGCGTTCAACCATTCGGTGAAAGGCTCGCGACCGTCGGCGCGCTGATAGCGAAGCAGTTCGAACTTGGAGAGCATTGTAGCTTATAAGTTACATGAGGGGCATGGATATCGGCGTGATTGCGTTGTGGGCCCGATGAGGCGGATGACGTGAAACGCACGCGGGCCGACTGCCGAATCGAGACGAAGCACGACGCGAAGGCGCTGCGCGGGAATGCCTGCAGTGCCTTCGTGGCTCGGGGTGTCGGGCGGCGAGACCGGTTGCCCGAATGAAAATCATTCTTTCATTCGGGGCGTCGGATGACGATTCGGCCGAACGGCTGATCTCGTCGGCGCGTACGGGAAACGCGCCGTGCGGGGGAGGGACTGCGCGTTTCCCGACCGGCCGCTGCCGCACGCGAACCCGCTGACCGTTTCGATGTGCGAGCAGATGTGCAGCCAGTTGGTCGACGCGCGGCGCGCGCGGGTCGGCACGTCGGAGAGGGTCCGGTAATATCTGACGGCGACGCCCGGCAACGTGCCGTTCTCGCGCGAGGACATGGCGCGGCTGATCAGCTCACCCAGACGCAGGGTCGCGCCACGCGCGCATTCCCCAACCCCTTCACGAGAGTACCCGCATGATCACGCTTCGCCCGATGACCGAAGACGACTTCCCCCGCTTCTGGCCCACGTATCACGCGATCGTCGCCGCGCAGGAGACCTACGCATTCGATCCGGCGCCCACGCGTGAAGCCGCCCGCGCGCTGTGGCTCGATGCGCCGCTTTGCACGTGGGTTGCCGAAGAGGATGGCGTGCTGCTCGGCTCGTACTTCCTGAAGGCGAACGCGGCCGGCCCCGGCAATCACGTGTGCAACTGCGGTTACATGGTCAGCGAGGCCGCGCGCGGCAAGGGCGTCGCGCGCCTGATGTGCGAGCACTCGCAGCAGGTGGCGCGCGAACGCGGCTTCCTCGCGATGCAGTTCAATTCGGTGGTCGCGACGAACGAGGTGGCGGTCGCGCTGTGGCAGAAGCTCGGCTTCGAGATCGTCGGCCGCCTGCCGCGCGCGTATCGTCACGCGCGGCTCGGCTTCGTCGACTGCTTCGTGATGTTCAAGTGGCTCGGCGACGCGGCGGCCGCCGACGCCTGATGCCAAGGTCAGACGGCGAACGCGCCGTCGAACACGATCCGCTCGTCGAACGCGAGCGTGCCGCGCGCGAAGATCAGGTCGAGGTGGTGGCTGCCGTTCGCGCCGCCGCCGAGGCCGAGATGCAGGCCCGGATGGCGTTCCTCGAAGCCGGCGTTGCGGCCGTATAGCCCGCGGATGCCCAGGTTCGTGCCGATGCCGAATTCCTCGATGCGCCGATGATTGTCGTGCCGGTCGAGGTACGACGCGAAGTCGCGCCGGAAGCCCGCGTCGTCGCTGTCGAAATCGACGATCAGGCTGTCTTCGACATGCAGCGTCGCGAGCCGCTCCGTCACGCGGTACTTGATCGCGAACGGCACGGTGCCGAGGAACGTGCCGCTGAACACGATCGAGCCGTGCAGGTCGGTGACGTGCGTCGCGATCTCACCGGGCACGACGTCGAGATTGCCCATCCCGTCCACGCTCGTCCATTTCTGGCCCGGCGCAAGCGAGCCGGTCAGCGTGTTGCCGGCTTCGTCGATGAAATGGATCTGCGATGCGCGCGCGGCCGCTTCGATCAGCCGGCCGTTGCGCGCGGCGATGTCGTCGAGAGATTCGGCGAACGCCTCGTCGAGATGCGGGCCGTAATCCTTGAACAGCACCGACTTGCTCCAGTGCCTGACGATCGCGGGACGGATCGCGGCCAGGAACGGCGGGCCGCTCGGCGACGGCGTCGGCAGGCACGACGAGTCGTACAGCAGCACGAACAGGTCCGCATGCGTGAGCGCGGCGGCGATGTCGGCGGGCGGGGTGGTGTCGAGGCAGAGGATCGTCGCGTCGAGCGAGTCGGGCAGGGCGGAAAACGCACGCAACGCGGTGTCGCGGTTGCGGCTGTCGTAGCCGACCAGCAGTTTGCCCGTCTCGCCGCGTGCGAGCTTGTCGCGCAGCGCCGGGTGATACCCCAGCGCACGGTGCAGGTTCAGCATGCGTGTCTCCGGAGGCGGCGGAAGGGCCGCGGCCCTTCCGCGGGAACGGGCTGGCCGCTCAGACCGGCCAGAGCGCGGTGCCGAACGGCACCACGGCATCCTCGACCATCATGTCGACGGCCTCGGGGTGCGTGTCTTCCTGCATCCAGTCAAGCAATTCGATCTGCCGGGTTTCCTGCATGTCAATTCTCCTGTGGTGAACATGAGCGATTCAACATGAAAGCGCGGTAACGGGATTACCGCGGCTCATCCGATGTTTTTTGAATACCGGACGAGTGGCGTCGATATTAGTCTGATGATTTGGCGAATGCAATGCGCGGCGAGGTTTTTAGCCGCGGCGTGCTAAACATGCGGGTTCGTTGCATTTCGCGCGGTGAAGGCGTATGAATCCAATCGCAAAACCCGAGGATTTTTTCGAATATCGGGGCCGCAATCGATTGATTGATTCATTCAAGCGATTTTTTGAATCGCGAGTTCAATCGCGTCGATCGTTTCGATTTCCGCCATTCACGAACAATGCGCGCGGTTATCGTGGACGCGAACCGGCTCCAGCGGTTTTCTGGCACCATCTGACGACCTCGCGCGCGGGCCGCAGCCGCGCGCCTGCCGCCGTCCCGGCGGCACGATGCGAACCACGATGGAGACACCGCGATGCGCGCAGCGCCGCAACCGGAGCACGCCGGGCCAGCACGACAGGGCGCCGGCGCCACCGAACCCGACCGCATGACCGCGTGGCGGCTCGCGATCTGCCTGTCGCTCGGCAGCGCGATCGCGCTCGGTCTCGCGCGCTTCTCGTACGCACTGCTGCTGCCGCCGATGAAGGCCGATCTCGGCTGGACCTTCGCGCAGGCAGGCGCCTTGAACACGGCCAACGCGGCCGGCTACCTGATCGGTGCGCTCGTCTTTCCGTTGCTGTCCCGCCGCTGGCGCACCGGCACGCTGCTGGCGGCCGGCTGCGCGCTGACCGCGGTGCTGATGGCCGCATGCGGGCTCACGTCCGGCATGAACGCGCTGCTCGTCGAGCGGCTCGCGACCGGCGTCGGCAGCGCGCTGATCTTCATCAGCGGCGGCGTGCTGGCCGCGCGGCTCGCGTCCGCAGCGCCGCGCGACGCGGGGCTGCTGCTCGGGCTCTATTACGGCGGCACCGGGTGGGGCATCGTCGCGTCGTCGCTGCTCGTGCCCGCCACGCTCGTGCAGCGCGCGCACGGCTGGCAACCGGCATGGTTCGCGCTCGCGTTCGCATGCGTGCTGTTCTCGGCGATCGCCGTGTCGGCGGCGCGTCGCATCGAGCATGCGCACGCGGCACCGGCCGCGCGGCGTGACGGTGCCGCGCCGGCGGCGACCGCGAGCCCTGCGCGCTTCGCACTCGCGCTCGCCGGCTACGGCCTGTTCGGCGTCGGCTACATCGGCTACATGACGTTCATCGTCGCGCTGCTGCGCGGCGCGGGAATGAGCGGGACGGTCGTGTCCGCGTTCTACGTGATGCTCGGCGTCGCGACCGTCGTGTCGGCGCGGCTGTGGTCGGGGCTGCTCGACCGGATGCGTGGCGGCCAGGCGCTGGCCGTGCTCAACGCATTGCTCGGCGTGGCGACGCTGATGCCGGCGCTGTTCGTGCATCCGGCGGCCGCGTTCGCGTCGGGCGTGCTGTTCGGCGCGACGTTCCTGTCGGCGGTCGCGTCGACGACCGCGTTCGTGCGCCACAACCTGCCGCCGGAAGGCTGGGCGAAGGGCATCAGCGCGTTCACGACGATCTTCGCGTTCGGGCAGATCGCCGGGCCGGTCGCGATCGGCTGGGTGTCCGACAGCGCGGGGCTTGCGCGCGGGCTCGTCTATTCGGCGCTGACGCTGTTCGCGGGCGCGGCCCTCGCGGCCGGACAGCGTGCATTAAGGGCGTCGGCGTAGCTGATCGGGCCTGCAGCGACCGGCGAGCGCGACAACGTGAGCGCGACCGTTACCGTTACCGTTCCCGTCACCGCACGCAGGCCGTGCGCGACACGCGATGAAACGCGCGGCTGAAGTAGATGAGGCTGTCGCCGTCGTTGCGCACGCGAATCGACGTCGCCTCGATGAACATCACCGAATGCGAGCCGACTTCCTTCATCTCGGCGATCCTGCCCTGCAGGCTCGCGAGCGCATCGCGCAGCACGGGGACGTCCTGCTCGCCGCGATCCCACACCGGCAATTCGAAGCGGCGTTCCATCGGCAGCTCGGTCATTCCCGCGAAATGGCGCGCGAGCAGTTCGTGCTCGGCCGGCAGCACGTTGATGCACACGTGACGATTGCGCTCGAAGATCGCATGCATCGCGCTCGACCGGTTCAGGCACACGAGCAGCGTCGGCGGCGCGTCGGTGACGGAGCAGACGGCGCTCGCGGTGATGCCGCAGCGGCCGTGCGGCCCCGCGGTGGTGATCACGTTGACGGCCGCGCCGAGGTGGGCCATTGCCTGCCGGAATGCCTGTTGCGCGTCGGTGGGGGCGGCGCGTGCCGGTTGCGGGGTATCGGTCGTTGCGGACATGGGCGCTCCTGGGTGAATGAGGGCGGCGATCGTGCGCGTTGTCGATGCGGCAGCGGATCGTCGACGATGAACCAAGCGTACGTCGCGAAAAAGCCGGCGAACATTCGCACGATTGACGATGAAGATGGCGTTCCCGCCAGCGCATCTAAAGGTTCTACCTAGATGCGCGATACGACGCGCGAAAAAAAGTGCGATCGGGCGTTCGAGCGGTACGTAAGGGGTATTCAGCGCATTTTCGGCTCGTTATGATGTGCCGCACACCCCCGACGAACGACGCTTGCCTCACCCGCGGCGCGTGCGATACCGATACCGATATCTTGCGAGACAACCCGATGACGTCACCCGCTCCGATCGTATACATCGTCGACGACGACAGCGGCATGCGGACCTCGCTCGCGTGGTTGCTCGAATCGGTCGGCATCGCGTCCGAGGGATTCGCGAATGCCGCCGATTTTCTCGCGCGCTTCGACGTGAACCTGCCCGCGTGCCTGGTGCTCGACGTGCGAATGCCGGAGAAAAGCGGATTCGACGTGCAGGCGGAACTGAACGCGCGCGGCGCGACGCTGCCGGTGATCTTCGTCAGCGGACACGGCGACATTCCGATGTCGGTGCGCGCGCTGCAGAACGGCGCGATCGACTTCGTCGAGAAGCCGTACAACTCGCAGCAGATGCTCGAGCGCGTGCAACGCGCGCTGCGGCTCGCGCAGCAGCGGCACGCGGTCGGCCAGCGTCACCGCGAGCTGCGCCAGCGGCTCGATGCGCTGACCGCGCGCGAGAAGGAGGTGCTGCGCGGTGTCGTCGACGGCAAGGGCAGCAAGCAGATCGCGTCGGACCTGTCGATCAGCGTGAAGACCGTCGACGTACATCGCGCGAGCATCAAGGAGAAGCTCGGCGCGACGTCGATCGCCGCGCTGGTGCGCGACGTGATGGTCGTGTGGGGCGACGACGGGGAGTCGTCGCGCTAGCGCAGGGTGGTTCGCACGCGAATCGGACCGTTCGTGTAAGCGTAGTGCCCGCACGCACCGAGCACGCCGCACACACCGCGCGCGGTACCGGTCAGCACCGGCCGGCATCAGCCTGCACCGCACGCTCGACGCATGCCGCCGCTCAACGCATGTACAACCCGCCGTTGATGTCCCAGCACGCGCCGTTCGCGAAATGCGCGTCGCCCGACGCGAGCAGCACGGCCGCATCGGCGACGAAGCCGGCCGACCCGAGCTTGCCGCCCGGCAGGCTCGCGAGCACCTGCCGCAGCTTGTCCGGCGCGACGCTCTCGTACACGATCGGCAGGTCGAGCGGCCCCGGCGAGATCGCGTTGACGGTCACGCCCTGCGCGGCGAGGTCGCGCGCGAACACCTTGGTCAGCGTCAGCGTGCCGCCTTTCGCGGCCGCGTAGTGCGCGCCCGTCGCCGAGCCGCCGTTCTGCCCGGCGAGCGACGCGATGTTGACGATGCGGCCCGCGCCGCGCGTCGCGAAGTACTGGCCGAACACCTGGCAGCCGAACAGCACGCTGCGCAGGTTCACGTCGATCACCTGGTCGAACTGCTCGGCCGTGATCTCCATCGCGGGCACGACCTTCGATGCGCCGGCATTGTTGACGAGCACGTCGATCGCGCCCCAGCGCGCGACGAGCGCATCGCGCGCGGCTTCGAAATCGCGTTTCGACGTGACGTCGAGCGGCAGCGCGACTGCGCGTGCGCCGCTCGCGTCGAGGTCGCGCGCATGCGCGTGAATGGCGTCGACGGCGATGTCGGCCAGCGCGACGCGATAGCCGGCCGCATGAAAGCGTTCGGCGATGACGGTGCCAAGCCCGCGCGCGGCGCCGGTGACGAGGACGACTCGGTCTGACATGGTGCGTGATTCCGTTGGTTCGCGGATCGTGGCCACAGCCGCGCCCGCATCGTGGTTCATGCGGCGAGCGCCGCTTCGAAGTGCGCGGCGACCGCGCACACCTGTTCGTCCGCGCCCTTGCGTCCGACGATCTGCAGCCCGGCCTTCAGCGGCGTTCCCGCGAGCGGCAGCGGCAGGCTGAGCGCCGGATGGCCGCTCAGGTTGAACGGCCGGATCAGCGACGACATCGCAATGACCGATACGCCGTCGCGTGCCTGCCGAAGCGTGATCGGCAGCGCGGGCAAGGTCGGCAGCACCAGCACCTCCGCGCGCTCGAGCGCGGCATCGACCTGCGCCGTGAAGCGTGCGCGCACGGCTTCGGCTTGCGCGAGCGCGGCCGGTGTCGTCGTCGCGGCCGAGCGCAGCCGCGCATCGAGGTCCGCGCCGAGCTTGCCGGTTTCGACGAGATGACCGAATGCACGCGACGTTTCCGCGTTGATGACGGCAAGCCCCGCGGCGAACGCATCCTGCATCGCATCGAGCACGACGTCGTGCGTACGCAGGCCCGACGCGCCAATTGCCGCGTCGAGCGCGGCCGCGATGGCCGGCCCGGCCTCGACGACCACGCGTGCGACCGTGCAGCCGGCAACGGGTGCCGCCGCGCGCGCCCGGTCGAAGCCCGGCGCGATGGCGGCCATCACGGCCGCGAGCGTGCGGATGTCGCGCGCGAACGGCCCGACACAGTCGAGCGTGGTGACGTCCGGCGCGACGCCGCGTCGCGACACGCGGCCGAACGTCGGCTTGAGCCCGGCTACGCCGCAGCAGGCGGCCGGCCCGCGGATCGAGCCGCCGGTATCGGTGCCGAGCGCGGCGTCGACGGCGCCGAGCCCGACGAGCGATGCCGACCCGCTCGACGAGCCGCCCGGGATGCGCGTCGGATCCTGCGGATTGACCGGCGTGCCCGTGTAGTCGTTGATGCCGGTCATGCCGAACGCGAGCTCGTGCATGTTCGCCTTGCCGGCGATCTGCCAGCCGGCGTCGAGCAGCAGGCGGACCACGTCCGCGTGCTGCGCGGCGGGCGCTGCGTCGGCAAGCGCGCGGCTGCCCGCGCGGGTCGGATGGCCGGCGATGTCGATTGTGTCCTTGATCGCGATCGTCGGGCCCGGGCCGCCCAGCGTGAAGGTGTCGATGAAGCCTGTCATGGTCGATGGCGTGCGAGTGCGGTGAAGGGGTTCAGGCGAGCGGCGCGGCGGCGAGCGGCCACGGGCCGTCGAGCACGCGCTCGGTGCGGAAATGGCGGATCAGCCAGGTCGCGCCGTCGGCGGCCGGCGCGAAATCGATGGTCAGCCGCGCGGCGATCAGCTCGGCGGTGCCGTCCGCGTAGCGCGACGCCTGCAGCATGATCCAGCGGCCGCGCGCGCTTGCATGGTCGCCGCCGACGTCGATCGACTCCGACGTCAGGAAGTGCAGGTTCGCCGAGAAATGTGGTTCGGGCGGCAGGTAGCGGCGCAGCATCGCGACGATCGCGTCCGTGCCTTCGAGGCGGCCGAACTTGCGCGCGTACTGCGGGCCGATGCCTTCCCACACCGCGTCGGCCGTGAATAGCGCGGCGAGCGCCGGGCCGTCGCCGGCATCCTCCGGCACGTCGCACAGCGCCATGTAGCGCGTGATCGTCGCGCGCACCGCGCGTTCGGCGTCGAGCATCGCCACGCGCCGCGCGAGCGCGTCGAGCGCTTTGACGGCTTCGCGTGCGTCGGGCGCTTCGCTTGCGTCGGGCGCTTCGAGCGCGCGCGTCGAATCGGGTCCGGTCATCGCGCGCCTCACGCCGCGGGCTTCGCGGCCGGCGGCACGGTCAGCGCACGGCCGACCCGCGCCTCGATCTTGCCGTAGCGCCACAGGTTGTATTCGCCGACGGGCGTCGTGCGATACAGGTTGCATACCGCGACCGTCGTGTCGAAGTCGGCGACGTCGGCCATGATGTAGAACGTCCACGGCGCGCCGTCGGCCTGGCCGACGACGAGGCGATCGTCATCCATCACGCCGAGCACGCGCACGCCGGGCATCGCCTCGACGGCGGCGAGCATCGCGCCGTACGCTTGCCACACTTCGCCGATCTTCTCGCGCGGCAGGTCGAAGAAGTTTTGCGACACGCCGCAGCAGAACAGCACGCGCAGCGGCAGCGGATTCGAATCGGACATGAAAGGTTCTCCTGAACAATGCGTTGTGCCGCATCGAAGCGAATCGACGCGGATTACAGATAGCCGGGAAACGGCGTGACGCCGGTGAACACCGCACCCGCGCCGTCGAAGTTGCCTTCGCCGAGAAACGCGTGCTGCGTGACGACCATCGCGTCGCGCAGCAGGCGCTGCAGCGGATGCGTGCGATAGATCGCGGCCGTGCCGCCGAGGCGGTACGCGCGCTCGACGACGCTCGCGCCTTCGCGGGCGATATGCGTGGCCGCGAGCCGTAGCAGGCTGACCTGCTCGGGCGTGACCGGGTTGCCGGCCAGGATCGACTGCCAGACCGAGTCGGTCGCGTCGTAGAAGAACGCGCGCGCCGAGCGCAGCTGCGCTTCGGCCTTCGCGAGCTCGATGCGGAAATACGCGCGATCGGCGAGGCGCGGGGCGCCGGTGGTCGTCTGGCGGCCACCCGACATCCGGTTCGCGACGTCGAGCGCCGCGCGGGCCAGCCCGAGGTTGACCACGGCGAGCACCTGCGCCGCATACGCGATGGTCGGATAGCGGTACAGCGGCTCGTCGACGGTCGGCTCGCCGCCGCGCACGAAGGTCCACGCGTCGGGCACGAAGCGGTCGTCGACGCGCAGGTCGTGGCTGCCGGTGCCTTGCATGCCGACCACGCTCCAGTTCTCGACGATCTCGACGTCGGCGGCACGGAACACGGCCGTGCGCGGCTTGTTCGGCGCGGCGTCCTGCGCGCCGGGCACCGCGATGCCGACGCCGAGCCAGTCGGCGCCCTTGCAGCCGCTCGCGAATTTCCACGTGCCGTTCACGCGCCAGCCGCCGGGTGCCGCCTGCGCCGGCTGGACCGGGAACAGCCCGCCCGCGAATACCTGGTCGGGGCCGCCCGCGTACAGCTCGGCCTGCGTGGCGAGCGGCAGCGCGGCGAGATAGACATTGGCCGAGCCGAAGCTCGCGACCCACGCGGCGGACCCGTCGGCGGTCGCGATCCGCTCGATCATGTCGAGGAACGCGGTGGGCGCGAGCGCATCGCCGCCGAAGCGGCGCGGCGTGCCCGCGCGATAGATGCCGGCCTCCTTGAACAGCGCGATCACGTCGCGCGGCACGTGCGACAGGCGGTCGAATTCGTCGCGGCGCGCGGCGACGGTCTCGATCACCGCGTCGAGCGGCGACACCCGCGCGGCCGCTTCGCGGACCGCATGCGGCGAGGGGGACGCGGCGTCGATGGCGAGGGCGGCGTTGGGCATGAGTGGCTCCTGGGAATGGGGTTCGAAAGACGATGCAATCAGTCTAGAAACGCCGAAAACACGCAGCAATTGGTGCGTAAGGCCGCGCGACTGGTGTGGCTCCGTGCCGGACTAAAGAAATCTTCAGATGCGGGCCGTGCACGCCGGTGCTATGTTGGACATCCGGCCGCGCGACGCCGCGCGCCTTCAACCGAATCCGCTCATGAGCTTCCCCGACGAAGACGATTTCCACCGGCTGCTCGACGCATTGACGACCTGCGTGCTGCTGCACGACGCGCAGACCAAGGCGATCGTGTGGGCGAACCGCGCCGCGTGCATCGCGCTCGGCTTTTCCGTCGAGGAGCTGCTGCCGCTGAAGGCGCCTGACATGACGCGTCCCGAACCGAAATACCGGCGCGAGATCGGCGTGGGCGCGATGGATCGCGCGATCGCCGAAGGGCGGCCGCAGGTGTACGAGTGGTGCTATCGGTCGCGCACCGGCGTCGACATGCTGTCGGAGGCGATCGCGACGCACGTGCCGCTGCGCGGGCGCGACGTCGTGATGGTGCAGTTCCGCGACATCAGCGCGGAGGAGGCGATCCGTCAGCAGTTGCGCCGCTACGAGGCGCGGCTGCGCGAATTCATGCAGGACCTCGACGAAGGCATCGCGGTCGTGACGCCGAACGGCGGCGCGCAGTTCATCAGCGAGTCGGGGCGCCGCGTGCTCGGGCTCGCGCCCGACGATGCGCTCGGCGGCGTGCTCGACTACTGCACCGCGGCCGATCGCGACCGGCTCGTCGCGCAGCTGCGCGATGCGCCGTCGACGTGCCCGTCCGAACCGCAGCGCTACCGCTTCGTGCGGCGCGACGGTTCGGCGTGCTGGCTGCGCATCACGTGCCGGCAAGTCGAGATCGAAGGTGACCTCGATGGTTTGCTCGTGCATTTCCGCGACGTCAGCGACGAGGTCGCGATCGAGGAGGCGCGCCGCGCCGAAGCGCGCATGCTCGAATACGCGGGCCGCTACAACGCGATGGGCGAGATGGCGACGGTGATCGCGCACGAGCTGAGCCAGCCGCTCGCGGCCGTGCGCAACTTCATCGAAGGTGCGGTGCAGCGGCTGAACACGCGCGGCGCCGTCGACGATGCGATCTGGGGGCTGCGCAGCGCGGACCGGCAGGCCGAGCATGCGGCGCTGATCATCAAGAGCGTGCGCGAGTTCATCGTGAAGCGCGAGCCGGTCGTCGCGCTCGCCGACCTGCGCGAGATCCTCGCCGACGTCGCGTATTTCATCGAGCTGCGTGCGAAGGAAGCGGGCGTGACGGTCGCGATCGTGCAGGCCGACAGGCCGCTGCCGATTCGCTGCGAGCGTGTGCTGATCGGGCAGGTGATCCTGAATCTGGCCTTCAACGCGATCGAGGCGTTCGCCGGCTGCGCGCGCGCGCCGTGCACGCTGACGCTCGGCACCGCCGACGTCGGCGGCCACGCGGAGCTGCGGGCGATCGACAACGGGCCCGGTATCGCCGAAGGGGCGCACGACCGGCTGTTCGACGGTTTCTCGTCGTCGAAGGCCGGCGGCAACGGGATCGGGCTGTCGCTGTGCAAGAGCATCGTCACGCGTCATGGCGGGCGCATCGGCGCGAGCCCGGCCGAAGGCGGCGGGCTCGACTGTCGCGTGACGCTGCCGCTTGTCGGTGCGCAGGCGTAAGCGGTGCGTCGCGGCGCAAGCGTAACGGGCGCCATGCACGTCGCGCGCATCGCGACCGGGCAGCGACGCGCGGCACACGATCAGCGCCCCAGCGCCCGCGCGGTCTGGCCGCCGATCCCGAAGTCGGTGTTCGGGATGTCCTTGATGATCACGCGCGTCGCCTGCAACGGCGCATCGAGCACGTTCGCGCCGGCGTCCGACAGCGCCGCGATCAACGCGCGTTTCTGCTCGTCGGTGCGGCCGGCGATCAGGATCGCGACGATCACCGGCAGCGACGGCGGTGCGCCATCGGCGGCCGTGCGGCCGCCAAGGCCGATGTGCGTGGCGGGCAATTCGGTGAGCAGGACGCGCACCGATTCGAGCGGTGCGCCGATCGCGTCGACGGTCGCGCCGCTGAGCCGCGCGATCAGCTCGGCCTTGCGCGCGTCGTCGTGGCCGGCCGGCAGGAAAACTTCGAGTGTGGGCATGGTCGTCCGGAAAGGTGAAGGTGACCGGCTCACCGTTGCGCTGGCGATGGCGAACCGGTGGCCGCTTGCAGCAGGAAGCCGATCTCGCTGCGCGCATGGGTCGAGCCGATCAGGTGGATGACCGTTTCCGCATTCGAGTGTGGGCTGGGTCGTCCGGAAAGGTGAAGGTGGCCGCCTCACCGTTCCGATCGCGCCGAGTGATTCGGCCGAACCGATCGGACGGACGACCGTTTCCGCATTCGAGTGTGAGCATGAGCGTCCCGAAAGGTGAAGGTGGCCGGTTCACCGTTGCGTTGGCGACAGCGAAGCGGCCGCCGCTTACAGCAGGAAGCCGATCGCGCTGAGCGCTTCGGTCGAGTCGATCAGGCGCACGACCTTCTCCGCGATCCGCATTTCGCCGTCCGCGTCGATGTGCAGCTTGTGCGTGACGTCGGCCGCGAACAGCGTCGCGACGCCGCGCTTGTACGCGACGACGACCTGCGCGGATTTCAGCTCGACCATGCCGGCGCTGCTGCTCTCCAGCGTGAAGCGCGACACGGTGCGCACCGTGCGCGCCGCGTCGGTCGCCGACGCCGAGTAACCGGACAGCATCCGCTGCACGCGCTTCTCGCGCATGTCCTGGTCGTCGAACACGTAGTTGAGCGTCGCCGCGAAGTCGGTGGTGTCGGGATCGATCGGCACCACGTAGTGACCGGCCCGATCCCACAGGTCGAGCCATGCGCGATAGTCGCGGCGGTCGAGCAGCTCGGCTTCGCGCCACACGAATTCGACCGCGCGGGCGAAGGTCTGCTCGGAAAAGAGGGCGTTGCGGTCGTCCATTACTGTTGCTCCATCATCTTGCGCCATTGCTGGTAGGCCTCGCGCATGCCCGTCTCGTCGGTCGCATGCGCGGTCTTTTCGCCGTTCGCGGCGGTCGTCTCGCGGTTCAGCCCGCGGTTCACGAGGATCGGCACGTCCGGCCCCGCATGCGCGCCGCGCTGCACGCGCTCCCATGCTTCCGCGTCATCGGGGCTGCCGAAGCCGAACGGTCCCTGGAAATGCTCGTGAATCCGCAGCCGCTCGCGATTCGCTTCGTCCGGGCCGCCATCCATCGCGAGCGCGACGTGACGGATCTCGGTTTCGTTCGCGGAGATCGGCCGCAGCACGCGGAAGAACGCCATCGACAGCGCGAGGTTCGGAAACAGGTTCAGGTTGAAGCCGACGCCCATCAGCGAGCGCACGATGCGGCGCGCTTCGTCCGGCGTATGGCGCTCGGCGAGCTTCGCCGCGAGCGGCGCGAAGCGTTCGGGCAGCGGCGCGCCGTCGTCCTGGTCGAGATCGATCAGCTCGGGCATCAGCACCGCGAGGCTGTGACCGTTGCCGAGCCCGCGACAGAAGGCGTCCTCGCTCGTCATGAAGCTCGTGATCGCGGCCGCCGTTTCGTCGTCGATCGACTTCATCCACGACTTGTGCACGACGGGGAAGTGATAGAGGTCGGTCGTGTTCTCGAGCTGGATCTTCCAGTTGCCCTTGAACTTGAACTTGTGCTCGCCGTTCGCCTTGATCGGGTAGCCGGCCCCCTGCTTCATGAACAGGTCGATCCACGGCTTCGCGCCGCCGAGGAAATCCTCGAGCGGTTCGATGGCGTCGTTGAAGCTCGCGAAGATCAGCCCCTGGTACACGCCCACGCGCAGCTTCACGAGCGGCAGGTCGCCTTTCTCGCACACGCCTTCGTAGCCGTCGCCGTACGGCAGCGCGCGCAGCGTGCCGTCGAGCGCGTACGACCAGCTGTGATACGGGCACGTGAAGCCCTTCGCGTTGCCCTTGTGCGATTCGCACACGGTCGCGCCGCGGTGGCGGCAGCGGTTCTGCAGCACGTTGATCTCGCCGGTCCTGTCGCGCACGACGATCACCGGCTGGCGGCCGATCGTCGTCGTGACGAAGTCGCCCGGGTTCGGCAGCTCGCTCTCGTGCGCGACCCAGATCCAGGTGCGGTAGAAGATGCGGTCGAGCTCGGCCTCGAACAGCGCTGGGTCGTGATACATCGCGGGCGCGATGCGGTCGGGCTGCGCGAAGCCGTGCAACGCGCGGGTGTCGATCGTCTGGGTGGGAATGTCGCTCATCGTCGTCGTGGGGAAAGAGTCGCGAAATCGGGCCGCGTCACGCGCGGCATCGGGTACCCAGTCTCGTCTTCCGCTACATATCCGTCAAATTGATCTAAAATTGCCGATCAAATAAATGCGGCAAATGATGGAGGTCACGATGACATCGGTCGATCATCTCGATCTGAACCTGTTGCGGGTGTTCCAGGCAATCGTCGAGGAGCGCAGCCTGACCAAGGCCGGCGAGCGGCTCGCGCTGTCGCAGCCGGCCGTCAGCTATTCGCTCGGGAGGCTGCGCACGCTGTTCGACGATCCGCTGTTCGTGCGCACGCGCGCGGGGATGCAACCGACGCCGGTCGCGCTCGAACTCGCGGGGATCGTCGGCAAGGCGCTCGACATGGTGCGCGTCGCGCTGCGCTATGCGGAGCGTTTCGATCCGGCGTCGAGCACGCGCACGTTCCGGCTGTCGCTGTCGGATGCGGGCGAGATGGCGTACCTGCCGGCGATCTGCCAGGCGCTGCGCGAGCGCGCGCCGCGCGTGACGCTCAGCGTGCAGCCGCTGCCGGTGGAGGAGATCGAGGAGGCGCTACGCGCGAGCCGGCTGGACTTCGCGATCGGCAACCTGCCGGAGCTGATGCCGCGCACGCGCCACCAGCTGCTGTTCGAGGAAACCTACGTGTGCATGACGGGGCGCCGGCGCGGGCTGCCGGCCGGTGCGGCGCTGAGCCTCGAGCAGTTCGTGCGCGCCGCGCACGTCAACGTGAAATCGGTCGAGCACAGCCACCATGCGCTCGACGACGCGTTGCGCGCGCAGGGCGTGGGCCGCAACATCGCGCTCGAAGTGCCGCACTTCGTCGCGCTGCCGAGCGTGCTGTCGGTGACCGATCTCTATGCGACGCTGCCGAAGCGGCTCGCGCGGATCCTGAACCGCGACAACGCGTTCCGGCTCTACGAGCTGCCGGTCACGCTGCCGCCCGCGCCGGTCACGATGCACTGGCACGAGCATTTTCACGAGGACGAGGGGATCGCGTGGATGCGCGCGCTGCTCGCCGAGATCGTCGAGCGGTTCGACGACGCGTGACGGTCGGGCTGCGTGAGCGCGTCAGAGATCGAGGAGGACTGCTAAAGTATGGGCTTCGAAGTGCTAGGCCTGACGTTGAGAGAGCAACGTTATGTTCTGCAAAGCCGATACGGAGAACAGGATTCATGGCCTCAGTGACGATTGATCTGGGTGCCGGAAAGCGCGCTACGCTCACGCGTGCGTCACGTTCAAGCGGTACCAGCTTGTCCGCCAGTCAACGCAGCGACGTGTCCGAATTAATGTTGCACTGGCCGAAATACAGTGGTCTGACCACGAACGTGCTGACATACCTTCGCCAACTTGGCCTAGACGCACTCCAAGGCACTCCGCTTGATGCGCTCAAGGCTGCCATCGAAAATGGACGCGTGGCGGTACAGATCGAACGACAAGCGGTTGGTGGTGGGGGTTCGGCTGGAGGTTCTCCCACAACTCCGCCATTCCCAAAAGCCAATAGGTTCGCCAGTGTGCCGAGAATGGCCCCGCTACCGGTAGACAAGCCCTTGCCTGGTTGGGCGACACCCAGCGATGTGTCTGCGGGCGAGCTCATGAGCTATCTGCAGAGTGTTGTCTCGGGCGGTGCAGGTGGTGCGGCCGCGATGGCGGGCGGCGCGGGCTTCGCTGATTCGACTTCGCTCAGTGAGGCATCGCCATTCGATTTTTCGCCAGATGCGTTGGGAGACGCGGTTCAAGTCGCGGGTGTCGACCGAGGCGATATGATGGCCTGCGACATCATCAAGGCTGAGTGCAAAGGCTCAGTGTTGCGCGAGTTCCGAGGGCAATATCTGAATTCGACGCTCAACGAGATTCAAGGTGATGCGAGCGATGGCATCAAAGAGGCGCGTAAGGCGCTCAAGTTGCTCAACGATAACCGTTTCAAGAAATAGGTGCCCGACATGACCCCCAACACACTGTTCGATCTGCTCGATCAGCTCGAATCTGCGAAGATCCACTACACCCTGAGCCGCAACCGACCGGATACGGTGCTGGTTTCGATCACGGTGGTCGGGATGCGGGTAGAGGTTGACGTGTTCCGAGACGGGCACACCGAGGTTTGCATCTTTCGCGGCACGGAGGAACCCACGGACGATGCGAATGAGCTCGAACGTATCATCGAAGCAAATCGGGATTGATTGCTGAGCGCCGCGCGCCCGCATCTTCCGACGCATTGCACCGATGATACGGGGCGCATCACAGATCGAGAACGAGCACCGCCGAGCGCGCCCGCGACACGCAGCAGCAGATCACCGTGTTGCTCGCGCGCTCGGCCTTGCTGAGGCAGTGGTCGCGATGATCCGGCTCGCCGTCGAGCACCGGCACCATGCAGGTGCCGCACACGCCTTCGCCGCATGACGTATCGACCTCGACGCCGATGCGCGCGAGCGCGTCCACGATCGACGTGCCGGGCGCGACGCGCACCGCTTGGCCGCTGCGCCGCAGGCGCACTTCGAAGCCTTCCGCCGGGGCGGCATCGACAGCGGCGTCGGCCGCGACGGGTTCCGCCGCGAAGCGTTCGAGGTGAATCGCGTCTTCCGGAAGCCGCGTGGCCGCCGCCGCGACGACGGCATCCATGAACGGCCCGGGCCCGCACGTATAGACGTGCGCTTTCGCGTCGATCGACTCGACGCAGCGGCCCAGTTCGGCCGCGAGTACGGCGGGCTCGATCCCGTAG
Source organism: Burkholderia sp. Bp8986 (assembly GCF_003854225.1). Classification (NCBI taxonomy): domain Bacteria; kingdom Pseudomonadati; phylum Pseudomonadota; class Betaproteobacteria; order Burkholderiales; family Burkholderiaceae; genus Burkholderia; species Burkholderia sp. Bp8986. The sequence goes on along the minus strand of NZ_QTQM01000014.1, from coordinate 44,472 downwards.
TGAAACGTCACATGCGACGCAAACGGTTCGGCCGACAGTTCGTCGACGAAGGCCGCGTGTTCACGGCTGCGCGCGAAGTAGTGCAACCGGTAACGCGCGCCGCGCTGCGCGAGCGCGTACGCCATCGACAGCAGCGGCGTGATGCCGATCCCGGCCGCGACCAGCACATGCTCGCTCGCGTCGTCCGCCAGACGAAACAGGTTGCGCGGCGCGCCGATCGACAGCTCGGCACCGACGCGCACGTCGTCGTGCAGCGAGCGCGAGCCGCCGCGCGACTGCGCTTCCTTCTTCACCGCGAACAGGTAGCTGCCGCGCTCGTCGGGGCGGCCGCACAGCGAGTATTGCCGTGTGACGCCGGACGGCGCGGTGACGTCGATATGGGCACCCGGCTCGTACGCGTCGAACGGCTGGCCGTCGACGCGCGAGACCCGGAAACAGCGGATGTCCTGCGCCGCGTCGATCAGCGCGTCGATCCGGACCTGGTGGCGGTTCGCTTGCATGGGGTGTTCCGTGGGGTAGAAGAAACCGGCGCGGCGGATACCGCGCCGTCATGCAACCGAGAATAAGGACGGGCATCGCATAAATCAAATCGATAAAAAAGCGATGCCGGAATCAGTGAGGTGGATGATAGTCGGCGACCAGCATGACGGCCGCGGCGTCGACGATCGCGCAGGCGGTGCGCCGAACACGCGATCGCTGAACAGCGCGACTTCAGCGTGCGGCCGCGGCGCGGCCACCGTCGACGGCCGCCTCAGCCGAAGCCGAAGCCGACGCTGACCACCGCGACTTCAGCGTGCGGCAACGGCGCTGCCGCCGTCGACAGTCGCATCGGCCGAAGCCGAAGCCGACGCATGGCCGCGTTCGCGCTCGAGGCTGCGTCGATACTGCCGGCAGCCGACGGCCAGCAACATCGCGGCGAGCGTGGCCGCCGCGATGTTCACGATCGACATCGAATGGCCGACCGCCGCCGGCGCGCCGAACACGCGATCGGTGAACAGCGCGACGACGGTCGTGCCGATCCCGAGCGCGATCAGGTTCGACACGAGCAGGAACAGCGCGGAGATCTGCGCGCGCATCTGGTTCGGCGCGAGCGTCTGCATCGCGGCGGTCGACGTCGGCATCGGGAACGACGCGAAGAACATCGCGACGACGAGCATCGCGAGCGATGCCGGCAGGCTGTCGAGCTGCGTGAACAGCGTCGCGGGGATCACCATGCACGCGGCGCCGATCGCACCGGCGCGCATCGGCGCATCAATGCGGCCGCGGCGCAGCAGCCAGTCGTTGAGCCAGCCGCCGCAGAACACGCCGGCGGTATTCGCGACGAGCAGCACGATGCCGAGCGTGTAGCCGGCTTCGACGGCCGTCATCCCGAAGCGGCGGATATAGAACGCGGGCGTCCAGCTCAGCAGGCAGTACAGCGTCATCGCGTAGAACGAGAAGCCGAGATAGTGGCACGCGAAGGTCGCGCGATGCGTGCCGACGAAGCGCAGCGAATCGCGCATCGACACGCGCCGCACGGCGCCCGAGCGGTCCTGCGCGAGCCCCTTGCGCTGCGGGTCGCGCACGGTCGCGGCGAACAGCAGCGCGACGAGGATCCCCGGCAGCCCGACGATCAGGAACGTGACCTGCCACGCATGCACCTGCCCGACGACCGGCAGCGTGAACGCGCTCGCATGCTTGAGCAGCGCGATTACGTAGCCGCCGATCAGGAACGCGACGCCGCCGCCGATGAACGAGCCGAGCGAATACACGGCGATCGCGCGGCCGAGCTTCTCCTTCGGGAAGTAGTCGGCGAGCATCGAATACGCGCCGGGCGACAGCGCGGCCTCGCCGATGCCGACTCCCATCCGCGCGACGAACATCTGCACGAATTGCTGGCTGAGCCCGCACGCGGCGGTCGCGACGCTCCACAGCGCGATGCCGAGCGCGATGATGCGCGGGCGCGCGTAGCGATCGGCGAGATACGCGACGGGCAGGCCCATCACTGCGTAGAACAGCGAGAACGCGAAGCCGTTGAGCAGGCTGAACTGCGTGTCGGTCAGGTGCAGGTCGCGCTTGATCGGTTCGATCATCAGGACGAGCACCTGGCGATCGACGAACGAAAAGACATACGCGAGCATGCAGATGACGACGACATACCATTCGTACGTATAGCGCTTGCCGTCGGCAGCGCGGGCCGTGGGTGCGGACATGCGGATTCTCCAGGAGCGGGCGATGGAAAAGCGCGGCGCGGACCTCGCGGGCCGGGTGCCGTCGCGGTGCGAAAGCGTGCGGGTGACACGATCGGAGACGCAGCGTAGTCGGCCAAATTCGGCCGCCATAGCCGGAGTGACAGCCGCGCCACACGGACATTTACCGACGCGGATAAAGAAAACACCGAGGCCGTGCGCGCGGGCCGCCGCGCGGCGCACGTGCGGCGGCGCGTGCGCGCATCATGCGGCGCGTCTATAAGCGTTATAGAGCGCATTGCGTCGACGTCCGAAATTGTCGTTCCTAGACTCGGCCCGTTTTTGATCGGCAGCGTTCGCATCCGAATGCGAACGCGCTTCATGTCAAACGGCGCGTTGCCGACAAGCGCCGGCATTTCCACGGGACGACCAAGATGAACCATTCGAACGGGCGGGCCGACCGGCTTGCCGTACCGCTTGCCACGCTGGCGGCCGCGCTCCTTGCGTGCGCATCGTTGCCGGCTGTCGCGCAATCGAGCGTGACGCTCTACGGCCGCATCGACACCGCGATCGAATATGCGAACGCCGGGCCGAACCACGTGACGCGCATGGGCAGCGGCAACCTGTGGGCGTCGCAGTGGGGGCTGAAGGGTGTCGAGGATCTCGGCGGCGGCTACGCGACGGTCTTCAAGCTCGAGGACGGCTTCAACGCGGCGAGCGGCGCGCTGTCGAACGGCAGCGCGCTGTTCGGCCGCGAGGCGTGGGTCGGCATCACCGGGCCGTTCGGCGGCGTGCAGTTCGGCGAGCTCTACACGATCGTGCACACGACGCTCGTCACGTACAGCCTGCCCGGGCTCGGCGCGGGCCTCGCATGGGGCAACGCGACGAACAACTTCGTCGGCCCCGCGTTCCTGCGCGTGCGCAACTCGATGCGCTACACGTCGCCGCGTTACGCGGGCTTCATGCTGCGCGCGATGGCCGCGCGCGGCACCAACGGCGCGGCCGGCCAGCCGGCGACGCTCGGCGACACGTACGGCGCGGGCCTCAACTACGTGCGCGGCGGGTTGTCGGTCGACGTCGACTACATGCAGCAGAAGTTCAGCCCGGTGGCGGCATCCGCGCTCGGCGTCACCAGTTCGGCCGCGAACGGCAACTACACGATCGGCGCGATTTCGTACGACTTCAACGTCGTGAAGGTCGCCGCGCTGTACATGCGGCATCGCGGCGGCCCCGACGTCGCGGCCGCGATCGACAGCCAGAGCGCGTATCCGCACAGCGACACGATGGAACTCAGCGCGACGGTGCCGATCGGGCGCGCGTCGCTGCTGCTGAGCATCGGCCACTACCGGAAGGTTGCCGACAGCGACGGTAACGCCGATTCGTACGGCATCCGCTTCGACTATCCGCTGTCGAAGCGCACGGTGCTGTACACGGGGGCCGCGATGGTGCGCAACGGCGCGCACGCGCGCTTCGTCGTCAATGGCGCGGCGGGCGGCGGCGTCGCGGTCGCGAAACCCGGCGCGACCGCCAGCTCGATCGTCGCGGGCATCCTCACGGCGTTCTGATCGCCGAGGTCGGCCTGCGCCCGCCCGCGTCGCTATGCGCAGGCGGGCGGCTGCGGTGCGAGCCATGCGTCGAACGGCGCCTGCCGGCCGATATCGAACAGCTCCAGCAGCAGCGCGCGCAGCCACCGATGGCCCGGGTCCGCGTCGAAGCGCCGGTGCCAGTACGCGTTGACGGCCCATTCGCCGGCGCCCGCGATCTCGTACAGCGTGCACGGCTGGCGCGCCGCGAACGTGAGCGCGACGGTCTCCGGCAGGATCAGCGCGTAATCGCCGTGTTCGAGCAGCGCCGGCACCACCAGGAAGTCGGGCAGCGCCGCCCGCACGCGCGGCATCAGGCCGTGTCGTTCCAGCAGCTGCATCGATTGCGGATGCGCGGTCACCGCGACGAAGCGCAGCGCGTCCGGCGCGTCGCCGTCGAGCACGAAACCGCCGGGCAGCGCGAGGCGCTGCGCGGTGCGGCGCGGCATCAGCAGCACGCAGCGTTCGTGCAGCAGCGCGGTCCGCTGGAAATGGCTCGAGGCATCCGCGAAATGACCGAGCGCGAAGTCGATGCGGCCCGATTCGAGCGCGACGTTGAGCTGGCATTCGTCGACATGCAGCGTCTCGATCACCGCGCCCGGCGCGCGCCGGTCGAATGCCGCGAGCAGCGTCGGCAGGAACGCGCTCGCCGCGAAGTCGCTCATGTGCAGCCGGAACACGCGCTGGGTGCTGTCCGGCGCGAAGCGCGAGCCTTCGTCGAGCACGTCCTGCAGGATCGCGAGCGCCTTGTCGACCGATAGTGCGAGCCGTTGCGCGCGCGGCGTCGGCTCGACGCCGGTGCCGGTGCGCACGAACAGCGCGTCGCGAAACATCAGGCGCAGCCGGCCGAGCGCGTAGCTCACCGACGGCTGCGTGACGCCGAGCCGCAACCCTGCGCGGCCGACGTGCCGTTCTTCGTACACCGCGCGAAACGTCTTCAACAGGTTCAGGTCGAGGTCCTGCACGCGCAGGCCGTCGGGCGCGTCCGCGTCGTGCGCCGCGGGTTCGGGGCGGGCCGGCGGCCGGCCGGTGGCGGAGTGCGTCATGGTGCTTGCCTCGCGGTGACGGAAGGCAGGTGGCCGTAACGCCGCGCATACGCCTTCGCGAAATGGCCGAAGCCGTGAATGCCGTGCGCGATCAGCACGTCCGTCACGCTGCGCGCGTCGCCGCGCTGCAGCGCGGCGTGCACCGCGGCCAGCCGGCGCTCGCGCACGTAGGCGGCCGGCGTGGTGTTCAGGAACGCGCGGAACGCATGCTGGAGCGTGCGCGGCGCGACGCCCGCGACGGCCGCCAGCGCGGCGAGCGCGAGCGGGTCGCCCAGGTGCGCGTCGACGTGGTCGCACGCGCGGCGCACGTGCGCCGGCAGCGGCGGCGTGCCGCGCGCGAGCGCGGCGCTGTACGAATGCGGCAGGTGCGTGAGCAGCAGCGCCATCAGCCACGCGGTGAGATCGGCGCCGAACGTCGTGATCGACGTGCCGATCCCCGGCTGCGCGCCGAGCCGGCACAGGTATTCGAAGGTCGGCAGCACGAGCGCCGCGCCCGCGCCGTTGCCGCCGGCCGCGAGATCGAACTGCAGCGGCCGCGTGAGCGTCGTGTGCAGCATGTCCTGCAGCTTGCGCTCGAGTGCGCCGCGTTCGAGCCGCAGCACCAGGTTGCGGCAATCGGGGCTCGTGCTCAGGCGGCTCGCGAGCGCCGGCGAAGACACCGTCAGCTGGCCCGGCCCGGCGCGTGCGACCACGTCGCCGGCCTGCAGCTCACATGCGCCCGACAGCGTCAGCCGGAACAGGAAATGCCCGGCATCGTCGCCGAACTCGATGCGCGTCTCGCGGCCGTAGCAGAGCTCGAGCAGTGCGCCGTGATGCAGCGGCACCTCGTACAGCTCCGCATGAAACGGATCGCGGCCGTGCGCGGCCATCCGATGCGGCCCGAGCCGGTGCGCGACCGCGCGTTCGACTTCGTCGGGCGCATGCAGCGTGCCGAGCCGGTTCGGCGCATGTCGGGAAAGGGCGATATCCATGCGGTGGCCTCGTGTCGGATGGATGGATGCGACGTCGTGCGCGTCGCCGCGATTGCGTTGCGCGAACGGGCGTGCCGTTGCGCGTTTTGAAGCGACGCGACGTGCGCCGCCACGTAGTCTCGGCAACACTCACTCACCGGGAGACGACGATGAAGGTATGTGTACTGGGCGGCGGCCACGGCTGCCATGCGGCCGCGATCGACCTGTTCGAGAAGGGCCACGACGTGACATGGTGGCGGCGCGACCGCGAACCGCATGCGCGGCTGCGCGAGCTCGGCGCCTTGCAGGTGACCGACTATCGCGGCAGGCGTGCCGTGCCGCTCGGCGACGCACCCGGCGCGATCCGCCTGAGCGACGATCTCGCGGCCGCGCTGCGCGGCGCGCGGCTCGTCGTGGTGCCGCTGCCGGCCGTCTCGCACGATGCGCTCGCCGCGCAGGTCGCGCCCCTGCTCGAGGACGACCAGGTCGTGTTCCTGCCGCCCGGCACGTTCGGCAGCGTCGTGTTCGCGCGTGCGGCGGCCGATGCCGGCAACCGCGCGCGCGTCGCTTTTGCCGAGACCGGCACGCTGCCGTACCTGGTACGCAAGCATGGCGACAACGCGGTCGTGATCAGCGCGTATGCGACGCGCCTGCCGACCGGCGTGTTTCCCGCGAACGCGGCGGCCTGGGCGTTCGACGTGCTGCGCGCGGGCTACCCGTCGGTCGAGCCGGTCGAGGATGCGCTGTCCGGCGCGCTGATGAATGCGGGCCCGGTGATTCATCCGCCGCTGATCCTGATGAACGCCGGGCCGCTCGAACACTTCGACGCGTGGGACATTCACAACGAAGGCACGCAGCCGTCGATCCGCCGCGTGACGAATGCGCTCGATGCCGAACGCATCGCCGTGCGCGAGGCACTCGGCTACCGCGCGCCGCATTTCCCGCTGGCGGACCACTACGCGACCGACGGCGACGAATGGATGTACGGGCGCGGCGCGCACGGCAAGCTGACCGACAGCGGCGACTGGCGCGAGAAGATCGATTTGCGCACGCATCGCTACATGCTCGAGGACACCCGGCTCGGGCTGTCCTTCATCGTGTCGTGCGGGCGCCGGGCCGACGTGCCGACGCCCGTTGCGCAGGGGCTGCTGAGCGTCGCGTCGGCGGTGACCGGCCGCGACCTGTATGCGCAAGGGCGCACGCTGGAGGCGCTCGGCCTCGCCGCGCTGTCGCGCGACGCGATGCGCGCGCTGCTCGATGCGGGGTACGCCGCATGACGCCCGCCGCCGACGTGACGCGCGTGCACGTGCTCGGCGCGGGACGCATGGGGCAGGGGATCGCGCTCGTCTTTGCGTTCGCGGGCCTGGACGTGACGCTGATCGACTTCAAGCCGCGCGACGCGCAAGGCCGGCGCGTATTCGAGGATCGCACGCGCGGCGAGATCGCGCGGCCGCTGCATGCGCAGGTGGCACTCGGCCGGATCGATGGCGACCAGGCCGCGGCCGTCGTCGCCCGCATCGCACTGGTCGCGCGTGAGGGCGCGGCGCCCGCCCTGCGCGACGCCGGCATCGTGTTCGAAGCGCTGCCCGAAGTGCTCGACGCGAAGGCCGATGCGCTGCGCTGGCTCGACGCACATGTCGATGCGCGTGCAACGATCGCGTCGACGACGTCGACGTTCGTCGTCACCGAGTTGCAGCGTCATGTCGCGCACCCCGAACGGATGCTGAATGCGCACTGGCTGAACCCGGCGCTGCTGATGCCGCTCGTCGAGATCAGCCGCAGCGACGCGACCGATCAGCGGGTCGTCGACGCACTGGCCGCGCTGCTCGAACGCGTCGGCAAGAAGCCGGTGATCTGCGGGCCGGCGCCCGGCTACATCGTGCCGCGCATCCAGGCGCTCGCGATGAACGAGGCGGCACGCATGGTGGAAGAGGGCGTCGCGAGCGCCGAGGACATCGACATGGCGATCCGCACCGGCTTCGGCCCGCGCTTCGCGGTGCTCGGGCTGCTCGAGTTCATCGACTGGGGCGGCTGCGACATCCTGTACTACGCGTCGACGTATCTCGCCGGCGAGCTCGGCCCGCGCTTCGCGCCGGCCGACAGCGTCGTGCGCAACATGGCGGCCGGGCGCGACGGCGTGCGTAGCGGCGCCGGGTTCCACGACTATGCGCAGGTCGACGTGCCGGCCTACATGCGGCAGCGGCTCGGCGAATTCGCGCGGCTGCTCGACCACCTGGGACTGGCGCCCGAGTTCGACGGCGCGCGGCGCAGCACCGACGCATAGCGCGGTCGTCGCGGCCGGGTGCGATCGTCGCGCCGCGCACGCGTGCATGCGGTACCGCAAAGCGGTGTGCCGTTCGCCGGCCGGAAGCGTCGCGTGCGCGGCGGCTACGCTCATGCCGCGTCGCCGCGCGTGTCGGCAGCAGGCGCGCCGCGCGTCTCGCGCATCACGCACAGTGTCGCGACGGTCACGAGGCCGAGCGCCACGAGGAACAGCGACACGGGCCACGACGCGTGATAGCGCGCGAGCAGTGCGGTCGCGATCAGCGGCGACATGCCACCCGCGAAGATCGACGCGACTTCATGGCCGAGCGCGACGCCCGAATAGCGCACCTCGGTGCTGAACAGCTCGCCGACCAGCGCGGGCAGCGTGCCGATCATGGCGCCGTGGCTCACCGCGGTGCCGACCGTCAGCGCGAGCCACACGAGCGGCGTCGCGCGCGTGTCGAGCAACCAGAAGAACGGAAACGCGCACGCGACGAGGCTCAGCGCGCCGATCAGGTACACGGGCTTGCGGCCGATCCGGTCGGACAGCCGGCCCCACGCGAGCATCGCGCCCATTTCGACGATCATCGCGATCATCACGCCGGTCAGCATCACGCCGTTCGGGATGCCGACGTATTTGCCGTAGACGAGCGAGAACGCGAGGAAGATGTACGCACCGCCGTTTTCGGCGACGCGCAGCCCCATCGCGAGCAGGATTTCCTTCGGATGGCGGCGGATGCATTCGACGATCGGCAAGTGCGTGTGCGCGCCGCGCTTGCCGGCCTGCTCGTAGTCGCGGCTTTCCGGCAGGTGTCGGCGGATGTAGATGCCGATCGCGAAGATCGCGATGCTCGCGAGGAACGGCAGCCGCCAGCCCCACGTGCGGAACGCGTCGTCGGGCAGCGCCTGGGCGGCGAGAAACGCGGCCGACGACAGCACGAAGCCGCCGCCGACGCCGAGCTGGCTCCACGCCGCGTAGTAGCCGCGCTGCTCGGGCGGCGCGTTCTCGCTGATCATCAGCACGCCGCCGCCCCATTCGCCGCCGGACGCGATGCCTTGCAGCAGCCGCAGCACGACGAGCGCCGCCGGCGCCCACAGGCCGACCTGCGCATAGGTCGGCAGCAGGCCGATCGCGAACGTCGACGCGCCCATGATCAGCAGCGTCCACACGAGCGACGCCTTGCGGCCGTAGCGGTCGCCGACATGCCCGAACACGATCCCGCCGAGCGGCCGCGCGACGAAGCCGAGCGCGAACGCGGCGAACGCTGCGAGGCTGCCCGCGAGCGGCGACGCGCCGGGCGGAAAGAACACGTGGCCGAACACGAGCGCGGCGGCCGTGCCGTAGACGAAGAAGTCGTACCACTCCATCGCGTTGCCGGCGACGGAGGCGATGACGATGCGGCGAAGCTGCCGGTCGGCGAGCGGCCGGGCGGCGCTCGGGGATTGCATGGTGTCGGTCGGGTACATGGCGGACTCTGAAGGGGGCGGGTGCGTGCCGTCTCTGCGACGCATGCGGCACTGCGGGCTAGTGTTGTCGGCACCGCCGCCCCGGTCAAATCCGCAGAAAAAGGGGAGTGTCATCACTCCCGCAAATGATGGTCGTGGCGCGCACGGCCGTACCCGCGAACGCCGGTGCCCGTCACCGCTCGATCTGCCGGTTCCAGCGCGTGTCCCACTGCGCGCGGCGGGCGTTGATCGCCGTCCAGTCGACCACCGTCAACTTGCGCACCAGATCGTCGACGCTGCCGAGGCTTTGCTGCATCGCAGCGGGCATCTTCGCGAGGCGATTGGTCGGGATCTGCTTGCCGGCTTCGGCCGCCTTCGTCTGCGCGGGTGCGGACAGCAGGAACTGCGCGAGCTTCTGGGCCAGTTGCGGGTCCGGGTTGTTCGCGACCACGCACAGGTCGACGAGCAGCAGCACCGGGCCTTCCTTCGGGTTCGCATACGCGACCGGAATGCCCTTGTCCTGCAGGTCGCCGACGCCGGTCGGCGTCAGCGGGAACAGGCCGGCCTCGCCGGTCTGCACCATCTCGGAGATCTTCGCCGAGTTCGGGATGTACTCGACGACGTTCGGCCCGACCGTGCTCGCCCACTTGCTGAAGCCGGGCTCGACGTTCTGTTCGCTGCCGCCGAGCAGCCGGTTGATCGCGAGAAATCCGTGCAGCCCGAACGTGCTGCTCGACGCGGACTGGAACACGACCTTGCCCTTGTATTTCGGGTCGGCGAAATCCATCCACGACGTCGGCGGCGCCCAGCCTTTCTCCGCGAACAGTTTCTTGTTGTACGCGATGCCGGTCATGCCGAGCTGCACGCCCGCGCCGACGTCGTCCTTCATTCGCGCGAACGGATAAAGCTCCTTCAGTACCGGCGAGTCGTCGAGCTTCTGGCATACACCGAGGCTGACCGCGCGCGCCATCACACCGTCGTCGAGGAACGCGACGTGGATTTGCGGTTTGTTGCGGTTCGCGAGCAGCTTCGCGAGCACGTCGGACGAGGTGCCGGGCACGACGATGACCTTCACGTTGTTCGCCTTCTCGAAGTCGGGCAGCACCTGGCTTGTATAGGCCTTTTCCATCGGGCCGCCGTTCATGCCGACGTAGATCGTCTTGGTTTGCGCGAACGCCGGCGCGCCGGCGCCTGCGAGGCAGAGGGCGGCAGCCGCCGCGATCGTTCCGAGCAGTTTCATCGTTGGGTCTCCTCTTGACGGAAAGGGGCGGTCGGCGCGGCTTTGGGGAAGAAGCGGCCGATCGAGAATGCATCGAGTGGCGTGGCGGTTTCGCCGATTGTGACGAGCTCGGCGAGCACTTCGCCGACGCCCGGCGCGAGCAGGAAGCCACCGCCGGAAAAGCCGAACGCATGCAGCAGGTTCGGCGTGGTACGGCTAGCGCCGATGATCGGGTTGTGGTCGGGCGTGCAGCCTTCGACGCCGCTCCACGTGCGGATCAGCAGCGCGTCGCGCAATGCGGGCAGCAGCGCGCACGCATCGCGCATCACCGCGCGCGTCGTGTCGACCGACGGCTGGCCGAACTCGCCGTCGCCGCGGCCGCGCCCGCCGCCGATCACGCAGTTGCCGCGCGCGACCTGCCGGGCGTACACGCCGCCGCCGTACACGCCGAGGTTGTGCGTGATGAACGGCGGCAGCGGTTCGGTCACCCACATGTTCGGGTAGATCGGCTCCATCGGCACGGCTTCGCCGAAGCGCTCGGCGATCGTGTTCGCCCATGCGCCGGCCGAGTTGATCAGCCACGTCGAACTGAACGCACGGCCGCCCGCAACGACATGAAAACGCGTGCCATCGTGCCGGGCGTCGTCGACCGGCGTGTGCTCGAACACGTCGGCACCCGCTGCGCGGGCCGCGCGTGCGAACGCGGGCGACACGACGCGCGGGTTCGCGTGCCCATCGGTCGCGCACAGCGAGCCGCCGACCGCCGCGCGGCCGAGCCACGGGTAGCGGCGGCGGAACGCGTCGCCGCGCATCACCTGCAACGGCACGCCGTGCTCGCCGGCAAGCGTCGCGTAGGCATCGAGCGCATCGAGATCGGCGTCGCTGCGCGCGAGCCGCAAATGACCCGACACGACGAATTCGCCGTCGATGCCGATCAGCTCGGGCAGGCGATCCCAGATGCGCCGCGCGCGCAGCGCGAGCGGCAGTTGTTCGGCGGGGCGGCCCTGGCAGCGCACGCCGCCGTAGTTCACGCCGCTTGCCTGCGCGCCGCAGTCGCGGCGCTCGAACAGCGCGACGCGCAAGCCGTGCCGCGTGAGCGCCAGCGCAGCCGAAGCGCCGACGAGCCCGCCGCCGACGATCGCGACGTCGTAGTGACGGCGTTCACTCATCGCGTGCCTCGTCGGGAATCGCCGCGACATCGTCGCCCGCGAGTGCGGCGGAGATCGGGAACGGCTTCACCGGCGGTTGCGCGCGCAACCGGCCGACGTCCGCGAGCGCGCGGCCGGTTTCCGCGGCGAGCACGAGTGCGGTCGCGTCGCCGCACATGCGGCCCTGGCAGCGGCCCATCCCGGCGCGTGTCAGCGCCTTCAGCCGGTTCAGCTCGGTCGCTTCGCCACCGCGGATGCAGCGTCGCAGCGTACCCGCGTCGATTTCCTCGCAGCGGCACACGATCGTGTCGTCCGGGCAGCGCGCGGCGAGTGCGGCGGGCGGCGCGAACGCCGCTTCGAGGCCGGCACGGAACGCGCCGAGCCGGGCGAGCGTGCGATCGAGCGTCGCTACATCGGGCTTGCCGGCCAGCGACGGCGACGACGACGGCATCGCGATACCCGCATCCCCGAGCAGCGCGAGCGCCGCGCGCCGCCCGGACGCCTCGGCCGCGTCGGCGCCTGCGATGCCGGCACCGTCGCCCGCCACGTAGATGCCGCGCACCGACGTGCGGCCGGCCGCATCGCGTTCGGGCAGCCATGCGCGGTTGAGCGGATCGAAACGGAACCGGCAGCCGGCGAGATCCGCGAGCTGGGTCTCGGAACGCAGCCCGAAGCCGAGGCCGAGCGCATCGCAGTCGAGCATCCGCGGCTGCGCGTCGCCGCCGGCCGCGCGCCATGCGAGGCCCGTTACGTGCCGCTCGCCGAGCACGCGCTCGAGCGTGACGCCGGTTTCGATCGCGACGCCGTGCGCGAGCAGCCAGCCGATGTAGTACAGCCCCTTCGCGAATGTGGACGGCATGCGCAGCAGCGCGGGCGTCGCGGCAGCCTGCCGGCGCAGCGGGCTCGTGTCGAGCACGGCCGCGACCTGCGCGCCGGCCTTCGCGTACTGATAGGCGACGAGATACAGCAACGGCCCCGTGCCCGCGAACACGATGCGGCTGCCGATCGCGCAGCCCTGAGCTTTCAGCGCGACTTGCGCGCCGCCGAGCGTATAGACGCCCGCGAGCGTCCACCCGGGTACCGGCAGCATGCGATCGGTCGCGCCGCTCGCGACGATCAGGTGCGAGAACGGCACGGTCGTTTCGCGGCCGTCCTGCAGCGTGTCGACGCGGCCCGCGCCGCACGCCCAGGCGAGCGTGTTCGGCCGATAGTCGACGTGCGGCAGCAACGCGGCCATGGTGCGGTGCACGGCATCGGCCTTCGCGGCCTCGAAGCCGTACAGCGCGCGCTTGCCGCGCGCGAACGCGCCGTCGGCCGGCGGCTGGCGATAGATCTGCCCGCCCCAGCGCGCGTTCTCGTCGATCACGATGGGGCGCAGCCCCGCGTCGACCAGCGCCTCGGCCGCGCGCACGCCGGCCGGCCCCGCGCCGACGATCACCGGCCGCAGTGCGTCGCTCATGATGCGTCTCCGGCCGTGTCGGGCTGCGCGCCGGTGAGAATCCGCATGCCATCGGCGATCGGCGTCGAGCAGGCGCGCACGCGGGCGCCGGCCTCGGTGCGGACCCAGCAGTCCTGGCACGCGCCGATCAGGCAGAAGCCCGCGCGCGGCTTACCGCTGAATTCGCTCACGCGCACGCGGCGCTGCGCGACGAGGATCGCGGTGAGCACGGTGTCGCCGGCGAGCGCCTGCGCGGGGCGGCCATCGAGCGTGAACGCGACGGCGGCGCGCTCGCGTTCGGCGACGCGCACGAATTGCGCGCCGGCGTCCGCGTTGTCGGTGGAGCGGGAAACGAAGGTCGTCATCAGTGTTGGCCGATCAGGATGCGGTTCAGGCCGTACACGCGATCGAGCAGCAGCATCGCGCCGGCGGTGATGAAGATGACCAGCGCCGATACCGACGCCATCATCGGATCGATCGATTCGGTCGCATACATGTACATGCGCACCGGCAGCGTGACCGTCTGCGGCGACGTGACGAAGATCGACATCGTCAGCTCGTCGAAGCTGTTGATGAACGCGAGCAGCCAGCCGCCGGTGATGCCAGGCAGGATCATCGGCAGCGTGATGCGGCGGAACGTCGTCCACGGGTCGGCGCCGAGCGAGCACGCGGCCTGCTCGATGCTGCGGTCGAGGCCCGCGACGGACGCGAGCACGAGCCGCATCACGAACGGCGTGATGACGATCATGTGCGCGAGCACCAGCCATGCGAACGAGCCGGTCGCGCCGATCAGCGCAAAGAAGCGCAGCAGCGCGATGCCGAGCACGAGGCCGGGAATCACGAGCGGCGACAGCAACAGGCCGTTCAGGAACGCGCGGCCGGGAAAGGTCGCGCGGCCGATCGCGAGCCCGGCGGGCAACGCGATGGCGAGCGACAGCGTCGCCGACGCGAATGCGAGCTTCACGCTGTTGGCGAACGCGGTGACGAAGTCCGGATAGTCGAGGATCGCGCGGAACCAGCGCAGCGACAGGCCATGCGTCGGCAGCGTCAGCGTTTCTTCGGGCGTGAACGCGACCAGCACGACGATCGCGAGCGGCGCGAGCACGAACAGGATCACGAGCGTATGGAACGCCAGGGCGAACGGGCCGTTCTTTCTCATCGGGAAGCGCCTCCGAGGCTGCGCGCATAGCGGCGTTCGAGCACGCGGTAGTAGGTGAGCATCACGACGAGGTTCGCGACCAGCAACAGCACCGCGATCGTCGCGCCGAGCGGCCAGTTCAGCGAGCCGAGGAATTCGTCGTAGACGGCGGTCGCCGCGACCTTCAGGCGGCGTCCGCCGAGCAGGCCGGGAATCGCGAACGCGCTCGCCGACAGCCCGAACACCATCAGGCTGCCCGACAGCACGCCCGGCATCAGCTGCGGCACGACGATGCGGCGCAGCGTCGTGAACGGCGACGCGCCGAGCGACAGCGCCGCGTGCTCGGTCTGCGGATCGAGCCGCTGCAGTGCCGTCCAGACGGGAATCACCATGAACGGCAGCATCACGTGGACGAGCGCGATCACGATCGCGAACGTCGTGTATTCCAGCTTGTACGGCCCGAGGCCGACGAGCCCGAGTGCCTGGTTCACGAGCCCGCTCGTGTTCAGCAGCATGCTCCAGCCGAACGCGCGCACGACGACCGACACGAGCAGCGGAGCAAGGATGACGAGCAGGAACAGCGAGCGCCACGGATCGCGCATCTTCGACAGCACGTACGCTTCGGGTGTGCCGATCGCGACGCAGATCGCGGTGGTCAGCGCGGCGATGCCGAACGTGCGCGCGAAGATCGTGTGGAAGTACGACGAGCCGAGCACCTCCGCGTAGTTGCCGAGCTGGAAGGCGGCGATCGGACCTGTGGCCGGGTCGTAACTGTAGAACGTGAGCGCGAAGGTCATCGCGAGCGGCACGAGCACGAGCGCCGCGAACAGTGCGAACGCGGGCGCGCACATCAGCCACAGCGGCGCGTGCGCACGCCACGTCGCGCGCAGCGCAACGCTGCCGGTGCGAAGCGGAACGGCGTCGGCCGCGTTGGCCGCCGCGGTCGCGGCCGCGCCCGATGGCGCGAGCCCGGCCGGCGCGCCGTCGGTCGAAAGCGGACGGGTAGGCTGTCGCATTCAGGCCTCCCGGCGCATCACGCGCACCGCGTCGCTGTGCCAGTCGACGCCGACCGGCGCGCCTTCCGCGAGCGGCTCCGCGCCTTCGTTCTGGCAGCACACGAGCACTTCGCCGAGCGCGCTGTCGACGCGGTACAGCCACTGGCTGCCGAGGAAGAAGCGGCTCGTGACGGTCGCGGCGAAGCGGCCCGCGCCGGGTGCGCACAGTCGTAGCTTCTCGGGACGGATGCACACCGACACGGCATCGCCGATGCGCACGTCGCGCTCGCGCGCCGGCAGGTGCACGGTGCGGCCGGTCTCCGCGAGATCGTGGCCGAGATCGATGCGGATCGCGTCGCCGTCGTGCGCGACGATCGTGCCGGGCAGCAGGTTCGCCTTGCCGATGAACTGCGACACGAAGTGGTTCTCCGGGCGTTCGTACGCGCGGTACGGCGTGTCCGTCTGCGTGATGCGGCCGGCTTCCATCACGACCACGCGATCGCTGATCGACAGCGCTTCCGATTGATCATGCGTGACCATGATCGTCGTCGTGCCGATCTTGCGCTGGATCGCGCGCAGTTCGAACTGCATCTCCTCGCGCAGCTTCGCGTCGAGGTTCGACATCGGCTCGTCGAGCAGCAGC
This sequence comes from Burkholderia sp. Bp8986, assembly GCF_003854225.1. Taxonomy (NCBI): domain Bacteria; kingdom Pseudomonadati; phylum Pseudomonadota; class Betaproteobacteria; order Burkholderiales; family Burkholderiaceae; genus Burkholderia; species Burkholderia sp. Bp8986. The sequence goes on along the minus strand of NZ_QTQM01000014.1, from coordinate 28,433 downwards.
ACCGGCGGCTCGATCACGACCGCGCGCGCGATCGCGACGCGCTGCCGCTGCCCGCCGGACAATTCACGCGGAAAGCGGTGCGCGAGCGCATCGAGGCGCACGAGCGCGAGCGCCGCGCGGATGCGCTCGGCGCGCTCCGCCTTGTCGACGCCGCGCATGTCGAGCCCGAAGCCGACGTTCTCCGCGACGCTCATGTGCGGAAACAGCGCATAGCTCTGGAACACGATGCCGAGCCCGCGGCGGTTCGGCTTCATGTGCGTGATGTCCTGCCCGTCGAGCGCGATGCGGCCGCGGGTGACGTCGACGAAGCCGGCGATCATCTGCAGCGTCGTGGTCTTGCCGCAGCCCGACGGCCCGAGCAGCGACACGAATTCGCCTTGTTCGACCGACAGGTTGACGTCGGCGACGGCGGTGAGCGCGCCGAACGATTTCGTCAGATCCGTAAGCGTGAGAAACGACATGGAGCACTCCGGGTTCGCACACCGCATGGCCGGTGCGTCATTGACGCGGACTCTAGCCAGCCATATTTCGGAGCGTCAATTTGGAATTCTGCTCAACGAGATGAATTTCAGAAAAATTCCAGTGAACGGAATGCTTTGCTGGGTCGCCGGAAAATCGTTCCGTTGAATGAAGGGCGGGCAGGTGGTGAAAGACGCGCGTCAATCCCGTGCACACCCGGATGCCGCGCGCATTTTGGCGACACGACAATGGCAGCTGATGTATTCCGTTCAATGAAATCATCGAGGAGAATCCGCATGCAGGAACCGCATTCGCCCGGAACGTCGCGTGCCGTACGCATGCCGGCCGCGGACGAGGACGCCGCCGTCGATGCGGCCGGCGCGCCGGGCACCGGCATGCTGCAGCGTGCGTTCGCGATCCTGCGCGCGCTGGCCGGCATGCAGCAGGACGGCGTGCGTGTCACGCACCTCGCGAAGGCCGTCGGCCTCACGCAGGGCACCGCGCACCGGATCCTGCAATCGCTGATCGCCGAAGGGATGGTCGAGCAGGACGAACAGTCGAAGCTGTACCGGCTGAGCGTCGACTTCTTCGCGCTCGCCGCGCTGGCCGGCAACCCGAGCAGCATGCGCACGCTGTGCCGGCCTGCGCTGCTGCGGCTGTGCGCGAGCCTCGGCGAGACGATCTTCCTGCTCGTGAAGAGCGGCTTCGACGCGGTGTGTCTCGATCTGTGCGAAGGCCCGTTCCCGATCCGTTCGTTCACCGGGGACATCGGCGGGCGCATTGCGCTCGGCGTCGGGCAGGGCAGCCTCGCGATCCTCGCGTTCCTGCCGGAAGCCGAGCGCGAGGAAGTGATCCGCTTCAACGTGCCGCGCATTCGCGGTTACGGCGTGCTCGACGAGGTCTACCTGCGCACCGAGATCGAGCGCGTGCGCGAGCTCGGCTACGCGGGCCGCAACAGCGGCGTGCTCGACGGGATGGCCGGCGTCGCGGTGCCGATCCTCGATCGCACCGGCTACCCGGTCGGCGCGCTGAGCGTTGGCACGCTGGCGTCGCGGCTCGGCGACGACCGGATGCCGATGGTCGTCGAACTGCTCCGGCGCCAGGCCGATGCGATCGGCCCGCGCACGAATCCGTTCGACGCCGCATTGCGGCGGCCGATGCACGGTCTATCCGGGAAAACCGCATAGGCGCGTCGCGCGTTACCGTTTCGTCAGCTTTCTTACGCGAGCCATTCATGTCTGAGCAGAATGCGTCGCGTCCGGCGGGCTTCCATGCTTTCTATCGGCTTGCAGACGCGCGCATTCGCCGCCCGTTTCCCCTTCATCCGTCTCCATTCGATTTTCAACTGCCGCCCAGTTGAACATTTCATTTCTTGATGCGACTGCGGCTGGATACCATCCAGCCACTGTCTATACAAGCCGACCGGCGCGTATGGCCAGCATCAACAAAACACAACATCGACAAGACGGTTTGGAGAGGAGATGACGGAGATGGTGCGAACGATGGGCAGGAAGACGGGCGTCGCGTGCATGAGCGCAGCCATGGCGATGAGTTTCGCCGGCGCCGCGCACGCGCAGTCGACGGTGACGCTGTACGGGATCGTCGACGCCGGCGTGACCTACACGAACAATTCGAAGGGCCATGCGCTGTGGCAGTTCACGGGCGGCAACGAATCGGGCCCGCGCTGGGGCTTGATCGGCAGCGAGGATCTCGGCGGCGGCCTGAAGGCGAACTTCCGGCTCGAGAACGGCTTCAACGTCGCGAACGGCGCGCTCGGGCAGGGCGGCCGGATGTTCGGCCGCTCCGCGTGGGTCGGCCTGAGCGGTGCGAACTGGGGCGCGGTGACGCTCGGCCGCCAGTACAACTCGACGCAGGACATCCTCGGCTCGCTGCAGATGAGCAGCTTCCTCGCGCAGTACTCGACGCACCCGTTCGACAACGACGACATCAACAATAGTTTCCGCACCAACAACGCGGTCAAGTACGTGTCGCCGACGATCGCGGGCCTGCAGGCGAACCTGATGTACGGGTTCTCGAACTCGACGGGCTTCTCGAACGACAACTCGTGGAGCGCCGGCGTCACCTATACGCACGGGCCGCTCAATGCAGGCGCCGCCTATGCGCGCGTGAACCATCCGGCGGCCAGCGCGACGGGCGCCGTTGCGTCCGACAACTACTACCCGGGCTCGGCGTCGGTGTTCGGCGCCGGCCTGTCGAGCGCGGTGCGCCAGCAGATCTGGGGCGCGGGCGGCAATTACACGATCGGCGCGGCGACGCTCGGGCTGCTGTACACGGGCTCGAACTTCGGCCAGGCGACGGGCGGCGCGCTGCGCTTCAACAACTACGAAGGCAGCGTGCGCTACCTGATCACGCCCGCGCTGATGGCCGCGGCCGGCTATACCTATACGAAGGTCGCGCGCGGCGCCGACGACGGTCACTATCAGCAGGTGTCGGCCGGCCTGCAGTACCTGCTGTCGAAGCGCACCGACGTGTACGTGAACGGCTTCTACCAGAAGGCGTCGTCGGGCGTGGGCCACGCGTGGATCGACGGGACCGACGGGCCGTCGTCGACGACGTCGCAGGTGGCGGTGGTGGTCGGCATCCGCCAGAAGTTCTGATGCGCTGACGCGTTCGCGCGTCTTCCGGAGGAGACATAGATGAAATTCAGACTGTTGCTGGCGGCGCTGCCGTTCGTCGGGATGTACACCGGCGGCTCGATCGCCGAGGTGCGGCCGCTGCTGTTCGGCCTGCCGTTCCTGCTCGTGTGGAACCTGATCTGGATGGCGGCGACCGCCGCGATCCTCGCGATCCTGTTCCACCTCGACGAGCGCGACGCGGCCCGCGACGGCCGCACGGGAGACGCGCGATGAACGCCTCGATCATCATCATCGCGGCGTTCGCCGTGTTCGCGCTCGCGATCGGCGTGATGGCGCGGCGCGGCCGCAAGCTCACGCTCGAGCAGTGGGCGGTCGGCGGGCGCGGCTTCGGTTCGCTGCTCACGTTCCTGCTGATGGCCGGCGAGGCGTTCTCGACGTTCTCGTTCCTCGGCGCGAGCGGCTGGACCTACAGCAAGGGCGTGCCCGCGTTCTACATCCTGTCGTACGGCTGCCTCGCGTTCGTGATCGGCTACTGGATGCTGCCCGCGGTGTGGCGCTACGCGAAGGCGCGCGGGCTCGTGTCGTTCGCCGACTACTTCGCGTCGAAGTACGACAGCCGCGCGATCGGCGTGCTGGTGTCGGTCGTGGCCGTGTTCGCGATGGTGTCGCTGCTGATGATCCAGCTGCGCGGCCTCGGCGTGATCGTGTCCGAGATGTCGTACGGGCTGATTCCGCAAGCGGCCGCGATCTGGATCGCCGCGACGCTGATGGCCGTGTACATGGTCGTGTCGGGCATCCACGGTTCGGCGAGCATCGCGATCTTCAAGGACGTGTTGATCCTCGCGATCGCGATCTTCCTCGGCCTGTACCTGCCGATGCACTACTACGGCGGCCTCGGCGAGATGTTCGCGAAGATCGACGCCGCGCATCCCGAACTGCTGCGCATGCCCGAGCACGGCTTCAACCTGAGCTGGTACAACTCGACGATCCTGCTCACGTCGCTCGGCTATTACCTGTACCCGCACGGCTTCACCGCGATCTACGTCGCGAAGGACGAACGCGCGCTGCGCCGCAACGTGATCCTGATGCCGCTGTACCAGGTGCTGATCGCGTTCCTGTTCCTCGTCGGCTTCGCGGCCGTGATGACGGTGCACGGGCTCGAAGGCGCGCAGACCGATCTGGCGCTGCTGCGTCTCGTGAAGCAGACGTTCCCCGCGTGGTTCGTCGGCATCGTCGGCGGCACGGGCCTGCTGACCGCGCTGGTGCCGGGCTCGCTGATCATGCTGAACGCCTCGACGACGATCGCGCGCAACATCTACCGCGAAGGCTTCGCGCCGAACGCGACCGACCGCGAGGTGACGCGCGTCGCGCGGATCGCGCTGCCGATCTTCACGCTGGTGGTTGTCTACTTCGTGCTGCGCGGCGGCGCGACCTTCGTCACGCTCGCGATCTTCTCGTCGAGCCTGCTCACGCAGCTCGTACCGATGCTCGCGTCGAGCTTCCTGAAGCGGCCGTTCGGCACGCGGGAAGGCGCGTTCGCAGGGATCGTCGCCGGTGCGATCGTGATCGCGCTGACGAACTACTACGGCGTGACGCTCGCGTCGCTGTTCCCCGGCGCATCCAGCACGCTGACGTCGATCAACCCCGGACTCGTCGCACTCGCGGTGAACGCGGTGGTGTTCATCGCGATCAGCGCGGCACAGCGCAAGCTGAAGGCGCGCGTGGCTGCGCCGGCCCGCTCCGCGTGACGACCCGATCGGCGTGCCGCCGCCGAACCGCCGGGCGACTGCCCGGCGGTTTTTCCGTGCGGCGGCGCCCGGCCCCTTCTAACTACAACAGGACACCGAAACGATGACGACCGAGAACAAGGCCGACGACCGGCGTGAAGCGATCGACACCCTGATCGCGAATGGCTGCGTGATCACGATGGACCCGCAGCGGCGCGTGATCGAGAACGGCGCGGTTGCCGTGAGGGGCGACCGCATCGTCGCCGTCGGCGACACCGCCGAATTGCACGCGCGCTTCCGTGCCGCGCGCACGATCGACGCACGCCGCAAGGCCGTGCTGCCGGGCCTGATCGATGCGCATGCGCACGCGGGCCACGCGATGCTGCGCACGATCGGCGGCGCGGACGGCGATGCGTGGTCGGCCGCGGCCGAGACGATCTATACGCGCGCGTCGGACGAGGCGTTCTGGGAAACCGAATCGCATCTCGCGGCGCTCGAACGGCTGAAGGCCGGCGTGACGACCGGCGTGTCGCTGCTCGGCGGCGGCAACTCGATCATGCGCGTTGACGATCCCGTCTACGCGCGGCGTCATTGCGATGCCGTGGTGCGCACCGGCACGCGCTCGATCGTGGCCGTCGGCCCGTCGCGCCCGCCCGCGCCGCGTGCATACACGCGCCACGCGCCGGACGGCGGCGAGACGCGCGACATCGATTTCGACACGATGTACGACGTGTGCGAACGCATCGTCGACGAATGCCACGGCGACGCCGACGGGCGGATCCGGATCGCGATCACGCTGCCGGTGTACGGGCCCGAGCACGACCCGGAACTCGCGCAGTACGAGCGGGATTTCCGCGATCAGGCCGCACGCTACGGCGCGCTAGCGCGCGAGCGCGGCCTGACGTTCACGCAGGACGGCCATCGCGCGGGCACGCTCGCGTTCGCGCATCGCGAGCTCGGGCTGCTCGGCCCGACGTCGTTCATGTCGCACAGCATCGACCTCACCGACGCCGATATCGCCGCGTGCGTGGAAACCGGCACCGCGATCGTCCACAACCCGAGCGCGATCATGTCGATCATCGGCCGCTGCCCGGTGCCCGAGCTGATCGATGCGGGCGTGACGGTCGCGATCGCGTCGGACGGCGCGGCGCCCGATCGCGGCTACGACATGTTCCGTCACATGTGGCAGTGCATGCACTACCATCGCCGCCATTTCCGCGACCCCGACGTGCTGCCGCACGGGAAGGTGCTGGAGATGGTGACGATCGACGCGGCGAAGGCGCTGTCGCTCGATCACGAGATCGGCTCGCTCGAAGCCGGCAAGCTCGCCGACATCATCCTCGTCGACCTGTTTCGCCCGCACATGATGCCGATGAACATGCCCGTGTATCGCGTCACGTGTTTCGCGAACGCGGCCGACGTGTGCATGACGATGGTCGGCGGCCGCGTGCTGATGGAGGATCGGCGTGTGCTGTCGGTCGACGAGAACGCGATTCTCGAGCGCGTGATGGAGGTCGCGGAGACGATGATCGAGCGCAGCGGGTTGCGTCGCCTGCTCGACGAACCGAAGACGCTGTGGGGGCGCAGTCACTACTGAGCGAGGCCGCGCGGGCAGGCATTTGCGCGGTGCGATGTCGGCGAGGCCGGTCCTTTCGGGGCCGGCTTTTTTTCTGGTTTCGCCGCCGACGGACATGCTAGGATTTCTCTCAAACAACTTCGGAGACAGCTATGCCGTTCATCTGCGAAAACGTTGAATGTCGTGCCGTGCTGGCGCGCGGGCAGGTCAAGTCTCGCCAGGATGATGCGGGATGGTGCTTCTACTGCCCGGACTGCAAGGCCAGGAACGAGTTGATGGCGATCGGCACGGCCGGTGGCTCCGTCGAACTGGTTCAGCCGGAGCGAGCGAGCCCGCCGCACAAGGTCGTCGCGACGGCCCGGCCACTGGACGACGGCAAATACGCGGCGCAGTTGCGCGTTCAGCGGGCGCTGGCGGTGAGGGGAACCTACGCGGCCGAAGAGCACTGGGAGCAGCTCGGTGTATTCCCCGATGCGCAGGAGGCTGTCGAGCATGCGAAGTCGTTCGCAACCGACCTGCTGGAGCGGGCGGTCTAGTCACACACGGCACACCGCACACCGGCGATCCACCTGTTTCCCGTCACGACACCGGGCTGCGGCCCGGGTGGCGTGACGGGCCGGCCAGCCCGCGACGGGCCGGGCCGTTACATCACGCCGCCGCCGCTTCTCGCAGACGGAATTGCGCGACGGCATCGCTGAGCCGCGCGCCCTGATCCTCGAGCGACAACGCCGCTGCGGCCGCTTCCTCGACCAGCGCGGCATTGCGCTGCATCGTCTGCTCCATCTGGATGACCGCGGCATTCACCTGCTCGATGCCGGCGGACTGCTCGTCGAAGGCGATGCTCGTTTCGCCCATGATCGCGTTCACGCGCTCGACCGCGACGACGAGCTCGGTCATCGCCGAACCGGCGAGTGCGACGAGACCGCTGCCGTCTTCGACGCGCTGCGCGGAATTGCCGATGAGTTCGCGAATCTCCTTCGCCGCCGATGCGCAGCGCTGCGCGAGCCCGCGCACCTCGGTCGCGACGACGGCGAAACCGCGCCCCTGTTCGCCCGCGCGCGCTGCTTCGACGGCGGCGTTCAACGCGAGGATGTTGGTCTGGAATGCGATGCTTTCGATCACGCCGACGATGCCGGAAATCCGCGCGGAGCTGTGCGAGATCGCCGACATCGTCTCGACGACGCGCTGCATCGCGTCTCCGCCCTTTGCCGCGATGCCGGCCGCTCCCTCGGCGTAAGTGCGCGCATCGCGTGCGTTGTCCGCGTTCTGGCGTACGGTTGCCGTCAGTTGCTCCACGCTCGCCGCGGCTTGCTGCAGCGAGACGGACTGCTGCTCGGTGCGGGCGGACAGGTCGACGTTGCCGCTCGCGATCGTGCGCACGTCGCCGACGATCGTCTCGGTGCTCGCGCGCACCTGGCTCACGGTTTCGACGAGGCCGTCCTGCATGCGCTTCAATGCATTCAACAGATACGCCATTTCGTTTTCGCCCGGAATGACGACCGCGCCGGTCAGGTCGCCTTTCGAGATCCTGTCGAAATGCGCGACGGCGAGATGGATCGGCGCGATGATCGCTTTCGCGAGCACGCGCTGCGCCAGGAAGCCGACGACCAGCGCGAAGGCGGCGACCGCCGCCATGGCCCACACGATCCGGTGGAAGCGTTCGCCGGCCGCGTCGTAGCGCGCCTTCTGGCGCGCGACCTGGAACGATTCGAGCGCATCGATCGCTTCCTGGTAGGCGGTGAAGAGTGCCGGCGGCGCGGTGCGGTGCGTGTCGAGGAAGTCGAAGGCGTTGTCGTGGTCGAGTTGCGACATCGCTTTCAGGAAGACCTGATCGAGCAAGGTGCGACGGCGCTGCTGCAGCGTATCGAACAAGGCCTGCTCGTCGGCGTCGCGCGCATGCAACCGCGAGTACGCGTCCAGTTCGTCGTCGCTCTGCTTGAGGAGCGTGTGGAGCTGCGCGATTTCCGCCTTCGCGGCCTGGCCGGCGCTGATGATCTGCGCGACGTCGCTGACGCGTTCGCGCAGCACGAGCATGCGCTCCGAGCTGGTTTTCAGGTGCAGCAGCGACGCGGTGTCGTCGCGGTACATCGCTTCGAGCGAGCCGTTGCCGGCGTAGAGCGCGGCGATGCACGCGCCGACGACCAGGACGAGCAGCGCCGTATAGCCGGCGACGGTCGCGACGAGGCCGCCGCGGATGGTGAGTTTTCGCATGACGTTCCCTTGCCGGCGGCCCGACGGGCGGCCGACGGCGGATGTGGATTCCGGATCACGAACGACGACGGGTGCCGCGTTGAAAGACGGGGCGCCGGGACTGCGAACGGGTTAACGGCGGACCGGGCGCGGAGGTTTTATCTGCACGCGACGCGAATCTGGATGATTGCGACAGCGGGGGGCGGAGGGTGGATGCACGCGCGTGAAGCGCGCCGCGCCGATCGTCGAGGCCACGTCGCATGCGCCGCTCGGGATGCACGCGAATCGTCCGTGGCCCCGGCCATCTGCCGGTCGCCGTCGGCCAGTCGCGACCGGATCTCGGCGATCGACCGATCGCGCTGATGCGTGGCGAACTGCCGGGTGTTGCCCTACGGATCCCCGGCCATCGCTCGCCTGTCGCCGTATCGCGTGTCGGCCGTCGCCTCCACGCGGCCGTCAGCCTCCGGTCCTGAACCCCAGTGCCGCAGCCTTCGCGCGCAACTCGGCGAAGCGGTCGACCGCCGGATTGGTTGCGGGATTGGCCGCCGGATTGGCCGCCATTTGCGACGGATCCACGCCGGTAACCGAACCGGGCGACGACGGCGCGGTCGTCCCCGGACACGTTCCGCCGAACGGACCTTGCGGGACCGTGAACGCCGGCGCGTCCGTGCGCGGCGCGTCGTTGAAATCGAGCGCGTAAGCGAGATTGAAGGTCGCCGGATCGCTGCCGCGCACGCCGAGCGGCTTCAGCCCGAAACGCCATTGCAGCAGCGCGTGAATCGAGCTCGGGTCGAACGGGTAGCGCGTCACCGAGCCTGCCCGCACGCGCGGGCCGAGCAGGGCGAGCGGCACGCGAAAGCCGAGCTTGCCGTCGTTGCCGAGCGCGAGCTCGTTGTTGCTGATCGGCCGGATCGGCGGCACCGCGTGCTCGAGAAACCCGCCCCACTCGTCATATACGACGATCATCAGCGTGCGGTTCCAGGTGGGACTCGTGCGCAGCGCGTCGTACACCTGGTTGAGAAACGCCTGCCCGTCGCGGATGTCCGCATGCGGATGGTCGTCCGCGGACGCACCTTGCAGCTCGCCCGCGAAAACCGGGTCGACCATGCAGAACGGCGGCAGCGTTCCCGCCGCCGCATTCGCCAGGAAATCCGCGAACGCATGCGAGATGCCGAGATAGCGCGTGCCATACAGCGCGGTGAACGGCACGTCGTGGTAGTAGTAACTGCAACCGATGCCGGCGTCGCCCAGGTTGTCCCAGATCGTGCGCAGCGACGAATTGTCGGGGGTGTCGGTGAGGCGGTCGGTGGCGCCGCTGTGCAGGTAGAGGCGATTCGGAAACGTATTGGTCAGCACGCCGCTGAAGTAGAAGTCGCCGATGGTGTAGCTGCTTGCCGCCGCGCTGAAGAACGGCAGGTCGGCCGACGTGTAATAGCCGATGGGCAGCAGGTCGCCCTGGGTCAGGCTCGTCCCGGGCGTCAGGAGCCAGCCGTTCATCTCGCCCGCAGCCAGTTGCGTGCGCGCGCCCTGGTAGGTGTGGTTCGGGTCGTGGTACGCGCATGCCTGATAGCCGTAGGCGGGATTCGCCGACAGCGGAAACGGTGCGTTGGTCCCGCCGAACGCGTCCCTGAACTGCCGATTGGCGGGCATCCCCTCGGCACCCGGCACCCAGCTCATGAAATGGTCGAACGATCGATTTTCCATCGTGACCAGCACGATGTGATCGATGCCGGAACTCGCCGGATCGGGCAACGCCGGCCGCGGCAGGCTGTAGCGATTGCCGCCGTTCGGCGACGGCGCGTCGCCGATCGATGGGGCGCGCGCATTGCCGTCCACGGCCGATATGCCGTCCCCTCCGCCGCCGCAACCCGGCAGTGCGACACTGCCGGCCACCGCGGCAACGCCGGCGAGAAAGCGGCGGCGATCGTAGCGGCGATATGCATTCGTCTCGTCCATGACAACGTCTCCTTCGTTATTAAATGCGGCGCTGGCCAGCCGATCGCGCATCGCGGCAGCCGCGAAGCGACGCGCGCTCGCCGTTCGAACAGGCGAGCAGGCGAGCGGGCGCAAGGCGCAAGCTTCGTGCCTGTTGCTGAACAGGTGGCACTTCGTCGGTGATTGCGAATAGCGAAGCCGTCGTCAGACGATGGGTCGATGCCATTGCACCGGGCGTGGGTCGAAAGGAGTTGACGAACCGGTTCCGGAAAAGAAGAAAGGGGGCGTCGCACTCGCATGCGCCGCCCCCTTTGAGCCACCGGCCGCAACCGGCCGAGTCCGTCAGTTGTAGATATCGAACGAGAAATACTTCTTCGCGATCCGCTGATACGTGCCGTCCTGGATCAGGCTGGCGAGCGCCTGGTTGATCTGCGTGCGCAGCGCGTCGTCGTCCTTGCGCACGCCGATCGCGGAACCGACGCCGAGCGTCTTCGGATCATGCAGCGGCGGCCCCGCGAACGCGAAGTTCGTGCCCTTCGCGGTCTTCAGGAAGCCGAGATCGGCCTGTACCGACGACTGCAGCGACGCGTCGAGACGACCGGCAATCAAATCCTGATAGACGAGGTCCTGCGTCTGGTACGTGCGCACGATCACGCCCTTCGGTTCCCAGTACGTGCGCGCATAGGTCTCCTGCGTCGACCCCTGTTCGACGCCGACGCTCTTGCCGGCCAGCGACTCGGCCGTCGGCTGCAGGTTCGCGCCGCGTCGCGCGACGAGGCGCGGCGGCACGTTGTTGATCTTGTCGGTGAACGCGATCTGCGCGAGGCGCTTCTCGGTCACGCTCATCGACGACAGCACGCCGTCGAACTTGCGCGCCTTCAGCGCCGGGATCATCCCGTCGAAGGCGTTCTCGACCCACACGCAGCGCACCTTCATGCGTTCGCAGATCGCGTTGCCGAGATCGATGTCGAAGCCGACGAGCGTGCCGTCGGGTGCGAGCGATTCGAACGGCGCGTAGCTGGGATCGACGCCGAGGCGCAGGACGGCCGGGTCTTTCGCGGCGGCGGCGCCGGCCGTCAGCGCGAGCGCGACGGCGATGACGAGCTTTTTCATGATTGTCTCCTTACCGATTGATGTCGTTCTGGGGTGAAGCGAATGGCGGCCGATGGGCGTGACGGCCCGCGCCCGGCCATGCGCGGGCGGCTGGACGAGCGCCGCAAGCGGCCGGCGATCGTCCGGATCAGGGAATCCGGTGCTGCGGTGTCAGCGCGCGGCGCCGGTGACGCGCGCCATGCTGCGCCGGTAGCCGGCGGGCGAGAACGTGGCGTTCAGCGCGGCCATCGACGCGATCACGCCGAGATGCATCCACCACGCGATCGCGAAGCCGCCGCCGGCGTCGCGCAGCCAGCCGATCAACCACGGGCTCGCGGCGACGGTCAGGAAGCCGACGCCTTGCACGAACGCGGCGAGCGCACCCGCGAGCCGCGCATCGGGCAGGTGATCGAGCGTGACGATCAGGCTCATCGAGAAGAAGCCGCCGAGCCCGATGCCGACGCTCGCGACCCACATCCACGGCGCGAGCGCGGGCATCGTCGCGAAGCCGGCGAAGCCGGCCGTCTGCAGCGCGAGCGTGAGCCACAGCACCGGGCGGCGATCGTGCGAACGTTTCGCGAACATCGGCATCGCGAGCGCGCCGGCCGCCTGGAACAGCGCCATCCACGCGAGCAGGTTGCCGCTCGCCTGCGGGTTCATGCCGACGCTGCGATAAAACGCGGGCAGCCACGCGACGAGGCTCGCATAGCCGCTGTTGCTGAGGCCGAAGAACAGCGCGAGTTGCCATGCGCGCGGAATGCGTACGAACGCGGCGACGGGCGCCGATGCCGCCGCCGCATGCAGCGCGTCGCGCGGCGCCTTCGCGCGCCACAGCGCGAGCGTGACGAGCGCGGGCACGGCCCACACGGCGAGCGACAGATGCCAGCCGCCGCGCGCGGCGAGCCACGGACTCGCGACCGCGCCGAACGCACCGCCGCCGACCAGCGCGGCCGAATAGAGGCCCATCGCGAGCGGCAGCCGGTCGACGAACCAGCGCTTGGCGAGGCCCGGCGCGAGCGACTGCACCACGGCGACGCCCGCACCCGCGACGATTGCCGTGACGGCCAGTCCGGTGCTGCCGTCGCTCCACAGGCGCGCGGTACAACCCGCGGCGATCAACGCCAGCGCGGCGAGCAGCGCGCGCTGCTCGCCGACGCGCCGCGCGAGCCCGACGCCGAGGCCGGCGACGACACCCATCAGCACGAACGGCAGCGTGGTCAGCAGCGCCGCCGCGCGGAAACCGAGGCCCGTGTCGGCACGCACGAGGTCGAGCACGGGGCCGAACGCGGTCAGGAACGGACGCAGGTTGAGCCCGGCCAGCACCAGCAGCGCGAGCGCGCCATAGGACACGGAAGCCGCGTGCGGGCGGGAAACGGCTTGCGCGGTGCCGGGGTCGGTCATCGGAATGCTCCAGAGGGGGCCGGTGGCCCTGTGATGCGATGCCGAAAGGGTAAAGGCGCGCTCGTCCAGGTGAAAATTAAATATTCGACTGGCGATCAGTGCGGTTTGCGATGGGACGGCGCCGCGTGACGGGGCCGGATGGGCAATGTGCAGCGCGCGTGCATGACGGGCGCGCAGGATGCACGCCCGTTTCCGCGATCCTTCATTCGACCGGATGCAGATCCTGCAGCAAGGTCGGCACGAGCTCCGACACGGTCGGGTGGATGTGCATCGTGCGGCTGATCGTCGTGTACGGCGCGCCGGCGGCCATCACGTCGAGCATGCCGTGCACGACCTCGTCGCCGGTCACGCCGAGGATCGACGCGCCGAGAATCGCATGGCTGTCCGCGTCGACGATCACCTTCATGTAACCCAGGCTCTCGCCTTTTTCCACCGCACGGCCGACGCGCGTCATCGGCCGCGTGCCGACCAGCAGCCGGCGGCCGGTCTGCTTTGCTTCCGCGAGCGTCATGCCGATGCGGGCGAGCGGCGGATCGATGTACATCGCGTACGCGTTGATGCGGTCGGACACCTTGCGCGGATCGTTGTCGAGCAGGTTGGCCGCGACGATCTCGTAGTCGTTGTACGCGGTATGCGTGAACGCGCCGCGCCCGTTGCAGTCGCCGAGCGCCCAGATGCCGGGCACGCTGGTGCGCAGCTGGTCGTCGACCGTGATGTAGCCGCGCGCGTCGGTCGCGACGCCGGCCCGCTCGAGCCCGAGATCGTCGGTGTTCGGCACGCGGCCGACCGCGAGCAGCAGGTGCGAGCCCGCGACCTCGCGGCGGCCGCCGGTGCAGTCGAGGCCGACCGCGACGCCGTCGCCGTCGCGCCGTGCGCTCAGGCAGTTCGCGTCGAGCTGCACGTCGATGCCTTCGTTCTCGAGAATCTCGCGCACGGCCTGCGACACGTCCTCGTCCTCGCGGTGGATCAGGCGCGCGCCTTTCTCGACGATCGTGACCTTCGAGCCGAAGCGGCGGTACATCTGGCCGAATTCGAGCCCGACGTAGCTGCCGCCGATGATCACGAGATGCTCCGGCAGGAAGTCGACGTCCATCATCGTCGAGTTGGTCAGATAGGGCACCGAGTCGAGGCCCGGCATCGGCGGGATCTGCGCGCGTCCGCCGACGTTGATGAAGATGCGTTCGGCCTCGAGCACGTCGTCGCCCACGCGCACCGCATCGGGCCGCTCGAATCGGGCATGACCCTGAAACACCGTCGTGTGGTCGAGCCCGCGCACCCATTGCTCGACGTTGTGGTTCGAGCGGCCGGAGATCCGGTCCTTGCGCGCCTTCACGGCCTTCATGTCGACGCTGACGGGGCCGACCGACACGCCGTACTCCTGCGCGCGCCGCGCGAGTTGCGCGGCATACGCGCTCGCGATCAGCGTCTTGGTCGGGATGCAGCCGGTGTTCACGCAGGTGCCGCCGAAGCGGCCGCGTTCGACGATCGCGACTTTCATGCCGGCGCCGGCGAGCCGTGCGGCGAGCGGCGGCCCGGCCTGGCCCGTGCCGATGACGATCGCATCGAAGTGTTGCGTCATGACGTCCTCCTGCGCTGGTTCAACGTGGGAAGGGACCACGCGCAAGCCGCATGCCGCGCCGGCGCGCGCCCGAACGACGACGAGCGCCTATGGTAGACCGGTTGGCGGGGGGAGGCGAGTCGCGCGGATGCGGGCGACGCGGAACATTGTTCATGACGGCCGGCAGGCTTCATGGCCGGCGGCAACGCGGCTGCGCGCCGGTTGAGGATTGCGCTGCGCGGGTCCTTCAGTCCTTGCGCCGCCATTGGCCGAACGATACCGGCCGGTGCGCATCGGCGCGCGTGACGGTGACTTGGTCGGGCTGCTCGTCGAGCGGAAACGATTCGGTGTAGATCTCGCTGGAGAACAGCCAGCCGCGGGTGCGCGGGTCGTAGCGGAACGTCACGAAGTCGCTCCAGTGTTGCCCGCAGGCGACGAAGTTCTGCACGGTGAAATAGCGGCCTTTCACCGCGAGGCCGCTGTCGGCGGCGTCTTCGGGATCGAACGGATCGCACTGGCCGCCTTCGTTCGCGCGCAGGACGACGTGGTCGTTGCGCGCGGCGAGCCGGTACGCGCGATCGGGCTGCTCCTCGAAGATCAGCAGCGGGCGCGGCGACGGCTGCGCGCGCGTATCGGCTTCGCGATGCACGACGACGAGCAAGCTGCGCCGTCCGTTGCCGAGGTCCGGCCCTTCCTGTACAACGAGCGGCCGGTAGCCGGACGGCAGTTGCGTCGCGACCGATGGCGGCAGGTCGCCGGCGCGTGCGCCGGACGACAGTGCGGCGAGCAGCGCAACCAGGGCGCAGCGTGCGGTGGCGATCATCACAGATCCCGCCCGAGGAACTCGGTGCCTGGCACCGGATTGAACGCGACCGGCGGCGCGGGCGTGAAGCCGAGCGAACCATACAGTTGCCGTGCGGCGACGAACTCGGGCAGCACGTCGAGGCACATCCGCGCATAGCCGGCCGCCTTCGCGTCGCGCAGCAGCCGTTCGACGAGCTGGCGGCCGACGTTCAGCCCGCGCGCGTCTGGGCGCACGTACACGCGCTTCATCTCGCACGTCGTCGCGTCGATTTCCCGAAACGCCGCGCAGCCGACCGCGCGCTCGCCGTGCCATGCGAGCAGCAGTTGCCCGCGCGGGGCTGCGTATTTGCCCGGCAGTGCGGCGAGCTCCGGCTCGTAGTCCTGGAACGCGAGGCTGACGGTGGGGCTTGCGATGTATTCGCGGAAGATCGCTTCGACGACGGCGGCATCGTCGGGATAGCGGGCGGCGCGGATCTCGATCATGGGGCGGGGCGCGAGGGCGGGAACGGCAGCCAGCATAGCAGCGCGCGGGCGCTTTCGGCGGGCGGCGAAGCGTGCCAGAATCGTCGGCTTCAGCGTCGGCGATCGATGCAATGCGACTCGATTCTCGACGCGACACGCAGGCGCCGGCGTTTCGGCGCCGCCGACCAAGGAGACTTCGATGACTGCATCGGCTGCCGTACTCGCCATTCTGGCCGCGCTGTGGCTTGGCGCAATGATTCCGGGACCGAGTTTCGTGCTGGTCGCCCGCAATTCGATCGGGCTGTCGCGCCGCGACGGGCTCGCGACCGCGCTCGGCATGGGTGTCGGCGGGATCGCGTTCGGCGGCGTCGCGCTGGCCGGGCTCTATACGCTGCTGCAGGCGGTCGAATGGCTGTACGTCGGGCTCAAGGTGGCCGGCGGCGCATACCTGATCTACATGGCGTCGAAGATCTGGCGCGGCGCCGACCGGCCGATCGCGATGGACGACCCGCAGGCCGTCGTCGCCGGCAGCGCGCGCAAGTCGTTCTGGACCGGCCTCACGACCCAGCTGAGCAATCCGAAGACGGCGATCTGGTACGGCAGCATCTTCGCGGCGCTGTTGCCGCAGCATCCGCCGCTGTGGTGCTACCTGGCGCTGCCGCCGCTCGTGTTCGGCGTCGAATTCGGCTGGTACACGATCGTTGCGCTGTGCTTTTCGACCCGCCGGCCGCGCGAACTCTACCTGCGCGCGAAGAAGTGGGTCGACCGCGTCGCGGCCGGCGCGATCACGCTGCTCGGCCTGCGGCTGATCCTGAACGCGCCGAAAGCGGGGATCTGACGGCAGGCGGTGCCGCTCGCGCGCACCGTCGTTTCATTCCCGACGGGCATGCCGGCGCGGCCGGTCATTCCGTCCGGTGGCGGGACGGTCCGAGCCGGGCGATTCTTTTGGGCCCATCCGCCCCGTCCGCCCCGTCCATCAGCCCATCCGCTCATCAGCCCATCCGCCCATCCGCCCATCCGCCCAATCCGCCCAATCCGCTCAATCCGCCCGCGCGAGCGCGCGTCACACCGCCGGAAACCGCTCCAGCAGCGCCGCGAACCGCGCCTCGTCCGGAAACGCCTTCACTTCATACCGCACCGGCCGATGCGCGGTGGCTGTCATCAGGTCGCCGCACGCGTCCCGCAGCGCGGCCATCGGCACGTGCGCCGACTGCCGCGTCGCTTCCCGGTAGAGCACGACGATGTCCGTCTCGGGCAGCAGCGTCGGCACACCGTCGCTCCACACGCTGACACTGAACAGTTCGCCGTTCTGCCGTCGATACACGGTGTAGGTCGCCACGAAGATGTCGGTGCCGTCCCGCTTGTGCAGCTCGTCCAGCTGCGTGCGCTGATCCTGGTAGTCGCCGGCGAGTTCGTCCACGCGCAGCGCGTGCAGCTTCGCCTCCAGTCCTGCCGGGATGAAGTTCCGCCACGCGGCGCCGTCCCAGCGCAGCATCAGCGGCGGCAGCGGACGCGGCTGCGCGCGCGCGTGTTCGGCAAGTTCGACCATCGTCGCGAGACCGGCCGTGTTGCGGTCGCCGGTGAGCAGCAGCACGGCCCGGTTCGGCGCCATCACGACCGGCGCGCCGGAGATCGGCTGGCGATGCAGCAGGTCGGTCAGCAGCAGCCGCGACGCGTCGTAGTAGTCGCCGAACTGCGACAGGAACACGCCGTCGCGCAACGCGACCCACGGTGCCGACGACGCGCCGCGCAGGTTGTCGATCGCGATGTCGCAGGCGGCGTCGAAGCTGACGCCCCATTCGGCGAGCCGCGCGCTCGTCAGCCGCGCGACGCTGAATTCGCCGTCGTACGCGATGCCGATCTCGAGGTTCTCGCACAGTGGCCGGAACGCCACCTCCGACGCTTCGGGCTGTCCGGCGAGCTGCAGCGCGACCGTGCCGCGCTCGGTCGCGCTGCGGATCACGGGGCGCAGCCGCGCGCGCACGTCCGCGAAGTTCGCCGGAATCTCGTGCTGCATCATCGCGTTCGCCTGGCGCAGCAGCGTCGCTTCGCGCTCGGTGGGCTTCGCGTCCGCGTAATCGCGGAACAGGTTGTGGAGGTTGATGATGTTCGACGGGGCATCGGCTTGCACGAGACGGCCCTTGTCGTGCTCGTGAAGCCACTCGCGCGTGTCGCCGGTCGCGCGCAGCGCGGCGATCAGGCGTTCGGCGAAGTCCTGCCGGCTGGGCGGTTTGCTGAAGCGCTCGCGCAGGCGCGCGACGAAGTCGGAAATCATCGTATGCGGTCGGGCGGGCCCGTCTGTTATTGATCTCTCGTTGTCATGGGCGGCGCCACCCGTCTCCCTTGGGGGCGCGCGCTGCGACCCGCCGATATCGGCCGGATACCCGGAATGCGGCCGGTGGCGGCCCGCGCGCCGGCTGCATGGCGGCGCGGGCCCGCGTCGGACGCGATTCGCGTGGCGGGTGTCGCGATGGTACCGCACGTCCGTGATGGAAACGCGTGTGGGTGAATGTTTGTTGATGCACAGGTGAGAGCCCGAACCCCGAACCGGCCCGCCCGCCCGCGCCGGCTCTGGAACGCGGCCCGACTCGTCGCCTGACCCGCGCCGGCGCTGGCGAAAACCCCGACAACCGCCCCGCGAGCCTTGTACGGCGGGCGTTCGCGCCGGTTGCGCGGCGTGCCGTGCCGGGCCGCTTCCCCGATTCTGGCGGCCGACCTCCCGACGACGTGTAAACTGCTGCCTTTTTTGACGGTTTGCAGCATGGTGCAAGCACCCCCGCGCCCGGCACTGAGCGGCCCGACGCTCGTCCGGCTGCTCGCGCGCCTGACCGATGCCGACGTCGCGGAATCCCGGCAGACGCTGTCGGACCGCCTGAGCCAGTGGCTCGGCTGGACCGACGCGATCACGCTGTCGTCCGCGCTGAATGCGAGCCCGCCCGGCGTCGCGGCCGGCGTGCGCGGTTACGACGCCGAGCGCGACTGCGCGCGCGTGCGTCACGACCTCGCGCAGGCGATCACGGCCGCCCACCGTCCGCGTACGCGGCGGCGCCCAGGCGAAATGCCGCCGCCGCCCGCCGACACGGCGGACTTCGCGGATTTCCGCCAGAGCTGTCTGTCCCTGCAGCAGGAAATGGAAACGGCGATCGGCCAGTTGCGCGGCCGCCTGCGGGTCGCGCTGGCCGCGCGCGCGTCCGGGATGGCGCGGCTCGCGGCGCTCGACGCGATCATGGAGCGCGTGCTCGGCGCGCGCGAGCGCAGCCTGCTGTCCGCCGTGCCCGCGCTGCTCGGCACGCGCTTCGAGCGGCTGCGCGACGCGGAACGGCAGGCGCTGGCCGACGCGCAAGCGGCGGCCGCTGCCGATCCCGACGGCGACGCACCGCCCGCTGTGGCGATCGTGCCCGGCACGTGGCTCGACACGTTCCGCAACGAGATGCAAAGCATCCTGCTCGCCGAACTCGAAGTCCGGTTTCAAACGGTAGACGGGCTGCTCGCGGCCCTTCGTACCTGCTAATCCCTACGCTATGTCCAGAATTCGTCTTGATCTCGTTGTCTTCATCGCCGGCCTGCTCGCAGTGTGCTGGATCGGCGTCGGCTATGTCGCGTCGAACCCGCTCGCGACGGCCGTCACGCTGCTGATCGGCGCGTGCTACGTCGCCGGTGCGTGGGAGCTGCGGCGCTACCGGCAGGCGACCGCCACGTTGTCGCGCGCGGTGGCCGGGCTGACCGAACCGCCGGCGCAGCTCGACACCTGGCTCGACACGCTGCCCGCGGGCCTGCGCGGCGCCGTGCGGGCACGCGTCGAAGGCGCGCGCGTCGCGCTGCCGGGCCCGTCGCTGACGCCGTATCTCGTCGGCCTGCTCGTGCTGCTCGGCATGCTCGGCACGCTGCTCGGGATGGTCGTCACGCTGAAGGGCACGGGCGCCGCGCTCGAAAGCGCGACCGACCTCGACGCGATCCGCGCGTCGCTGATCGCGCCGGTGAAGGGCCTCGGCTTCGCGTTCGGCACGTCGATCGCGGGCGTCGCGACGTCGGCGATGCTCGGCCTCCTGTCCGCGCTCGTGCGCCGCGAACGGCTCGACGCGGGCCAGCAACTCGACGCGAAGATCGCGACGACGCTGCGCGTGCATTCGTCCGCACACCAACGCGACGAATCCTT
Source organism: Burkholderia sp. Bp8986 (assembly GCF_003854225.1). NCBI lineage: Bacteria > Pseudomonadati > Pseudomonadota > Betaproteobacteria > Burkholderiales > Burkholderiaceae > Burkholderia > Burkholderia sp. Bp8986. The sequence goes on along the minus strand of NZ_QTQM01000014.1, from coordinate 8,476 downwards.
CCGGCTGCTGCAGCGCCAGGCCGACGTGATGCCGGCCCTGGTCGACCGGCTGCAGACGATGATGACGACGCTCGAGGCGCGCAGCGTCGCGCTGCACGATCGCCAGATCGAAAGCCAGCAGGCGTTCTTCGATCGGACCGAGCGCGCGTATGCGGGCCTGGCGTCGAACGTCGGCGATGCGCTGAAGGAAAGCGCCGCCGAGAGCGCGCGCGTCGCCGGTGCCGCGCTGCAGCCGGTCGTCGCGGCGACGATGACGGGGCTCGCGCAGGAGATGGCCGCGTTGCGCGACACCGTGACGGGCGCCGTGCAGCGTCAGCTCGACGGGCTGACCGACGGTTTCGAGAAGACCACCGGGAACGTGACGGCCGTCTGGAACCGCGCGCTCGACGAGCAGCGCCGCGCGGGCGACGCCGTCGCGCAGCAATTGCAGACGACGCTCGGCCAGTTCACCGACACCTTCGCGCAGCGGTCGACGGACCTGCTCGACGGCGTCGCGACGCGCCTCGAATCGACCGAAAGCCGGCTGTCCGACGTGTGGCGCGATGCGCTCGCGCGCCAGGAGCAGGTCGGCGCGACGCTGGCCGGCCAGCATGCGCAGGCGCTCGGCGAAGCCGCCGCGACCTTCGAGCGGCATTCCGGCGCGGCGCTCGCCGCGATGCGCGAGTCGCATGCGGGGCTGCAGACGCAACTGGCCGCGCGCGACGAGGAACGCCTGGCGGCGTGGAATGCGTCGCTGACGGCGATGGCCGCGAAGCTCGGCGACGAATGGCAGCGCGCGGGCGCGCACAGCGCGGGCCGTCAGCAGGAAATCTGCGATGCGCTGGCGCAAACGACGCGCGATCTCGCGGCACAGGCGTCTACGTTCGAACAACGTTCGAGCGATCTGCTGTCGACGATCCGCGAGTCGCATACGGGCTTGCAGACGCAACTCGCGGCACGCGACGAGGAACGTCTGTCCGCATGGAACGACTCGCTCGCCGCGATGGCGACGAAGCTCGGCGACGAATGGCAGCGCGCGGGCGCGCACAGCGCGGGCCGTCAGCAGGAAATCTGCGATGCGCTCGCACAAACGACGCGCGATCTCGCGGCACAGGCGTCTACGTTCGAACAACGTTCGAACGATCTGCTGTCGACGATTCGCGATTCGCACACGGGGCTGCAAACGCAACTGGCCGCGCGCGATGAGGAGCGCCTGTCCGCATGGAACGACTCGCTCGCCGCGATGGCGACGAAGCTCGGCGACGAGTGGCAGCGCGCGGGCGTGCACAGTGCGGGCCGTCAGCAGGAAATCTGCGACGCCCTTGCACAAACCACGCGCGATCTGACCGCACAAGCAGCGACGTTCGAGCAACGTTCGAACGACCTGTTGTCGACGATCCGCGATTCGCACACGGGGCTGCAAACGCAACTGGCCGCACGCGACGAAGAACGCCTGTCGGCATGGAACGATTCGCTAGCCGCGATGGCTGCAAAGCTCGGCGAAGAGTGGCAGCGCGCGGGCGTACACAGCGCGGGCCGTCAGCAGGAAATCTGCGACGCACTCGCACAAACGACGCGCGATCTGACCGCACAAGCTTCCACGTTCGAACAACGCTCGAATGACCTGCTGTCGACGATCCGCGAATCGCACACGGGCCTGCAAACGCAACTGGCCGCGCGCGACGAAGAACGCCTGTCCGCATGGAACGACTCGCTCGCCGCGATGGCCGCCGCGCTGCGCGACGAATGGGCGCAGACGAGCGCGCAGGCCGCGACGCGCCAGCAGGACATCTGCGACACGCTGACCCGCACCGCGAACGACATCACCGCGCAGGCGCAGGTGCATGCAAGCGACACGATCAACGAGATCTCGCGCCTCGTGCAGGCCGCATCGGAAGCGCCGAAGGCCGCGGCCGACGTCGTCGCCGAACTGCGCCAGCGCCTGTCCGACAGCATGGTGCGCGACACCGCGATGCTCGAGGAGCGCAGCCGCCTGCTCGCGACGCTCGAGACGCTGCTCGGCGCGGTCAATCACGCGTCGACCGAACAGCGTACCGCGATCGATGCGCTCGTCAGCACGTCGGCCGACCTGCTCGAGCGCGTCGGCGCGCGCTTCAACGACACCGTCGATGCCGAAACGCGCAAGCTCGATTCGGTCGCCGCACAGGTCACGGCCGGTGCGGTCGAGGTCGCGAGCCTCGGCGATGCGTTCGGCGCGGCCGTGCAGGTGTTCGGCGAGTCGAACGACAAGCTGCTGAACCACCTGCAGCGCATCGAGGCCGCGCTCGAGAAATCGCTCGCGCGCAGCGACGAGCAGCTCGAGTACTACGTCGCGCAGGCGCGCGAGGTGATCGACCTGAGCATGATGTCGCAGAAGCAGATCGTCGAGGACCTGCAGCAGATCGCCGGTCGGCGGGCATCGGTCGGAGCGTAACGCATGCACGACGAAATCGACGACGGCGCGCCTTCCGCGCCGGTGTGGCCCGCGTTCGCCGACCTGATGTCGGTGCTGCTCGGCGCATTCGTGCTGATCCTCGTCGGCGTGATCGGCATGCAGTTGCAGCTCACGTCGAAGCTCGAGGAAGCCGTGCGCGCGCGCCAGCAGGAAGCGCAGCAGCGCAAGTCGCTCGAGGAGGCGCTGGCCGGGCCGCTCGCGGCCGGCCGCGTGACACTCGTGAACGGCCGCATCGGCATCAGCGGCAACGTGCTGTTCGCGCTGAACTCCGACCAGTTGCAGCCCGAGGGCCGCGATCTGTTGAAGACGCTGGCTGCGCCGCTGGCCGCCTACCTGAAGACGCGCGACGAGATCCTGATGATCAGCGGCTTCGCCGACGACCAGCAGGTGCGTGCCGGCAACCGCCAGTTCGCGGACAACTGGGAACTGTCGGCCAAGCGCGCGCTGACGGTCACGCGTGCGCTGATCGACGCCGGCGTGCCGGCGAAGTCGGTGTTCGCGGCCGCGTTCGGCTCCGAGCAGCCGGTCAGCTCGAACGCGGACGATGAAGGCCGCGCGAAGAACCGTCGCGTGGAGATCGCGCCGGTGCCGCGCAAGACCGCGTCGAGCGGAGGGAAGGCGAAGTGACGGACGATGCGACGCACGTGCGCGCGACGCTCGACGCGTGGCGCGAGCAGGGCGCCGACCGGCTCGATCCGGTGCGCTTCCATCGGCTCGACGCGCTCGAGAAGCGCGCGGCCGCGCTCGACGGCGATGCGCGCGCGTTGCTCGATGCGCGGCTCGCGATGCTGCTGGAAGGGTTTGCGCAGATCGTCGCGCGAGCCGGTGAAGCGGCAGCCGCCAGCTCGGCGGCGCAAGCGAACGCGCAGGCGCCTGTGCGTGGTGCGATCGGCGGGCTCGTCGAGCGCCTCGCGCGCGATGCAGAGGCTGACCGGCGCGGGATCGATCCCGCGCTGATCGACTACTTCCGCGCGATGTGGTCGAAGGTCCGCACCGAACAGCAGTACCGCCAGTCGCTCGACCAGGTGCCGCGCAACGCGGGACCGCTCAATTCGAACAGCCTCGTGCACCGGTCGCTCGCGACGATGCGCGAGCTGTCGCCGGAATACCTGCAGCAGTTCCTGTCGTACATCGATGCGCTGGCGTGGCTCGAGGATCTGGCCGGCGGCGGCGCGCAGCCGGAGAAGGAGGCGCCGCGCGCGAAAGCCGCGAAGACGCTGAAGCCGGCGAAGAAGACCACGCGCACCAAGGCGCGATAACGCACGCACTTGCGCCGCGCCGATCGTTGTCTAGCGAGCGGTCGCCTGCTCGTCGATCGCCGCGCGCAGCGCGTGCAACGCGTCGGTCAGCGCCGATGCGAACGGCGGATGCGCGGCGATGCCCGCCGCGTCGAGCCGGCTGCCGAGGATCGGCAGCGTGATCGACGCGCGCTCGACGATGCACGCCGACATCACCGACAGCGTTTCCCGCAGCGCCGCGTCCGCATGCGTCGCGCGCGGCGACGCGTTCAATACCGCGACCGGCTTGTACACGACGGCCTCGCATCCCACGATCCAGTCCAGCGCGTTCTTCATCACGCCCGTCACGCCGTGCGCGTATTCCGGGCTCGCGATCAGCACGCCGTCCGCGGCATTCAGCCGCTCGATCAGGTCGCGCACCGCGGCCGGCGACGGATCTTCGATATCGGGGTTGAACAGCGGAAACTCGCCGAGACGATCGAAACGCGTGATGCGCATCCCGCGCGGCGCAACGCGGGCGGCTGCGTCCAGCAGCGCCGCGTTGTGCGACTGTGCACGCAGGCTGCCGCACAGCGCGACGATGTCGATGCGGCGCTCGGAATCGGTTCGGGGTTCGATAGCCATCGAGGAGCGTAGGGGTGGGAGTCTTGCGCGGCGACGGCGCGCGGATCCGCCGGATTATCTCATCGGGGCGCGAGCAACGTGTCGCGCGTCGGCGACGCGGCGCAGGTGATGCGATTCGCGTCCGTTCCGCGGCAACTGCGTGTCCTGACCCCGGGTGGCAACCGTGTCGCGCATCCCGGTTGCCCGTGCCAGGTCACCGAGTGTCCATCCGTCGCCGAGCAACAGGCGGCGCGTATGCAGCGCACCGTACACGTCGTCCGCGACGGTTTCGCCGAGATAGCGCAGCGCGCGGCCTTCGACGTCGACGAAGCCGTGCCGGTAGTCGTGCGCGAGCGCGGTCCACAGCTGTGCCGCGCCGACCGACTGACGCGCGCCGCTGATCAGGCAGAGACCCGCGTCGAGTCCCCATCGATACAGCGTCGTCGCAAGCCCCTTGCGTTGCGCGGACCCGCGCAGCCGCGTATGCGGCGCGCGCAGGTAGCGGTCCGCGCGGCGCGGCAGTTCGGGAAGCCGGTTGAAGATCGTGTAGCCGGCGAGCTGCCGGGCCGACGGATCCTCGACGTAAAGGAAATATTCGCCGTCGGCCTCGCGGTGGCGGACGATCAGGCCCGAGTCGCCGAGCGCGACGGCCGGCAGGCCGTGCAGGCGATGGCCCGGCTGGTTCAGACGCGCGTGGAGCATGTCGAGTTCATCGTCGATGTCGTGCTGGGAATGCTGTACGTCGATACGCATGGCAAAAGGCGCCCGTCCCGGGCGCATCGAGAAAGGGGTTCATCGCAAACGGGAAAGGAAATGGCAGCGGCCCCCGGGCTCGACGTGCGAGCCGGGGCCGCGAATCAGCTGGGGATGTGCTGGAAACCGGCGGCGATCGCGGCGAGGCCCGCGATGCAGAGTGCGAACAGGATCAGGACTTTGTGGATCACGCCTCTCTCCTCATGAACGCGCGGCGCCGAACGGCGGTGCCGCGGAGACGGTGATGGCGGGCGCGGCCCGCGCGGCCGTCGTGCGTGACGACGGTCGAAGGTCCGGGCGGCAGGCGCGCGGACGGTCAGCACCATACGCGACGGGCACGGGACGGGCAACCGGACGGCGGGAGAAAAGCGACGAAACGCGGGGAATCGAGGGTGTTTCGCGACAATCGGTCGCAAGGGGCGGATGTGTCGATGTCGCTTGTCGGTGTTTGTCTCGAAATTACACACACTTCACGGCAGACGAACTTCATCAGGATCTGCTCATGGGAGCGGGCCCGTCCAAGGATCGCCGAGCCGCAACGACCTTCTTCACACGGTGGTTGCGGCGATCTCGTCGCGCCGCCGCCTCACCCTGCCTGCCGCACCCCGAACGCCTGCCTGATCCGCGCTAACAACCCATGCTGCGCGATCCATTCCGCATACGCGCGATAGTCAGGATCGCGCATCAAATGACGTTCCTCCGTCTTCGCCCGCGTGTAGTAGATCAGATTGACCGCGACGAGCCCCGCGCAGTGCATCAGCCCGACCTGCCAGCCGAGCGGCTCGACGAACGGCACCGACACCATCCAGTACGACAGGTTCTTCGTGATGTACGCCGGATGCTTCGTGAAACGATACGGGCCCGACGTGATGATCCCGCGGTTCGTGAGGTTCGAGAAACGCAGCCCGAACGAGATCGTCGACAGCGCATAGGTCATCAGCAGCAGGATGATCGCCGCGCCCCAGATCACGCGCAGCGTCGGCGCGGACAGCAGCCAGTTGTCCCAGAACAGCGAGCCTTCGTAGCGGATGTAGTTGTTCGAGATCAGCGACCAGAACGGCTGGTAGCACATCAGCGCGGCGACCCAGCCGAGCGTGGTCGGCTCGACGGTGCGCACGTGGCTGTCGAGGATGCGGAACGTGCACAGGTAGCCGACGGTGCCGAACATCAGGTCCATCGTGAACGACAGGTCGTACAGGAACACGAAGGTCGCGATCGTCATCGGCGCGTTCACTGCGTGCGCAAGCGATGCGCTCAGGTGATCGGCGTCCTTCGACAGGTAGACCGTCATCAGCGGCAGGAAGAACGCCTTCACGCCCCAGCCGGCGAGCATCTCGCGCACGGGCTGCCAGCTCGCGGGCTGCTCGCGGCGGAACAGGTAGCGGCCCCACAGCAGGTACGCGTCGTCGGTCTCGCGCTGGTGGCGATCCATCCACGCGAAGTAGAACGGCGCGGCGACGATCACGTACGGCGCGAGCGAGCGCAGCAGCGACCAGAACGGCAGGTAGAACGCGCCGTGATATTCGGGCAGCAGCCAGTAGATCGCGGCGATGCAGGCGTAGATCGACGTCAGCGCGCCGAGCCGCGTCGCGACGCGGGCGAGCCCGAGCGGGCGCACGGCCTGGCGCGACAGTCCCGCGCTCGGGCGCAGGTAGACGCGCGAGATGAAGATTTCGTGCAGCGCGATCGTGCCGATGATCGCGAGGCTGGCGACGACCGCGCGCGTGGCCGCATCGAGGCTCGGCTGGTCGCGCGTGATCCACAGCGCGAAGAGACCGGCCGCGATGCCGAGCAGGCCGGCGCGGAACGGCGTGGCGGAACGGGGCGGGCGGTCCTGGACCGCGGCGATGCCGTCGAGCGTGGAATTCATGATCGGATCCTCGTCGGGATGACGGCCGGCGCCCCCGCTTGGCGGGTGGCGCCGGCCATCGGCCGGGCTTTGGATTGGTATGTGCCCGGCCATTGGCCTGTGGTTCTGATACGTGACGCGTTACTTCTTCGGGGCGGTGCCGAGCAGGCCGCCGAGCAGGTTCGTCACCGGTGCCAGCAGGTTGGTCGCGCCAGCCGCGGTGCCGCCGTTCGAACTGCCGGTCAGGCCGGCCGTGACGGTGCCGCTGCCGGACGGCGTCGTCACCGTGCCGGCCGCGCCGCCCGGGCTGGCCGTGCCGACTGCGCCGAGCGTGCCGGCCGCCGACGTCAGCGAGCCCGTCAGCGTGCCGACCGGGCCGCTCGTCAGCGCACCGCCGAGGTTGCCGGTCAGGTTGCCGCCCGGCGTCGTGACCGTGCCGGTGAGGCTTGCGCCAAGCGGCGTCAGCGAATTGACGAGGCCGGTGACCGGTGCCAGCAGGCTGCCGGCGCCCGAGCTGCTGGTACCGCTCGTGCCGCTGGTGCCGCCCGTACCGCTCGAACCGAGGCCGCCGAGGGCGCCCGTCACCGTGCCGAGCAGGCCCGTGATCGGCGCGAGCGGGCCGCCGCTGGTGCCGCTCGTCCCGCTGGTGCCGCCGGAGCCGCTCGAACTGCTGCCGCCGCCGAGGGCGCCCGTCAGCGAACCGAGCACGCCCGTGATCGGGGCGAGCGGGTTGGTGCCGCTGCTGGAACTGCCGCTGGACAGCAGGCCGCCTGTCGACGACACCGTGTTGCCGAGCTGGGACACGCTGTTGCCGGCGCTCGTGCCGACCGGGTTGCCGGTCGCGCTGCCGACCTGCGTACCGGCGAGGCCGAGGCCGCTGCCGAGCGTGTTCAGCAGGCCGCTGAGCGGGGCGCCGAGCAGGGTCGCGTTGCCGAGCGTCTGCGTGGCGCCAGGCGTCGTGACGCCGCCGGTCAGCGTGTTGGTGATCGGGTTGATCACGCTGCCGAGCTGCGTCTCGAGTTGCTGGACCGGCGCGCTGTTCAGCGCCGTGTTGAGCGCCGATGCGGTGGAGTTGACCGCGGTGCCGACCGTGTTGACGAGACTGCCGACCAGGGTCGTCGCCGGCGCGAGCGGCGCCAGCGGACCGGTGCCGAGGCTCGTCACCGCGTTGCCGAGGTTGTTGACGGCGCCGCCGGCGCCGGTCAGCAGGCCGGTGGTCGAAGTGAGCGTCGGGCCGAGCGGGTTCGGCGACACGCCGATCGAGCCAAGGCCGGCCGCGACGCCGTTGCCGAGCGACTGCACGCCGTTGCCGAGGCTGGTGACCGCATTGCCGATGCTGGTGGCCGTCGTCGGGTTCGTGCCGGGGACCTGTACGCCGCCGATCTGCGACCCGCCGTTCGCGACCGTCGTGCCCAGTGCCGTGACGAGCGTGCCGGTTTGCTGGAGGACGTTGCCGAGCGGGGTGGCGCTGGTGCCGGAGGTGCCTGAAGTACCGGAAGTGCCCGACGTGCCGGACGTGCCCGAGGTGCCTGAAGTACCGGAAGTGCCCGACGTGCCGGACGTGCCCGAGGTGCCTGAAGTACCGGAAGTGCCCGACGT
>NZ_QTQM01000013.1:0-158010 GCF_003854225.1 Burkholderia sp. Bp8986 | reverse complement strand
CGTGCGGGGCGGCGTCGCCCAGCGCGGCGATGTCGCTCACGCGCACGACGTCGGCCCAGTTCGCCAGCGCGCCGCGCGCGGCTTCCGCCTCTTCGACGACAGGACGACAGCAATGACCCAGCCTCCCGTATCCCCGAGCGACGCCGGCGCGCAGCAGGACGTGACCGGGCGCCGCGCGCGCACGCTGTCCGGCACGCGGCTCGGCGTGTCGAACTATCTCGGGCTCGCCGGCGCGCTCGCCGCGATGATCGCGCTGTTCTCGACGCTCAGCTCGCATTTCCTGACCTACGATACGTTCAGCACGATCGCGAACCAGATCCCCGATCTCGTCGTGATGTCGGTCGGGATGACGTTCGTGCTGATCATCGCCGGCATCGACCTGTCGGTCGGCTCGGTGCTCGCGCTGGCCGCGTCGATGGTCAGCGTGGCCGCGCTGAAATGGCATTGGGGGCCGCTGCCCGCCGCGCTGATCGGGATCGCGGTCGCGACCGTGACCGGCTCGCTGACGGGCGCGATCACGGTGGGCTGGCGGATTCCGTCGTTCATCGTGTCGCTCGGCGTGCTCGAGGCCGCGCGCGGTGTCGCGTACCAGCTGACGAATTCGCGCACGGCCTACATCGGCGACGCGTTCGATTTCCTCTCGAACCCGATCGCGCTCGGCATCTCGCCGGCGTTCCTGATCGCGGTCGCGGTGATGATCGCCGCGCAGTTCGTGCTCACGCGCACCGTGTTCGGGCGCTATCTTGTCGGTATCGGCACGAATGAAGAAGCCGTCCGGCTTGCCGGGGTTAACCCGCGGCCGTATAAAATCCTCGTATTCGCACTGATGGGCGCGCTCGCGGGGCTCGCGTCGCTGTTCCAGATCTCGCGGCTCGAGGCCGCCGACCCGAACGCGGGCGTGGGCCTCGAACTGCAGGTGATCGCAGCCGTCGTGATCGGCGGCACGAGCCTGATGGGCGGGCGCGGCTCGGTGATCAGCACGTTCTTCGGCGTGTTGATCATTTCCGTGCTGGCCGCGGGGCTGGCGCAGATCGGCGCGAACGAGCCGACCAAACGGATCATCACCGGGGCGGTGATCGTGGTGGCGGTCGTGCTCGATACGTATCGCAGCCGGCGCGCGCGCGCCCGGTAAAACTACACAGAAAGCAGACCAGAGAGAAACGGGAAATGGCGACGATCAAGGATGTGGCGGCCATGGCGGGCGTGTCGTTTACGACCGTCTCGCACGTGGTGAACAATTCGCGGCCGGTGTCCGCGGATGTGCGTGCGAAGGTCGAAGGCGCGATCCGCGAGCTGAACTACGTGCCATCGGCCGTGGCGCGCTCGCTGAAGGCGCGCTCGACGGCGACCATCGGCCTCGTCGTGCCGAACAGCACGAATCCGTACTTCGCGGAGCTTGCGCGCGGCATCGAGGACCAGTGCGCGGCCAACGGCTATTGCGTGTTCTTCTGCAACTCGGACGACGATCCCGTGAAGCAGCGCAACTACCTGCGCGTGCTGCAGGAAAAGCGCATCGACGGGCTGATCGTCGCGTCGGCCGGCGAGGACGCGGTGCTCGCGCAGACGCTCGCCGACGCGCATGCGCCGCTCGTCGTCGTCGACCGCAACATCGAGGGGCTCGCGGCCGATCTCGTGCAGATCGACCACGAACGCGGCGCCTACCTGGCGACGCGCCATCTGCTCGAACTCGGGCACGCGAAGATCGGCTGCATCACCGGGCCGACCGACACGGCCGTCAGCGCGATGCGCGTGCACGGCTTCATCCGCGCGATGGCCGAGCGCGGGATCGACATCGTGCCGGGCGCGATCGCGGAAAGCGATTTTTCGTGCCTGGGCGGCTATCACGCGGCATCGCGGCTGTTCGAGTCGGTGCACCCGAGCGCGATTTTCGCGGGCAACGACCTGATGGGCGTCGGCGCGCTGCGCGCGGCGGCCGAGCGCGGCATGCGCGTGCCGGACGACTGCTCGATCATCGGCTTCGACGACATCGAATTCTCCCGTTATACCTATCCGGCGCTGTCGACGGTCGGCCAGTCGGTGCGCGCCCTCGGCGAAATGGCCGCGCAGACGCTGATCGAGCGGATCGGCGGCGGCTCGACGGCCGCGCCGAGCCGTCGTCGTGTCGTGTCGCCGCGCCTGGTGCTGCGCGAATCGACGGCGGTCTACCGCGAGCCGGCCGCGCCGGGTGCTCGCCCATGACGGCGCGTGCGGCAGGCGCCGGCCGCGTGACGGTGGTCGGCAGCCTCAACATGGATCTCGTCGTACGGGCGTCGCGGCTGCCGTTGCCGGGCGAAACGCTCGCCGGTCACGCGTATGCGCAGGCCGCGGGGGGCAAGGGCGGCAACCAGGCCGTCGCGGCCGCACGGCTCGGCGCGCAGGTCGCGATGATCGGCTGCGTCGGCGCGGATGCGCACGGCACCGCGCTGCGGGCCGGCCTCGAGACCGAAGGCATCGACTGCTCGCGGCTCGCGACGAGCAAGACGGCGTCGACCGGCGTCGCCTTGATCGTCGTCGACGACGCCAGCCAGAACACGATCGTGATCGTCGCGGGCGGCAACGGCGAAGTCACGACGGATACGGTGGCGCGGCACGAGGCGGCGCTGGCCGCGACCGACGTGCTGATCTGCCAGCTCGAGACGCCGCCGGACGCCGTGTTCGCTGCGCTGTCGGCCGGGCGGCGGCTCGGCCGCACCGTGGTGCTCAATCCGGCGCCTGCCGTCGCGCCGCTGCCGGACGGCTGGTTGCCGCTGGTCGATTACCTGATCCCGAACGAAGTCGAGGCGGCCGCGCTGACCGGGCTGCCGGTGCGCAATCCGGCCGAGGCGGAAGCCGCGGCGCGTGCGTTGCGGGCAGCCGGCGCGCGCAATGTGCTGATCACGCTTGGCGCGCGCGGCGTGTTCGCGGTGACGGCCGACGGCGCGGCGCGCCACTATCCGGCCCCCGTCGTCAAGGCGGTCGACACGACCGCGGCGGGTGACACCTTCATCGGCGGTTTCGCCGCACGGCTCGCGGCCGGCGCGGACGTCGATGCCGCCATCCGCTTCGCGCAACGCGCGGCGGCGCTGTCGGTCACGCGCGCAGGCGCGCAGCCGTCGATTCCCACGCTCGCCGAACTGGCCGAATAGGGCTGGATCGCGCATCCCGGCCGGCGCGTGCGACAACAGGCGGCCGGCCATCTTTCCCCACTTGTCTGTCCTCGATTGCTTGCCGTGCGCGTTCGCGAAGCGGGCCGGCGATGCTTCGCCCCTATTATTCTGGAATCTGTAATGAACTGGTGAATTGCTGAAAAAATTGATGTGAATACCATCAAGCTGCGCAACATCCGGTCGTAAATACACCTGGGCGAAACACTGTTTCGAAAAACGGGCCTTGCCCGTCCACGACGACGCAACACAGGAAGAATGATGGTGATCGGAAACCTGACGATACGTGCGCGCATCGGTTTGACGATGGCGTTTCTCGCGGTACTGCTGGGCGTGATTGGCGTGCTCGGCGTGTACGGGATGACGCGCTCGAACGATGCGACGCGCGAGATTTTCACGAACCAGATGCCGAGCGCGGTCGACGTGGCCGTTGCCGAAATGTACGCGGCGCGCGAGCGCCTGGCGCTCGATCGCGCCGCGCTGCTGGCGGGCACGCCCGACTCGGCTGCGGCCGTGGAACGCAGCCGCGCGATGCGCACGCAGTCCGACGCGTGGTGGCAAAAATACCTTGCACTGCCGCGCGGCCCGGAGGAAGACCGGCTCGCGCAGGACGTCGCCGCGAAGCGGCAGGCGCTGCAGCGCAGTTGCGACGCGTTCGGAGGGCTGGTCGCGGCGGGCGACCACGACCGGATCGGCGAGGGCGCCAAGCAGCTCTCGACGCTTTATAACGAGCTCTCGGTTGCGGGCGAAGCACTGCGCAATTTCCAGTTCACCGACGGGCAGGCGGGCTTCAACCGCGCGGAATCGTTGTACGAGACGCTGCGCGTGCTGTCGATCGTCCTGCTTGCGGCCGGTCTGGTTGCCGCCGCGTTTTCCTGGCTGACGCTCAGCCGTGCGATCGGCCGTCCGCTCGCGGACGCACTCGCGCATTTCGACGCGATCGCCGCGGGCGACCTGCGCCGCTCGATCGTCGTGCATCGGCGCGACGAAATGGGCCAGCTCCTGGACGGTCTCGCGAGGATGCAGCGCGGCCTCGTCGACACGGTGCGCACCGTGCGCGGCGGCAGCGAGTCGATCGCGACCGCGGCGCGCCAGATCGCCGCCGGCAACATCGACCTGTCGTCGCGCACGGAAGAGCAGGCGTCCGCGCTGCAGGAAACCGCATCGAGCATGGAACAGCTGACCGGCACCGTGAAGCAGAACGCGGACAATGCGCGGCAGGCAAGCTCGCTGGCAGCGAACGCGTCGGAGATTGCAAACAAGGGCAATACGGTAGTCGGCCAGGTGGTCGGCACGATGGGCGAGATCAACGACAGCTCCGCGAAGATCGTGGACATCATCGCAATCATCGAGGGAATCGCGTTCCAGACCAACATCCTGGCGCTGAACGCGGCGGTCGAAGCCGCGCGCGCCGGCGAGGAAGGCCGCGGCTTCGCGGTCGTCGCGGGCGAGGTGCGCAGTCTCGCGCAGCGTTCGTCGAGCGCGGCCAAGGAGATCAAGATGCTGATCGACGCGTCGGTGGAGCGCATCCGGACGGGGTCGACGCTGGTCGACGAAGCCGGCCGCACGATGAGCGACGTGATCGGTGCGGTGCAGCGCGTGACCGACATCATGGGCGAGATCGCGGCGGCGTCCGAGGAACAGAGCGGCGGCATCGACCAGGTCGCGCGCGCGGTCGCGCAGATGGACGAGGTCACCCAGCAGAACGCCGCGCTCGTCGAGGAAGCGGCGGCCGCCGCGCAATCGCTCGACGAACAGGCCGCGCGCCTGCGCGAGACGGCGTCGGTGTTCCGGATCGACGACGACGCGGCGCAGCCGGCGACCGCTGCCGCCGCACGTCAGGCGCCGCGCGCGGTGCCCGCAGCGGCTGCGGTGCCGGTTTCGCCGCCCGCGCCGGCCGTGGCGCGCAACGATCGTGATGCAGCGCCGAAGCGCGCCGCGCCGGCGCGCAAGCCGGCTGCCGCGGCCGCCGCGCCCGCTCCGGTGGCTGCCGGCGCCGACGACTGGGAAACGTTCTGATTCGCGCGTGACGCGCATCTTTTCGCGGTAACGCTCCCCGGTATCTTTCCCCGTATCTCTCCCCATTTGGCAGCACACGACGCCCGCGACATGCGGGCGTCGTCGTTTCGACCGATGGAATGTGACAGCGCACGTGAAAGTTCGTGCGTCGCCGCGCGCTGCGTGTTCGCATCCGCACTACGGGTATCTCCGGACGATGCGAAAAAAATTTGTAACGGCGCGCGCAGCGTGTCGTCGTAAACGGCCGCTCGAACGTCCAGGGATGAAGGGGGAGTGAAGGGTGCCGCGACGACGACGGAGGTGTCCAACGCACGAGACGTTCCGATGCTCGACGAGACGTCGCGGATGCCGTTTCCGCGACACGGGAGATCGATTGTAAAGCGTCGAAATGCGTTGTCCAAGCGGTGTTGTCGAGAATGACGAACTTCATACGAAGAGTTCGTGAAAAAAAATAAGAAAGGGTTTAGGATGAATTCGAACGCGCTTGCTTCTGCGCAGTCATAGAAGGCAGGCACGTCTTCAGACTCAGGCGAGGGAGGTAGCATGGATATTTACAGCAGCTTCGCGAACCGCTTCGAAAAAACGCGAGAGGAAGAGTTCTCGCTGGAGGAGTACCTCGCGCTCTGCAAGAACGATCCGTCAGCGTACGCCACGGCTGGCGAACGCATGCTGGCTGCAATCGGGGAACCCGAACAAATCGATACCCGCATCGACCCGCGCCTGTCGCGGATCTTCGCGAACAAGGTTATCAAGGTCTATCCCGCGTTCCGTGAATTCTACGGAATGGAGGAAGTGATCGAGCAGGTGGTCGCGTACTTCCGCCACGCTGCGCAAGGGCTCGAAGAGAAGAAGCAGATTCTCTACCTGCTCGGCCCAGTGGGCGGCGGCAAGTCGTCGATCGCCGAGCGGCTGAAGCAGCTGATGGAGCGTGTGCCGTTCTATGCGCTGAAGGGTTCGCCCGTCAACGAATCGCCGCTCGGGCTGTTCGACTACGACGAAGACGGCCCGATCCTCGAAGAGCAGTACGGCATTCCGCGCCGCTACCTGAAGAGCATCCTGAGTCCGTGGGCCGTCAAGCGCCTGCACGAATACAACGGCGATATCCGCCAGTTCCGCGTGGTACGCCGCTTTCCGTCGATCCTGCGGCAGATCGGCATCGCGAAGACGGAACCTGGCGACGAGAACAACCAGGACATTTCGTCGCTCGTCGGCAAGGTCGACATCCGCAAGCTTGAACAGTACGCGCAGGACGACGCCGATGCGTACAGCTACTCGGGCGGCCTGTGCCTGGCGAACCAGGGCCTGCTCGAATTCGTCGAAATGTTCAAGGCGCCGATCAAGGTGCTGCACCCGTTGCTGACCGCGACGCAGGAAGGCAACTTCAAGGGCACCGAAGGATTCGGCGCGATTCCGTTCGACGGCGTGATCCTCGCGCACTCGAACGAGTCGGAGTGGAAGGCCTTCCGCAACAACCGCAACAACGAGGCACTGCTCGACCGGATCTTCGTCGTGAAGGTGCCGTATTGCCTGCGCGTGTCGGAAGAGATCAAGATCTACGAGAAGCTGATTCGCAACTCGTCGCTGGCCGAGGCCGTGTGCGCGCCGGGCACGCTGAAGATGATGTCGCAGTTCTCGGTGCTGTCGCGCCTGCATGAGCCGGAGAATTCGAGCCTGTTCTCGAAGATGCAGGTGTACGACGGCGAAAACCTGAAGGACACCGATCCGAAAGCGAAGTCGTACCAGGAGTATCGCGACTACGCGGGCGTGGACGAAGGGATGACCGGCGTGTCGACGCGCTTCGCGTTCAAGATCCTGTCGCGCGTGTTCAACTTCGACTCGAGCGAGGTCGCGGCCAACCCCGTGCACCTGATGTACGTGCTCGAACAGCAGATCGAACGCGAGCAGTTCCCGCCGGAGACCGAGCAGAAGTACCTGTCGTTCGTGAAGGACGTGCTCGCGTCGCGCTACGCGGAGTTCATCGGCAAGGAGATCCAGACGGCTTACCTCGAGTCGTATTCGGAGTACGGGCAGAACATCTTCGACCGCTACGTCACGTATGCGGATTTCTGGATCCAGGACCAGGAATTCCGCGATCACGACACGGGCGAGAGCTTCGACCGCGCCGCGCTGAATGCGGAACTGGAGAAGATCGAGAAGCCGGCCGGGATCAGCAATCCGAAGGATTTCCGCAACGAGATCGTGAACTTCGTGTTGCGTGCACGGGCGGCGAACGCCGGGAAGAACCCCGTGTGGACGAGCTACGAGAAGTTGCGCGTCGTGATCGAGAAGAAGATGTTCTCGAATACCGAGGAACTGTTGCCGGTGATTTCGTTCAACGCCAAGGGTTCGGCGGAGGAGCAGCGCAAGCATGAGGACTTTGTGAACCGGATGGTCGCGAAGGGCTATACGCCGAAGCAGGTGAGGCTGCTTTGCGACTGGTACCTGCGCGTGCGCAAGTCGTCATGACGCGCGCGGTACCGCGCCCGTGCGGCGAGTCCGTACGGGCGCTTTCAGAGGCGCCGCCCGCATGACGGCAGACGGCATGCGCGGCGAGTGCCCCGGCAGATCGACTTTCGAGCGGGAGACCGGGAGTGCTTCATCAAATCATCGACCGCAGGCTGGCCGGCAAGAACAAGAGCATCGCCAACCGCGAACGCTTTCTGCGTCGCGTCAAGAACTACATTCGTCGTGCCGTGTCCGACGCGGTGCGCGACCGTAGCATCAAGGATATCCAGAGCACGCAAAGCATCACGATTCCGCGCAAGGACATCGCCGAGCCGAATTTCCGGCACGCGCCGGGCGGGCGTCGCGAATACGTGCACCCGGGCAACGAGGACTACGTGCGCGGCGACAAGATTCCGCGTCCGCAGGGCGGCTCGGGCGGCGGCGGCAGTCAGGCGAGCAACGAAGGCGAAGGGCAGGACGACTTCGTGTTCGAGCTGTCCCGCGACGAATTCATGCAGTACTTCTTCGACGACCTCGAACTGCCGCGCCTCGTGAAGACGCACCTGCTGACGGTGCCGAGCTGGAAGAACGTGCGCGCGGGCTGGTCGGCGGAAGGCACGCCGAACAACATCGACGTCGTGCGCTCGCTGCGCAGCGCGCTCGGGCGACGCATCGCGCTCGGTTCGCCGCTCGTCAACGAGCTGCGCGAACTCGAAGCGCGGCTCGAGGTGATGAAGCTCGATCCGGAAGACCGTCGCGAGGATATCGCGACGCTCGAGGCCGAGATCCATCATCTGAAGGGGCGCATCTGGCGGATCCCGTTCATCGATCCGTTCGACCTGCGCTACATCAACCGCGTGAAGCAGCCGCAACCGTCGAGCCAGGCCGTGATGTTCTGCCTGATGGACGTGTCGGGCTCGATGGACGAGCAGCGCAAGGATCTCGCGAAACGCTTCTTCATCCTGCTGTACCTGTTCCTGAAGCGCAACTATGAGCGCATCGAGGTCGTGTTCATCCGTCACCACACGCGCGCCGAGGAGGTCGACGAGGACACCTTCTTCCATTCGACCGAAAGCGGCGGCACCGTCGTGTCGAGCGCGCTCGAACTGATGCGCAAGGTGATGAACGAGCGCTACTCGCCGACCGAGTGGAACATCTACGGCGCGCAGGCGTCCGACGGCGACAACTGGACTGACGATTCGCCGAAGTGTCGCAAAATCCTGGAAGAGGATATCCTCACCAAGACGCGTTACTTCGCGTATATCCAGGTCGCCCCGGAAGAGCAGAACCTGTGGCTGGAGTACGCACAGCTGGCGCTGTCGCAACCGCACCTCGCGATGAAGAAAGTCGAATCGGCTGCCGATATTTACCCGGTGTTTCGCGAATTGTTCGAAAAGCAGGTGGAAATGTCATGACGACCCGCCATCTGCACAACGAGTCGCGCGGCTATGCGCCGCGCCCTTCCGGCGACGACACGGCCGGCCCTGCCGCATCGCAGCAAAGCGGCCGGACCGAACCGGCGGCGCCGGCCGCCGACTTGCCCGGTGCCGGGCAGAAGGAAGCGCGTATGAACGTTGCCGAACGCAAGCCGCTGCCGTGCCCGTCCGACTGGACGTTCGAGCTGCTCGAGGAATACGACACGCACATCTCGCAGGTCGCCGAGCAGTACGAGCTCGACATCTATCCGATCCAGCTCGAGCTGATCAGCGCCGAGCAGATGATGGATGCGTACGCGTCGGTCGGGATGCCGGTCAACTATCGCCACTGGTCGTTCGGCAAGCACTTCCTCGCGACCGAGAAAAGCTATCGCCGCGGCCAGATGGGCCTCGCGTACGAAATCGTCATCAACTCGAATCCCTGCATCGCGTATCTGATGGAAGAGAACACGATGACGATGCAGGCGCTCGTCATCGCGCACGCGGCGTACGGGCACAACTCCTTCTTCAAGGGCAACTACCTGTTCCGGTTGTGGACCGACGCGCACGCGATCATCGACTATCTCGTGTACGCGAAGAACTACGTCGCCGAATGCGAGGAGCGCTACGGCCTCGATCGCGTCGAGGAACTGCTCGATTCGTGCCATGCGCTGATGAACTACGGCGTCGACCGCTACAAGCGGCCGCAGAAGCCGTCGTTGTCGAAGGAGGCCGCGCTGCGGCGCGAGCGCGAGGCGTATCTGCAGTCGCAGGTCAACGAGCTGTGGCGCACGCTGCCGGGCAAGAAGCCCGAGCAGATGGAGGAGCAGGAAGGACGCTATCCGCCGGAGCCGCAGGAGAACCTGCTGTATTTCGCGGAGAAGAACGCGCCGCTGCTCGAGCCGTGGGAGCGGGAAGTGATCCGCATCGTGCGCAAGATCGGCCAGTACTTCTATCCGCAGCGGCAGACGCAGGTGATGAACGAAGGCTGGGCGACGTTCTGGCACTACACGCTGCTGAATACGCTGTACAACCAGGGCAAGCTGGAAGACGGCTTCATGATGGAGTTCCTGCACTCGCACAGCAACGTGGTCTACCAGCCGCCCGTCACGAAGCCGTACTACAGCGGGATCAACCCGTATGCGCTCGGCTTCTCGATGATGAGCGACATCCGCCGGATCTGCGAGGCGCCGACGGAAGAGGACTACAAGTGGTTTCCGGAGATCGCGGGCACCCCGTGGCTGCCGGCGATGCACTACGCGATGCGCAACTTCAAGGACGAGAGCTTCATCGCGCAGTACCTGTCGCCGAACCTGATCCGCGAGATGCGGCTGTTCTCGGTGCTCGACGACGACATGCGCGATTCGCTCGAGGTGTCGGCGATCCACGACGAGTCCGGCTACCAGTACGTGCGGCAGGCGTTGTCGCGGCAGTACGACATCCATCACCGCGAGCCGAACATCCAGGTGTGGGCCGTGAACACGCGCGGCGACCGCAGCCTCACGCTGCGCCATTTCATGACCGACAACCGCCATCTGTCGAACGACAGCGAGGAAGTGCTCAAGCACATGGCGCGGCTCTGGCAGTTCGACGTGTTCCTGGAAAGCGTCGACGAGGCCGGGACCGTGCGCAAGCGCTACGAGTGCCGCTACGTGCCGCCGGAGGTGCGCGTCTGACGATCGCCCGAGAGCAGTTTGCATCGGACGCCAGCCTGAGGGCTGGCGTTTTCATATGACGAACGCGTACCGGGAGAAAAATTTTCTACATCCGGACGAACCCGGAAAGCCCGTTACTTTACATTTCGCTAAAATCCCGTAGCGCCGTGCCGCCGGAACCGGTGCCACGTGCGACCGTACGCGACGGCCCGCGAGCCGTCTCGCCCAGAAAGCACTAAAAGGAACAGACCAACCCATGGACGTCCAGACCGACCAAGCTGCGCTGTCCGCGCATGACACCCGGCGGCGCGTGTTCGCCATCGTCGGCGCCTCGTCGGGCAACCTCGTCGAGTGGTTCGACTTCTACATCTACTCGTTCTGCGCGCTGTACTTCGCACCGGCGTTCTTCCCGAGCGGCAACACGACCACGCAGCTGCTGAACACGGCCGGCGTGTTCGCGGCCGGCTTCCTGATGCGTCCGATCGGCGGCTGGCTGTTCGGCCGCATCGCCGACCGTCACGGCCGTCGCACGGCGATGATGATCTCGGTGCTGATGATGTGCGGCGGCTCGCTCGTGATCGCGGTGCTGCCGACCTATGCGCAGATCGGCGCGCTGGCGCCGGCGCTGCTGCTGGTCGCGCGCCTGTTCCAGGGGCTGTCGGTGGGCGGCGAATACGGGACGAGCGCAACCTACATGAGCGAAG
The DNA here is from genome assembly GCF_003854225.1 of Burkholderia sp. Bp8986. Taxonomy (NCBI): domain Bacteria; kingdom Pseudomonadati; phylum Pseudomonadota; class Betaproteobacteria; order Burkholderiales; family Burkholderiaceae; genus Burkholderia; species Burkholderia sp. Bp8986. The sequence continues at coordinate 146,629 of NZ_QTQM01000013.1, read as the reverse complement.
TCGCGCTGAAGGGGCGGCGCGGTTTCTTCGCGTCGTTCCAGTACGTGACGCTGATCGGCGGCCAGCTGTGCGCGCTGCTGGTACTCGTGATCCTGCAGCAGGCGCTGTCGAACGACGAGCTGAAGGCGTGGGGCTGGCGCATTCCGTTCGTCTGCGGGGCGGCGGCCGCGCTGATCTCGCTGTACCTGCGCAAATCGCTCGACGAGACGTCGACGAGCGCATCGCGTGACAAGAAGGACGCGGGCACGATCCGCGGCGTGTGGCAGCACAAGGGCGCCTTCTTCACGGTGGTCGGCTTCACGGCCGGCGGCTCGCTGATCTTCTACACCTTCACGACGTACATGCAGAAGTACCTCGTGAATACGGCCGGCATGCATGCGAAGACGGCCAGCAACGTGATGACCGTCGCGTTGCTCGTGTACATGCTGATCCAGCCGGTGTTCGGCGCGCTGTCCGACAAGATCGGCCGCCGCACGTCGATGATCCTGTTCGGCATGTTCGCGGTGATCGGCACGGTGCCGCTGATGCACGCGCTGAAGACCGTCACGAGCCCGACGGCCGCGTTCGTGCTGATCACGATCGCGCTGGCGATCGTCAGCTTCTACACGTCGATCAGCGGCCTCATCAAGGCCGAGATGTTCCCGCCGGAAGTGCGCGCGATGGGCGTCGGCCTGTCGTATGCGGTCGCGAACGCGATCTTCGGCGGCTCGGCCGAGTACGTCGCGCTGTGGTTCAAGTCGATCGGCAGCGAGGAAACCTTCTACTGGTACGTGACGGTGCTGTGCGCGATCTCGCTGATCGTGTCGTGGCGGATGCGCGATCCGAGCAAGGAAGGGTACCTGCGTCACGAACCGTGATCGATTGCGCGGCGCGCGCATCCGCATCATGACGAACGTCCCGCCAGCCGGCGGGACGTTTTTTTGCGGCGTGCGATTTCACGGGCGGAGCCGTCACGGCGGCGACACGGCGGTGGCATCCGCTGGTCGACGCGGGGCGTACCGGCATGCGTGCATCCCGTCATATCGATATTGAAATCGATTCGTTGTTTGTTGCAGGCGATTTCCTTAATCTGAACTCGTAGTTCGTGTGACACCTCCTTGACTGGGATTCGCGCCCGCTGCGTGCAGCGGGCGTCTTTTTTTGCGCGCCGCGCGGTTCGCAAGCCGAGGCAGGGCCGGTGCCGCGTGGCGGCTTGCTTGCCCATGGGCGCTTGCTGCATGTCATCGCGACGGTCCCGGTCCGCGGTGACGGGGCCGCCTGCGGCCGACCGAGTGGATGGCGATGCGATGCACGTCATGCCCGTGCCGAGTCAAAGACACGATGAGCAAACTTGCGGTCGCCTTGCTCAGGGCTTCCGGGGCGACGCCAGGAGGGGGCAACACGATCGTCGGGCCGGTATCCAGACGACATGCGTCTATGCACGCGGTCGAACTGTCGCCGACGTTGCTCGACGGCGACGCCGAGTGCCGCGCCAGATGCTCGCGCAGCAGGGCGGATCGGTGCTGCCGGTCGGCCGCTTGCACGATGGCGCAGCGACCAGTGAAGCGGACGACTTGCGAATGTCACGCGTCTCGTGTACCTCGCGGCACTTGCGCCGAACACCGGCGAAAACACCGACCGGCAGCGGATGTCGGTGCGGACGAACGCGCGCCGGACATCACCCTCGAAACAAACCATGCATCGCTCGCCAGACGACGACTGGGCGGTTGCGGAATGAGACGCGTCCGTGACGGAGCGTTCGTCGATGTGATTATGCGGAAAATTCCGGATCGCCATGGCGAATCGCGATCGAAAGTCGAATTTGGACGCAATGGCTATTCCGTATGGCCAATTCCGCGGCGAAACGAAAATCCTTGGAGCGTTCGGGCATTTGACTTGTCCTACATCCGATCGGTTATAAAAATAAATTTCAAATTACTTCGCGCGGAAGCGCGAGGGATTATTGGCTTTCAATAATCCTGACGATTGGTGTAGGTTTCTTTGGCTGTCCGCGGCGCATCGTGCCGCATCGCTGGCCATCGCTTCTGGCGGGCGGTCGATTTGGAGATCCGGCGAGACGATCCGCGACAAGCGCTTCAAACAGACGGGAGCGACGGATGTCGGCATATGTCTGCATTTGAATTCCGGGTGAGTGAAAGTCAATCCAATAATTCTTACTTGTACTATATCGGGAATCTGCATTCGAAAATAGAATGACTCGGTCGTCATTTTTCTGGATGGAATCATTCGCTTATTCGGAATAGGGCGATTCGATCCGGCTGCGGGTAGTGAGGTGCCTGCATGGCGATCGAGTTGTTTCGAGAAAAACGTCTGCTTTTAGAGGAATTCAACGATGAAAATGAATCTGCTTCGGGGTTGCGTTGCAGCCGGCATCGCGAGCGCCGCGCTGGTACCGTCGGTTTCCCACGCGTTCGACGGCGAGCTCGCCTTCTACGGCAGCATCTCCGACGTCACCTGCAACATCAACGGCGCAGCGCCCGGCGCCGGCAACCGGAAGGAAGTGCAACTCGGCGACCGCATCAGCCCGAGCAAGTTCGACAAGATCGGCGCGACGTCGGAGCCTGTCCCGTTCAGCCTGGTACTTGGCGGCAACGCGGGTTGTGCGGACGGCACCAAGGTCGTGATCGATTTCGATCCGGTTTCGGTCAACGTCAACCCGGAAACCGGCAACCTGAAGCTCATCGGGACCAAGCCGGCGGAGGGCGTCGAGATCCAGATCAGCGATGCAGGCAACGGCAAGACCGGCAAGATCGTGCTTGGCAAGCCGCAGAATCTGGCGGACGCGCAGGTCGCGACCATCGACAAAAACACGGCGACCCTGACGTACTCGGCGGCTTACGTATCGACCGCCGAACCGGCCGCGATCAAGACCGGCTCGGGCAACTCGTTCATTCGGTACACGCTCGCTTACCACTGATCGGTGCATTTCCCGTTCCACGTCATGGCCTTGTCAATTCGTAATCCTTATTTAGCATCCGTGGCCGGCTTCGTGGCGTGGGCTGCCTGCGCCGCGATGGCGCAGGCAGCGCTTCTGCTGGACGGCACCCGCGTGATTTTCCCTGAGCATGCCCGCGACGTGACCGTCCGGATGGAAAATTCCGGCACCGCGCCGGTGCTCGCACAGAGCTGGATCGACGACGGTCGCGCCAACGTGCCTCCGGAGCAGATGCGCACGCCGTTCATCGTCGCGCCGACGCTGGTACGCGTCGAAGCGGGGCGGGGCGCGGTGCTGCGCATCACGAACATGCAGGAGCCGCTGCCCGCCGACCGTGAGTCGGTGTTCTGGCTCAATGTGCTCGAGGTGCCTGCGGCGGAGCAGGACACGGACAACCTGCTGCGCTTCGCTTTCCGGACTCGCATCAAATTGTTCTACCGGCCCGCGGCGCTTGCGAACGACGTCGAGACCGCGCCGGCCAAACTGGTCTGGAAGGTATCAGCCAGTACGTCGCATGCGAACGAGCGACAGGTGTCGCTCGACGTTTCCAATCCGACACCCTATTACGTCTCGTTCGGGATGGTTGAAGGCGATGTCGGCGGAACCTTCATCCCGGCCGGCGGCGGGATGGTCGTGCCATTTGGCACCCAGCGTTTCCCGTTGCCGGGTGTCGCCGCACGATCGCATCGCCCCGTGGCCGTGCGATACATGGTCATCGACGACTACGGCGGGCGCAGCACGATAACCAAAAAACTGACCGACTGAGCAGTCGGTCCACGCAACGCGCCAGAGGCATGATCCTGCATGTCGAATCCGAGGTGGCAATGAGATGCGAGAGATTCGGTATGCGAAATAACTGTATCGACATGCGGAGTTTAGAAGGTTCACGTTCGTCATTCACATCCGGACCCGTCCCGCGACCCGCGCGGCGTCCTTGCCTGCTGGCAGTCGCTTCGGTATTTGCTTCGGTAGCGATGTCGGCGAGCGCAAACGCTGTCGCGGACGCGATCGAGCCGGACAACGCACGCCATGCAGGCGCGGGCGCATCGCCGATTCTCCCGCCTGCTGGCGCGACGCATTTCGACGATTCGATGCTGATGCGTGGCCCGGGCAGTGAGCCGATCGATACGACGCCGTTCGAGCGGCCGAACGGCATCGTACCGGGCCAGCATCGTGCGGATCTGATCGTCAACGGGCAGTGGCGCGGTGTCGAGGAGATCACGTTCCGGCGTGACGAGCACGGCGACGTGCGGCCGTGCTACGACCGCCTGCTGCTGCAGCGGGCCGGCGTCGACCTCGACCGGAGCGAGCGAGGCCAGGACGGCAGCCAGCCGACGAATCCGATGCCCGACGCGCTGTTCTGCGACGCGCCTTCCCGGTACGTGCCCGGTGCTGTGCTGTCGTTCGATCCGGCGGAGCAGAAACTGTATCTGACGGTGCCGCAGTTCTATATGCGGCGGGCCAGCCACAGCACCTATGTCGACCCGGCAAACTGGACGAATGGCGTGCCGGCTGCGTTGCTGAACTACAACGTCAGCGCGTTCACGACGCGCTCCGGCGGCGACGAGTTCTCGCAGCTCTACACCGGCCTTTCGATGGCGGCGAGCGCAGGGCGCTTCCGGATTCGCCACAACGGCAACCTGACCTGGTCGCAGCGCGGTGGCGCGCGCTACCAGCGCGGTTACGTCTATGCACAAACCGATCTGCCCGAATGGCGTGCGCAGTTGCTGGCGGGCGAGAGTTCGACCAGCGGTGCACTGTTCGACGCCATATCGTTTCGAGGCGTGCAACTGGCCAGCGATGACCGGATGCTGCCCGACGAGCAGCGCTACTACGCACCGATCGTGCGAGGCATTGCACAGACGAACGCAAAGGTGTCGATCTATCAGCGCGGCTACCTCGTTCACGAGACGACCGTCGCCCCCGGGCCGTTCGCGATCGAGAACCTTCAGGCGATGAGCTACGGCGGCGACCTGAACGTGACGGTGACCGAAGCGAACGGCGAAACGCGCAGTTTCGTGGTGCCGTTCGCAACGACGGTCCAGTTGTTGCGTCCCGGTAGCACGCGGTTCAGCGCGATGGCGGGACGGGCAATCGAACTCGGCGGCGATATCGGCACGCAATACGTCGGCCAGTTCACGGTGCAGCGTGGCGTCAGCAATACGGTGACGGCCTACGGAGGCGCCGCGTTTGCGAATCGCTACCAGTCGGTACTGATGGGTGCCGCGCTCAACACGTCGATTGGCGGCTTCGCGGCGGACGTCACGATCGCGCGGACCCAGCCGCCGGGCGGTGACCGTCTGACCGGGTCGAGTATCCGCGTGTCGTACAGCAAGAACCTGCCGAACAGCGGCACGAACTTTTCGCTGCTCGCCTATCGCTACTCGACGAAAGGCTATCTCGGCCTGCGCGACGCGTTGCTGCTGAACGGCAGGGGCGACCAGGGCGCCGGCGCCGAAGCGTTTCCGCGGCTGCGCAATCGAGTCGACCTCAACGTGAGTCAACAGATCGGGCGATCGGGCAACGTTTACGCGAACGGATCGGCGCTCAGCTACTGGGCGGGGGGAGGGCAGTCGCTCAGTTTCACGCTCGGCTACAGCACGCAATGGCGCGACGCCACGCTGACCGCGTCGGTGCAGCGTGTGCGCAACCTGTCCGCACGCGGCCCGTCGTCCGGCGGCGAGGCGGGCAGCACGCTCGTGAGCGTGAACGTATCGATCCCGCTGGGGCACAACACGCGGCGCGCGCCGATCTTCAGCACGCTCGTCACACACGACAGCAGCGCCGGCACGAGCGCCACGGCGAGCGTGGCCGGCCGATTCGGCGAGCGGAGCGACGGGTCGTATTCGTTATCGTCGAGCTACGACGGCAACAACCGCGCGGCGTCAGGCGGCGTCGGCATCGGCTATCAATTGCCGTCGATGTCGCTGTCGGCGAATTTCGGGCTCGGGCGCGAATACCAGCAGGCATCGGCGAACGCGACGGGCGGCCTGGTGCTGCACCCGGGCGGTCTGACGGCGGCGCCCACGCTGAACGAGACGATCGGCGTCGTGCACGCGCCGCACGCGCGCGGTGCGCTGGTCGCCAATACGAGCGCACGCGTCGACCGGTTCGGCTACGCGATCGTACCGAGCCTCATCCCGTATCAGCTCAACAAGGTCGACATCGATCCCAAGGACGTCCCGGATGATGTCGAACTGAAGACCGTTTCGCGCAGCGTTGCCCCGCGCGCGGGCTCCGTCGTCATGCTGTCGTACGACACGCTGAAGGCGCGTGCGTTGCTGATCGATGCGCAGACCGACGACGGTCGGCCGCTCCCGTTCGCGGCACGCGCGCTCGACGCGCGCACTGGCGCCGCGCTCGGCGTGGTCGGCCAGGGCAGCCGCCTGTTCGTGCGCGGTGCCGAGAACGACGGTCGGATCCGCGTCGAATGGGGGGCGCGTCCCGACCAGCAGTGCGTGATCGATTATTCGGTGCCGGCAGCACAGCGCACGGGCAGTGGTTACGTGCCGATGACCGGCACCTGCCGTGTGTCGACGGCGTCTCCACTGGCCGCCGCATCGTCCGCCGGCCGTGTCGGGGAGCGTTAGTCCGATGCAGCGCGCCGTCTTTCCTGTCGACGCTGTCATCCGCATCGCGCGATGCCGCTCACGCGGGCGGGCCGGCACCGTTCGCTTCGTGTGCGTGGCGGTGTTGGCATGCGTGGCGAGCATCGCGACGGTTCGGTGCGAGGCGGCGCTTTCCGTGATCGGAACCCGCTTCGTTTATCCGGGTGACGCGCGTTCGCTCGCGATACTCGCGCGCAACGGCGGGCCGGCACCCATCCTCGTGCAGGCCTGGCTGGACGATGGTGACGCGAACGCCGACCCGAGCCGCCTGCGTGTGCCGTTCGTCGTCGCGCCGCCGCTCGCGAGACTCGATCCGGCGCAGCCGTTGTCGATCCGCGTGCAGTCCATCGGCGGCGATCTCGCACCGGATCGGGAATCGTGCTTCTGGATCAACCTGCTCGAAGTACCGCCGGCCGCGTCGGCGGGCGATCACATGCTGCGCATCGCGTACCGGCTCAGGATGAAGCTGCTGTATCGGCCGGCGGGTCTCGAGGGGGACTCCGAACACGCACCGAACCGGCTCGCCTGGACGCAGGGCGGCACGAAGGCGGCCTCGTCGATCGTCGCGATCAACCCCACCCCGTATTACGTGACCCTCACGCGCGTGACATTGGATGGCGAATCCATCGGGCTTGCGAACGGCGCGGTGGATGTCGCGCCGTTCGGTCGCGCCGAGATCCCGGTCGGTGCGCAGGCCGCCGCGCATCCGGGCGAGGTCGTGTTCGACGCCGTCGACGACAGCGGCGCATCGCACGAATACCGGGCGCGGCTCGCCGTCGCAGTGGGCGCCGGTACGTCAACGCTTGCAGTACCCGTCCTGCCGGGGGCATCGGCAGGGATTCAACTACTACAAGGAAAACGAAAGTGAACAGGACATACGCTTTGGTATGGAGCGCCGGGCAGGGCGCTTGGCAGGTGGCCGGCGAGCGGGCACGCCGGCGCGGCAAGTCCGCGGTGCGCAGGCACGTCGTCGCGTTGCTGGCACTGCTCGCAGGCGGCACGCTGGCGCCCGTGTACGCGCTGCCGGTGGGCGAGACGATCTTGTCCGGGAAGGCGGACTTTCTTCGCTACGACAACGGTCAGCAGATGTCGGTCAACCAGCATAGCGACAAACTGGTGACGAACTGGCAGTCGTTCAACATCGACAAAGGGCAGCGCGTCACGTTCAACCAGCCGTCCGTGACGTCGATCGCGCTGAACCGGGTCGTCGGGCAGGACGCCAGCGCGATCCTGGGCAACATCGACGCGAACGGCCGCGTGTTCCTCGTCAATCCGAACGGCATCCTGTTCGGCAAGGGGGCGCAGGTCAACGTGGGCGGGCTGGTTGCGACGACGCTGGACATCAAGGACGACGACTTCGAGGCCGGCCGCTACCGGTTTGCCGGCTCGTCGCCGAGCGAAGTGCTGAACGTCGGCAATCTCGTCGCGGGCGAAGGCGGCGCGATCGCGTTGCTCGGCGCGAAAGTGACGAACCGCGGTATCGTCCAGGCGCAGATGGGTACCGTCGCGCTGGGTGCGGGCAGCGACGTCACGTTGAATTTCGACGGTGGCAAGCTGCTCGGCGTGCAGATCGACAAGGGCATACTCGAGGCGCTGGTGAGCAACGAGCAGCTACTGAAGGCCGACGGCGGGCAGGTGCTGATGAGCGCGAAGGCGGCCGATGCGGTGCTGCGCACGGTGGTCAACAACCAGGGCACCATCGAGGCGAAGACGCTCAGGAACAAGGCCGGCCGGATCACGCTGGACGGTTACGATGCAGGCACCGTCAACGTCGCAGGCATGCTGAACGCCAGCGCGGCGACGCCGGGCAACGGCGGCACGATCGAGACGCGAGGCGCCGACGTGAAGGTGGCGCTCGGTGCGATGGTCGATACCCGTGCGACCAACGGGTATGGCGGTACCTGGCGCATCGCGTCGTCCGAGCTGAAGGTCAAGGCTGGCGCGAACCAGCCGGGTACGATCGTGGCCGACACGTTGGCCCGCAACCTTGCGACCACCCATGTCGAACTCGTCGCCGAACGCGGCACGCTGTCGGTCGACGGGCCGGTGACCTGGGCCAGCGGCAACCGGCTGGGTCTTGCCAGCAAGCAGGGCAACGTCGCGATCAACGGCGCGTTGCGAGCCACGGGCGCGAACGCGCGCCTCGACATCGCATCCGGGCAGGGCGTGCAGATCGCGGCGCCGATTTCGCTGACGGGCGCGAATGCGCTGTTCACGCTGGACCATGTCGGCGGGTATTCGCTCGCCAACGGCGCGGCCGTGACGTTGTCGGGGCTCGGCGCGGGCTTCGAGTCGAATGGCCAGCGCTACACCGTGATCCAGACGCTCGGCCAGTTGCAGGCGGCCGGCTCGAACCTCGGCGGGCTGTACGTGCTCGGCAACGACATTGCCGGCACGTACTACGGCAGCGCGTTCCAGACCATCGGCTCCGGCACGGCGTTCTACGGTACGTTCGATGGCCTCGGCAACACGATCAGCAACCTGACCATCTCGAGCAGCGGCCCGTATGCGGGCCTGTTCGGCCGCAACACCGGCACCATCGCCAATCTCAAGCTCAAGTCGCTGCGCGTCAGCGCGGCATCGGGGGTCGGGCCGGTCGCCATCGGCGGGTTGGTCGGCGAAAACGTCGGCAAGATCTCGAACGTGACGGCGACAGGCATGCAGGTGAGCGCGGGTGCCAATCGCAGCAATGCGCTGGGCGGGTTGGCCGGCATCAACCTCGGAGAGATCCGCGATACCTCGTTTGCCGGGTCGGTGACAGGTAACGGCATGTCGTATGCGGTGGGCGGACTGGTCGGCGAGAACGGCACGAATGGACCTGACAGCGTGCTGGCCGACAGCACGGCGAACGCGACCGTATCCGGCGGCGCGTCGAACCAGGCATCGATCGGCGGGCTCGTCGGCGTCAACCGAGGCGGCAGGATTCTCCGCTCATCGAGCCTCGGTTCCACGTCGGGAGCGAATCTTGCCGGCGTGAACGTCGGCGGGCTCGTGGGTGCGAACCTGCTCGGCGAGATCGACGGCGGATCGGCGTCGGGACGCGTGACGGGGGGATCGAGCGGCATGGCGGGCGGGCTCGTCGGGATCAATACCGGCACCGTTACCGATTCGATCGCCTCCGGCGTCGTCGACGGCCGATACGCACAGGGAACCGGCGGCTTCGTCGGGCTGAACCAGGGCATCGTGCGCAACAGCAAGGCGCTGGGCGCGGTGTCGAGCGCGTCGACCGGTGCGACGGGCGGTTTCGTCGGCATCAACGTGGGCATCGACTCGCTCATCGACATGGCGGAAGCGCATGGCGCGGTCTCGGGCGGGCAAGGCACCAACGGCGGTTTCGTCGGCAGTCACTTCGGCGGCCGGATTTCCCACGCGGTTGCGCGCGGCAAGACGACCGGCGGCAATTACAGCAAGACGGGCGGTTTTGTCGGCAGCAACGGGGCCGAACTGATGGACGTCGACGCGAGCGGCGACGTGTCGGCCGGAAGCTGGGCGTCGGTGGGCGGCTTCGCCGGCACCAACCTGTCGTCGGGCACGATTGCGACGGCGCAGGCGACCGGCAAGGTCCAGGGCGGCTCGTCGAGCACGGTCGGCGGGTTCGCGGGTGAAAACCTGGGCACGATGATCGACGTGTCCGCGTCGGGCGCGATCTGGGCTGGCTGCTATGCGACGCTCGGCGGTCTCGTGGGCCTGAACACGGGGCTGGTCGAGCGTTCGGCCGCCAGCGGCCGGATCAACGGATCGTCGGGTCAGACCTTCGGCGGTCTGGTGGGCATCAACCGGGGCACGTTCCGCAACAGCGGGACGTCGGGCGACGCGGCGCTGCAAAAGATCGCGGGGCTCAACCTCGGCGTGATCGAGTAATGCAGCCGGCGGCGGGCACGCACGCTGCCGGCGTGCGGCGCTCGCCGCCCAGTCAGTGAGAGACATCATGACAAGGATTCAGTGGCGCGGGCTCGGGCGAACAGCTCGGCGGATACTTCGGTTGGCGGTGGCCGGGTGCGCGGCGTTTGCCTGGATAGCGCATGCCGCGGCGCCCGGCGCCTCAACGGCGCTCGATTGCACATTCAGCAACGTCGAGGCGACGCCGTGGCGACTCGTCACGCCGTTGACGAGCGCGACGCCGGTCGGCTCGGTCCTGTACCAGCGTACCGTTTCGTTGTTCGTTTCGTTCAACCACGGCGGCCCGGGCGCCGACGGCGCGCACGAACTGGTGAACGCCGGGCACTGGATGCCGGGCACCATGATTGCAGACGGTGTCGCGCAAACGAATGTCGACGGTATCGGCTTCAAGTGGGCTGGCGTATCCGGTGATGGCGTCGAACGAACGTTGCAGCAGAGTGGTTCTCCGATGGCCGTCGGGAAAACCGAAGTCATCGATCCGGCGGGTGGTGGAACCAAGGGCGATGTCCAGATCATGCGTTACCGGCAGTTCCTGGTACTCGGCAAGCCTGCGTCACAGTTGCCGGAAGGCAAGCTGGTCGTCCGGAATTTGCCGGGCAACCCGACCGTCGCGATCTATGCGGTCGATCTCCCGAAAGGCGCCGTATCGATCGGCGGCGACGTGACGGTGCCGGAACAGACCATCCCCCCCAATCGATGCAAGCAGAGGCGAACCTTTGTCGGCGTCGGCAACATCTGCATCGGCAGCGAATGCCAGATCACGGTGCCGAATCGCTGCGAGATCCAGTCGAACATGATCGTGCCGGTGACGCTCGGCAATTTCTCGATCAGCAATTTCCCCAGCCTGCACGCGACGTCGAAGCCCGTCGATTTCGATATCACGCTCAGTCAGTGCGCTGCCGCGGCGAAACCGTCGATCAGCTTCCGCGACAAGGCGGCCAAGCCTAACGCGGACCGCACGCTGCTGCAGTTGAGCGCACCGGCCAGTCAGAGGGTCGCGCAAGGTTTCAACATCGTGATGACGAACGCGCTGACCGGCGAGCGGATAGCCTACGACGAACCGGGCGCGGCCACCCAGTATCCGATGCGGCGCACCGGAGATATCGCCGTGATGTCGCTGCGCGCCCAGTACATCCGCACCGGCACGGATAGCGAACTGGCGCCCGGTTACGCCGGCGGCGGTGCGGAGTTTTCGTTTACGTTTCCATGAAAGTGCGCATGGCATCACGCATCGCGGTGATGCGCGCGCGCCATGCCTCATCACGAAACCCGCAGAGCAAAGCACCATTTGTTGGTTCGGAATCGCCGCACGCGCTGATACGTTAGCGGCTTTGCGACGACACACAGCGTCGCGATGTTCCTCGAACCGGCCGCCGCGCGATCCGCGCCGGCCTTCATAACAAATCAGGTCGTGCTCATGAAACTCCACACTCTCGCTACGTGGCTCGTCGGGGCCGCACTCGTCACGGCCGGCACGGTCGCGCACGCGGACCGCCTCGACGACATCAGGAAGGCCGGCGTGCTGCGCGTCGCGACCTTCGACAGCAATCCGCCGTTCGGCTATGTCGACGGCAAGAGCAATCACATCGTCGGCCTCGACGTCGACTATGCGAAGGCGCTGGCCGACAAGCTCGGCGTGAAGCTGCAGCTGCAGCCGACCAATCCCGCGAACCGCATTCCGTTCCTGACCTCCGGCAAGGTCGACCTGGTGCTCGCGAACTTCACGATCACCGACGAGCGCGCGAAGCAGGTCGACTTCAGCATCCCGTATTTCTCGTCGGGCCAGCAGTTTCTCGCGAAGAAGGGCGTGCTGAAATCGGCCGACCAGCTGAACGGCTTGCGCGTCGGCGCGGACAAGGGCACGACGAACGAGATCACGCTGCGCGAGAAATTCCCGAAGGCGACGATCGTCGCGTACGACGACACGCCGTTCGCATTCGCCGCGCTGCGCGCCGGCAACGTGCAGGCGATCACGCAGGACGGGCCGAAGCTGATCGGCCTGCTCGCGAACGTGCCCGACAGGCAGAACTACGAGATCCCGGCATTCACGATCTCCAACGACTACATGGGCGTCGGCGTGCCGAAGGGCGAGACGCGCCTGCTCGGCTTCGTCAACGACACGCTCAAGGGGCTCGAGGCGAATGGCCGCGCGGGCCAGATCTACGACGCGTGGTTCGGTCCGACGACGAAGACGCCGCTCACGCGCATCTTCCGCATCGGCGACAAGACCTGAGTCGCATGCAGGACGCGCCGCGCTCCGCCATCGGTCGTGCCGGTGCGTGGGGATCGCGGCGTTTTTCGTTTCTCTTGATCGCTTGCTTCGCGCCCGCACCACCATGCTCGGCTTGGCTCCCAAATATCTGTCCTGGCTCTGGCAGGGCTTCCTGCTGACGCTCGGCCTCGCGGCCGCGTCGGCGCTCGCCGCGACGGTCGGCGGACTGCTGCTCGCCGTCATGCGGCATGCGCGCGGAACGGCGCCGCGCACGCTCGCGGCCGGCTATGTCGTCGCGTTCCGCAACACGCCGTTGCTCGTGCAGTTGCTGTTCTGGTATTTCGGCGTCGCGTCGTTGCTGCCCGACACATGGGTCGCATGGCTGAACGCGCGCCATCAGCTGAGCGCGGGCCCGTTCACGCTCGCATGGCCGTCGTTCGAGTTCGTCGCGGGCTGGTTCGGGTTGAGCGCGTACACGGCCGCGTTCGTCGCCGAGGAATGCGAAGCCGGGCTGCGCGGCGTGCGCCGTGCGCAGCATGATGCGGCCGCGGCGCTCGGCCTCACGCCGATGCAGTCGCTGCGCTACGTCGTGCTGCCGCAGGCCGTGCGCATCGCGCTGCCGCCGTTGTTCGGCCAATACATGAATCTCGTGAAGAACTCGTCGCTCGCGATGGCGATCGGTGTCGCCGAGCTGTCGTACGCGTCGCGGCAGGTCGAGACGGAGACGTTCAAGACCTTTGCCGCCTTCGGTGTCGCGACCGTGCTGTACGTCGCCGCGGTGGCCGCGATCGAGGCCGGTGCCTACGCGGCCACGCAATGGCGCGACCGGCTCGGGGCGGGGCGTTGACGATGGATCTCTCGCTGCTGCTCGACAACCTGCCGTACCTGCTCGTCGGCGCATTCCCGGATGGCCCGCTCGGCGGCGCCGCGCTGTCGCTCGTGCTGGCGATCGCGTCGGCCATCGCATCGGCGGTGCTGGGCGTGGCGCTCGGTGTCGCGATGGCGCTCGCGCGCGGCCCGCTGCGCGTGCTGCTGCTCGCGTTCATCGGCTTCTTTCGCGCGATTCCGGTGCTGCTGCTGATCTTCTGGACGTACTTCCTGATGCCGATGCTGCTGCACATGGACGTGCCGGGGCTCGCGACGGTCGTGTGCGCGCTGGCGCTGATCGGCGGCGCGTATCTCGCGCATGCGGTGCATGCGGGCATCGTCGCGGCCGGCGACGGGCAGTGGCAGGCGGGGCTATCGCTCGGACTCACGCGCTGGCAGACCGTGCGCTACGTGCTGCTGCCGCAGGCGATCCGGATCATGACGCCGTCGTTCGTCAACCAGTGGGTCGCGCTCGTGAAGGACACGTCGCTCGCGTATATCGTCGGCGTGCCGGAACTGTCGTTCGTCGCGACGCAGGTGAACAACCGGCTGATGGTGTATCCGGCGCCGATCTTCCTGTTCGTCGCGGCGATTTATCTGGTGCTGTGCACGTCGCTTGACGGTGCGGCGCGCTGGTTGCTGTCGCGTCGTCCGCGCGCGGAGCGCATCGCGCGGGCTGCGGCTGAACGCACGGAACCGGTGCGGTGACGGCGTGCGCGCCGCGTGCGATGCATGCGGCGCGTTTCCGGTGATGAAGGTGAGAGCGTGCGGCTATCCGCAGCGGGCCGCGTCGTCGCCGAGCGAGCGGCGACGGGCGTGAAGGTGCTTCAGAACTTCGGTGCTTGAGAACTTCAGTACTTCAGCGCGTCAGCGTCAGGACGCGCTGTAGTGCGTATCGAACACCGAACGCAGCGTCGACGGACCGGTCGCGAAATCGCCCCACAGCGGGCCGTCGCTCTGCGCGAATGCAAACGGCGTCGTACTGATCGACGCGAGGCGGAAGCGCCATTGCGCCGCTTCCTGGCGGAACGCGGTGAGCTGCATGTCGGACAGCCCCGTCTGCGCGCTCGCGAGCGTGACGAGCGGATCGACCGGGTCGTTCGCGACGCGAACTTCGAAATGCAGGTGCGGGCCGGTGGCCGCGCCGGTCATCCCGACCGAGCCGATGCGCTGGCCCTGCTTGACGGTTTCGCCGGTCTTCAGCCCGCGCGCGAACGCGGACAAATGCGCGTAGTAGGTCGAATAACCGTCCGCGTGATCGACGATCACGTAGTGGCCGTAACCGCCCGGATCGGTGCCGACGAACGACACGACGCCGTCGGCCGCCGCATTGACGGGCGTGCCTGACGGTGCGGCGAGATCGACGCCGGTATGGAATGCCATCGCCTGCGACAGCGGGTGGACGCGTTCGCCGAAGAACGAGCTGATCCGCGTCCACTTGACCGGCATCGTGAACGCGGCCGCTTCGAGCGGCGCGCCGTCGAGCGTGTAGTACGCGCCGTTGTCGGCGCCCGGCGCGCGGAACCAGATCGCACCGAACGTGCGGCCCGCGACGCGCAGCTCGAGCGCGGTGAGGTGTGGCGTGCCGTTGTTGGTGTCGTACGCGATGCGGTAGTAGTCGCCGCGCTGCGCGCCGGCGCGCAGCGCGACCTTGCCGGTGACGAGATCGCCGAGCTGGATGCGCACTTCGGGCGGCACGTCGAGACGGTTCAGCGTATCGGACAGCGTGAGTTCGATGTCGCCCGCGCGCATCCCGTGCTGCTGCTCGGGCGGCGCGAGCTGGAACAGGCTCGTATAGCCGAGCATGTCGTTGCGGTGCGCGCTGAGCGGCGCGAACAGGCCCGGCTGCAGGTTGCGGTCGGGGCGTTCGTCGCGTTCGTTGCGCTCGCCGATCGTGCGCGCGAGTTCGCTCGTCACGAAATGCTGCGCGGTGGGAAACGGCGTGTCGGACAGCACGCGCTGCGGCAGCGCGGCCGTGCCCGAGTCGACGGCGCCCGGCAGTTGCGAGACGGCCGGCAGCGCGGCGGCGAGACCGAAGGCGGCGAGGGCGCCGAGCACGGCGGCCGGCACGAGCGCGCGCACGAGGCGCTGCGCGCGCCCGGGCGCGAAAGCATCAGGAATTGCGGCAGGCTTGACCAAAGGTGTCCACATCCAGGAAAAGCGGTTCAAAGAGGTGTGGGCGGGAACCATCGGCGGCAGATCCGTCGGGGGACGACGGGGCGGGCGACGGGCGTGCAACAAAACAGGCCCCGCCAGGGGCCTGTGTCGTTTCCGTTCGACCCAACTCGCGGGCAGGCCCGCTTCGAACGGCGGCGTGACCTTTCCGGGTCGAACCCGGTTTATCACGAAGACGCTAAAGAAAGATGACAGCGTCAGTCTACCGATGTTCCGCGAAACGTTAAAAATTTTAAAGAGGGTCGGCTCATTCGTTTCGCACTGCGGTAAATCGGGTTAAATCAGCATTTATTGCGCGGCTTTTCGTCAGACAGGAAATTTTTGCGCGCGCACGCGCAGCGCGGCGGATGTCCTGACCGCGTCGAAGCCGGCGTCGAGCATCGCTTCCGCGTCGTTCCACAGATTGCCGCGCAAGCGGTTGGTCCAGATCATCGATGCGAACACGCCTTCGAGCAGCGACACGAGATGGACGGCCGCGAGATGCACGTCGAGATCGGCGGCCAGTTCGCCGGCCGCGATCGCGCGGCGCAGCAGCGCCTTGGTGATGCGCAGCATCTGCAGCTCGAGCAGCATGCGGCGGCGCTGCAACGCGCCGTTCTCCTCGCTCTGCTCGCATTTCGTATAGAGGATCACGAGCACGCGCTGCATCGCGCCCGGCTCGCCGCATTGCCGCAGGTAATGCGATGCCGCGCGGCGCAGCGTGGCGAACGCGGGCAGGCTGTCGACCGCGTCGAACCCTTCCGACGTACGCGCGAATGCGCGGTCGCACATCGCGAGACACACTTCCATCTTGTTGCGGTAATGGCCGTACACGGCGCCCCGCGACATTCCGGCGGCCTCGGCGAGGTCCGCCATCGCGGTTTGCGCGACGCCTTTTTCGAGCAGCACGAGCTCGGCGGCGTCGAGGATCCGGTGCTTGATGGCGAGCGATTCTTCCCGGGTCTTGCGGGCCATGTCGTGAATTTCCTTACAGTTCGCTGTCGTTTTATTGAGACAGTATGGCGGCCGGATGACGACCGCCTGTATTTAATCAGTCGTGACTGATTATAATCGGCCACCCTGAGCCGCCGCATTGTATCGGCGGCGAACGATCCGAGGTCAGCACATGAATAACAAACGCTCCCTGGGGCGCCGCCTGCGGCTGGCGTCGTTCGCGCTCGCGGCCGTGCTGGCCGCGACCGGCTGCGGAAAGGGCGAACGGGACAAGGCGCCGGAGGCCATCCAGGACGCGACGGTCGTGACGGTGCGTCCGACGGCCGTGCCGATGACCGTCGAATTGCCGGGCCGGCTCGACGCATATCGGCAGGCGGAAGTGCGCGCGCGGGTCGCGGGCATCGTCACCGCGCGGACTTACGAGGAAGGCCAGGAAGTGAAGCAGGGCGCGGTGCTGTTCCGCATCGACCCCGCACCGCTGAAGGCCGCGCGCGACGCAGCGAGAGGGGCGCTCGCGAAGGCGCAGGCCGCCGCGCTCGCGGCGAGCGACAAGCGCCGCCGTTACGACGACCTGGTGCGCGACCGCGCGGTCAGCGAGCGCGATCACACCGAGGCCGTCGCGGGCGACACGCAGGCGAAGGCCGACGTCGCGTCCGCGCAGGCCGAGCTCGCCCGCGCGCAACTGCAGCTCGACTATGCGACCGTCACCGCGCCGATTTCCGGCCGCGCCCGGCGCGCGCTCGTGACCGAAGGCGCGCTCGTCGGCCAGGACCAGGCGACGCCGCTCACGACCGTCGAGCAGCTCGACCCGATCTACGTGAATTTCTCGCAGCCGGCGGCCGACGTCGACGCACTGCGCCGCGCGGTGAAGAGCGGGCGCGCGACGGGCATCGCGCAGCACGACGTCACGGTGACGCTGCTGCGCGCCGACGGCACCGCGTATCCGCTGAAGGGCAAGCTGCTGTTCAGCGATCTCGCGGTCGATCCGACCACCGATACCGTCGCGATGCGCGCGCTGTTCCCGAATCCCGAGCGCGAACTGCTGCCGGGCGCGTATGTGCGGATCGCGCTCGACGCGGCCGTCGACCAGCGCGCGATCCTCGTGCCGCGCGATGCGCTGCTGCGCACGGCCGATCGCACGTCGGTGCGCGTGGTCGGCGAGAACGGCAAGGTGAAGGACGTCGAAGTCGCCGCCGACCGGATGAGCGGCCGCGACTGGCGCATCACGCGCGGTCTCGCGGGCGGCGAGCGCGTGATCGTCGACAACGCCGCGCAGTTCGCGCCGGATACCACCGTCAAGCCCGTCGAGCAGGCCTCGCCGACGAAGGCCTCGTCGGCGAAGTCCGCATCACCGGCGGCCGCCCGTCAAACCTGACCGGTTCACATAGACCAACATGGCACGTTTCTTCATCGATCGCCCCGTCTTCGCGTGGGTGATCGCACTCTTCATCATGCTCGGCGGCGTGTTCGCGATTCGCGCGCTGCCCGTCGCGCAGTATCCGGACATCGCGCCGCCCGTCGTCAGCATCTATGCGACGTATCCGGGTGCGTCCGCGCAGATCGTCGAGGAATCGGTGACCGCGCTGATCGAGCGCGAGATGAACGGCGCGCCGGGGCTGCTGTATACGTCCGCGACGAGCAGCGCCGGGATGGCGTCGCTCTACCTGACGTTCAAGCAGGGCGTCAACGCCGATCTCGCGGCCGTCGAAGTGCAGAACCGGCTGAAGACGGTCGAGGCGCGGCTGCCCGAACCCGTGCGGCGCGACGGCATCCAGGTCGAGAAGGCTGCGGACAACATCCAGCTCGTCGTGTCGCTGACGTCCGACGACGGCCGGATGAGCGACGTGCAGCTCGGCGAATACGCGTCGGCGAACGTCGTGCAGGCGCTGCGCCGCGTCGACGGAGTCGGCCGGGTGCAGTTCTGGGGCGCCGAATACGCGATGCGGATCTGGCCCGACCCGGTGAAGATGGCCGGGCACGGCCTCACCGCGTCGGACATCGCGTCGGCCGTGCGTGCGCACAACGCGCGCGTGACGGTCGGCGACATCGGCCGCAGCGCGGTGCCGGACAGCGCGCCGATCGCGGCGACGGTGTTCGCCGACGCGCCGCTGAAGACGCCGGCCGACTTCGGCGCGATCGCGCTGCGCACGCAGCCGGACGGCGCCGCGCTCTATCTGCGCGACGTCGCGCGCATCGAGTTCGGCGGCAACGACTACAACTATCCGTCGTACGTGAACGGCAAGGTCGCCACGGGCATGGGCATCAAGCTCGCGCCCGGCTCGAACGCGGTGGCCACCGAGCAGCGCGTGCGCGCGGCGATGGACGCGCTGTCCGCCTACTTCCCGCCGGGCGTGAAATACCTGATCCCGTACGAGACGTCGTCGTTCGTGCGCGTGTCGATGAACAAGGTCGTCACGACGCTCGTCGAGGCCGGCGTGCTGGTGTTCCTCGTGATGTTCCTGTTCATGCAGAACCTGCGCGCGACGCTGATCCCCACGCTCGTCGTGCCGGTCGCGCTTGCGGGCACGTTCGGCGTGATGCATGCGGCCGGCTTCTCGATCAACGTGCTGACGATGTTCGGGATGGTGCTCGCGATCGGCATCCTCGTCGACGATGCGATCGTCGTCGTCGAGAACGTCGAGCGGCTGATGGTCGAGGAAGGGCTCGGGCCCTACGACGCGACCGTCAAGGCGATGCAGCAGATCAGCGGCGCGATCGTCGGCATCACGGTCGTGCTGACGTCGGTGTTCGTGCCGATGGCGTTCTTCGGCGGCGCGGTGGGCAACATCTACCGGCAGTTCGCGCTGGCGCTCGCGGTCTCGATCGGCTTCTCGGCGTTTCTCGCGCTGTCGCTGACGCCCGCTTTGTGCGCGACGCTGCTCAAGCCGGTGTCCGGCGACCATCACGAGAAGCGCGGTTTCTTCGGCGGGTTCAACCGCTTCGTCGCGCGCTCGACGCAGCGCTATGC
Source organism: Burkholderia sp. Bp8986 (assembly GCF_003854225.1). NCBI lineage: Bacteria > Pseudomonadati > Pseudomonadota > Betaproteobacteria > Burkholderiales > Burkholderiaceae > Burkholderia > Burkholderia sp. Bp8986. The sequence goes on along the minus strand of NZ_QTQM01000013.1, from coordinate 127,031 downwards.
GACGCGCGTCGGCGCGATGCTGAACAAGCCGCTGCGCTGGCTGGTCGTGTACGGTGCGCTGACCGCGGCGGCCGCGCTGATGCTCACGCAACTGCCGAGCGCGTTCCTGCCCGACGAGGACCAGGGCAACTTCATGGTGATGGTGATCCGGCCGCAGGGCACGCCGCTCGCGGAAACGATGCAGAGCGTGCGCGAGGTCGAATCGTACATTCGTCGCGACGAGCCGGCCGCGTACACGTTCGCGCTCGGCGGCTTCAACCTGTACGGCGAGGGGCCGAACGGCGGGATGATCTTCGTCACGCTGAAGAACTGGAAGGAGCGCAAGGCCGGGCGCGATCACGTGCAGGCGATCGTCGCGCGCATCAACGCGCGCTTCGCGGGCACGGCGAACACCACGGTGTTCGCGATGAACTCGCCGGCGCTGCCCGATCTCGGTTCGACGGGCGGCTTCGACTTCCGGCTGCAGAACCGCGGCGGGCTCGACCATGCGGCGTTCAGCGCCGCGCGCGAGCAACTGCTCGCGGCGGGCGGCAAGGATGCGGCGCTCACCGACCTGATGTTCGCCGGCACGCAGGACGCGCCGCAGCTCAAGCTCGACATCGATCGTGCCAAGGCGTCGGCGCTCGGCGTGTCGATGGACGAGATCAACACGACGCTCGCGGTGATGTTCGGCTCCGACTATATCGGCGACTTCATGCACGGCACGCAGGTGCGCCGCGTGATCGTGCAGGCCGACGGGCGGCACCGGCTCGATCCGGACGATGTGCAGAAGCTGCGCGTGCGCAACGCGCGCGGCGAGATGGTGCCGCTCGCGGCGTTCGCGACACTGCACTGGACGCTCGGGCCGCCGCAGCTCACGCGCTACAACGGCTATCCGTCGTTCACGATCAACGGCTCGGCCGCGCCGGGCCACAGCAGCGGCGAAGCGATGGCCGCGATCGAGCGGCTCGCCGCGAAACTGCCGGCCGGCATCGGCTACGCGTGGTCGGGGCAGTCGTTCGAGGAGCGGCTGTCGGGCGCACAGGCGCCGATGCTGTTCGCGCTGTCGGTGCTCGTCGTGTTTCTCGCGCTCGCGGCGCTGTACGAGAGCTGGTCGATCCCGTTCGCGGTGATGCTGGTCGTGCCGCTCGGCGTGATCGGCGCGGTGCTCGGCGTCACGCTGCGCGCGATGCCGAACGACATCTACTTCAAGGTGGGGCTGATCGCGACGATCGGGTTGTCCGCGAAGAACGCGATCCTGATCGTCGAAGTCGCGAAGGACCTGGTCGCGCAGCGCATGTCGCTCGTCGACGCGGCGCTCGAGGCCGCGCGCCTGCGGCTGCGGCCGATCGTGATGACGTCGCTCGCATTCGGCGTCGGCGTGCTGCCGCTCGCGTTCGCATCGGGCGCCGCGTCCGGCGCGCAGATGGCGATCGGCACCGGCGTGCTCGGCGGCGTGATCACGGCGACGGTGCTCGCGGTATTCCTCGTCCCGCTGTTTTTCGTGATCGTCGGCCGCCTGTTCGACGTCGGCCCGCGCCGGCGCGGCGGGTCGCGGCCGGCGACGATGGAGGGTGCGCAATGACGTTTCACCTGAAGGCGCGCGCGACGCCGCGGGCCCCGGTCGCGCTGGCCGCTGCACTCGCGTTCGCGCTCGCCGGCTGCTCGCTCGCGCCGCGCTACGAGCGGCCGGCGGCGCCGGTGCCGGCCAGCTATGCGCCGGTCGTCGGCGGCACGCAGCCGGCGTCGGTCGCGGCGCCTGTCGATGCCGCGCTGCTCGACGACTGGCGTGCATATTTCACCGACCCGGCGCTGCAGGCCTGGATCGACGCGGCGCTCGCGAACAATCGCGACCTGCGGATCGCGGCCGGCCGGCTCGACGAAGCGCGCGCGCTATACGGCGTGCAGCGCGCGGACCGGATGCCGTCGCTCGACGCGAACCTCGGCTACGAGCGCACGCGCCAGTACGACCCGGTCGTGCGCGAGAGCGCGGTGAGCGGGCTGTATCGCGCCGGCGTGGGTATCAACGCGTACGAGCTCGACCTGTTCGGCCGCGTGCGCAACCTGTCGGATGCGGCGCTCGCCGAGTATTTCGCGACGGCCGACGCGCAGCGCACGGTGCGCATCGGCGTGATTGCCGAAGTCGCCGGCGCGTACGTTTCCGAACGGTCGTTGCACGCGCAACTGGCGCTGGCGCAGCACACCCTCGACGCACGCGAGCGCATCGCCGCGCTCACGCAGCGCCGCTATGCGGCCGGCACGAGCGATGCGATCGAGCTGCGCTCGGCCGAGATGCTGGTCGCGTCCGCACGTGCGTCGCAGGCCGCGCTGCAGCGCGAACACGCGCAGTCGGTGCGCGCGCTGCAGTTGCTTGCCGGCGATTTCGCGCGCACGGTGCCGGCCGACGGCACCGCGCTCGACGCGCTCGCGATCGCGCCGGTGGCACCCGGCGCGCCGAGCGCGCTGCTCGAGCGGCGGCCGGACATCCGGCAGGCCGAGTCGCGGCTCAAGGCCGCGAACGCGCAGATCGGCGCCGCGCGCGCGGCGTTCTTCCCGCGCGTCGCGCTGACGACCGACTACGGCTCGGTCAGCGACGCGTTCTCGAGCCTGTTCGCGGGCGGCACGAGCGTGTGGACGTTCGCGCCGCGCATCACGCTGCCGATCTTCGCGGGCGGCCGCAATCGCGCGAATCTCGACGTCGCGACCGCGCGCAAGCACATCGCGGTCGCCGAATACGAGAAGACCGTGCAGACCGCGTTTCGCGAAGTGGCCGACGCGTTCGCCGCGCGCGACTGGATCGATCGCCAGCTTGCCGCGCAGCAGGACGTGTACGCGGCCGACGGCGCGCGGCTGAAGCTCGCCGAGCGCCGCTATGCGGGCGGCGTCGCGACGTATCTCGAACTGCTCGACGCGCAGCGCAGCACGTACGAGTCGGGACAGGAACTGATCCGGCTCAAGGAACTGAGGCTCGCGAATGCGATTGCGCTGTATCGCGCACTGGGCGGCGGGTGGACGCCGGCGTCAGCCGGGGAGGCCGCCGCGTGATTCGCTAGCCGTGCGGGTGGCGATCGCGCATTGCGATGTGTCGTCGCCACCCCGGCCGGTGTGGCGTCCATCCGGCCATCGGCACCGATCGACGATGAACGCATCCGCGCGTCGTCGTCATCCACGTTGTTTCTCCCCGCGGTCGAGCTGAGGCGCACCTTCGACCCGTCACGCATCCTGGCGACCGATCGCGTCATCACACGGCCCCGAGCGTGCCGGACTTCCTCCTTTTTCGATTCCATCCAGGGCGCCGAAACGTCGCGTGCGCGTCGTCGCACAGGTACGCCGAATGTCGAGACGGCGCACGGCATTACATGCGGCTTTTAATCCCGGGTTGACGATTCAATTGATTCTTGTATCGGGAATAATGACGGGTGACGAAATGTCGCGGTAAAACGTTTGTGCGGATTGCGCAATCGTTTGCGCGAGAAATCCGTAGCACCGAAAATCGGCTGTTAATTTCCTCTCAGTTGAAAATCGATGAATGCATTCGTTGCGGTCGGGCAACGATGGCAGGATCGGACAGAATTTTGGCATTTTTGATTGGTAATCCGTCGAAGCCATATCCAGCAAGGAAGGGCGGGGAATAAGTGATCCCAAAAAGGAAATGTCTTTAATTTTCAGTCGGTTCTGGAAAATCAAAAAGGACTGCGGATGAAAATATCGTGATTGAGAATTTCAAGGAAACAGTGGGTTTGAAAGTACGCAAGGCGAAGATTGTCATTTGCGATTTGACAATGCTTTACAGAATTCTTTCATTCATATCTCGATAATGCCGCCTCGTGACGGACGGAAGCCAACCACACGCTGCCTTTTGTATCCGCCACGTCGTCCATTCCCTTTGCAATTCTCACGGAAAACGTCATGAAAAAATCCCTCCTGGCCGCTGTCGCACTCGCAGCCCTGTCCACCTCGGCCTTCGCAGCCGGCACCGGCACGATCAACTTCACGGGCGAGATCGTCGCGGGCGCGTGCGGTATCGACTCGGGTTCGGTCAACCAGACCGTGAACCTCGGCAAGGTGCCGACCCACACGTTCAAGAAGGCCGGCGACAAGTCGGAGCCGGTCAAGTTCGACATCGTCCTGACCGACTGCGACACCAGCATCTCGAAGAACGCATTCTTCACGTTCACGGGTACGTCGAACGCGGCCCAGCCGAAGCTGCTCGCCACGATCGGCTCGGCAACCAACGTCGGCATCCGCGTACAGGGCGCAACGGGCGAAGACCTCGACAACGGCGTCGAACAGGCCGCTGCAACCCTGCTGCAGAACGGCAACAACACCGTGCGCTTCGCCGCACGCTACGAAGCGACGGCAGCCGACGTGACGCCGGGTACGGCCGACGGCGTCGCGAACTTCACGGTTCGCTACCAGTAAGCGGCCGTCACGGGGGAGGGGTGCGCGCACCCCTTCTCCTGCTTGCCTTCCTGCCCAGCTTTTTCTCGGACTTCCGGTAGCGCCGCGTGCGAATCAGACATTCCTTCCTTTGCGTCTCCGTGCTGGTGGTCGGCAGCCAGAGCCATGCGACGGAATTCAATTCGTCGTTCCTCGACATCGACGGCTCGAACAACGTCGACCTGTCGCAGTTCGCGCAGGCCGACTTCACGCTGCCGGGCGAATACATGCTCGACGTGCAGGTCAACGACCTGTTCTACGGGCTGCAGGCGATCCAGTTCATCGCGCTCGACCCGTCCGGTGCAGGCAAGCCGTGCCTGCCTCCGGAACTCGTCGCGCAATTCGGGCTGAAGCCGTCGCTCGCGAAGGACCTGCCGCGCTTCCAGGGCGGTCGCTGCGTCGATCTCGGCGCGATCGAGGGCGCCACCGTGCGTTACCTGAAGAGCGACGGTCGGCTCAAGATCACGATTCCGCAGGCCGCGCTCGAATTCACCGATTCGAACTACCTGCCGCCGGAGCGCTGGTCCGAAGGGATTCCGGGCGCGATGCTCGACTATCGCGTGATCGCGAACACGAACCGCAACTTCGGTTCGGGCGGCGAGCAGACGAATTCGATCCAGGCCTACGGAACGATCGGCGCGAACTGGGACGCGTGGCGCTTTCGCGGCGACTACCAGGCGCAGTCGAACGCGGGCAGCAGCGCGTACGCGGATCGCACGTTCCGCTTCAGCCGGCTTTACGCATTTCGTGCGCTGCCGTCGATCCAGTCGACGGTGACGTTCGGCGACGACTACCTGAGTTCGGACATTTTCGACACGTTCGCGCTGACAGGCGCGTCGATCCGCAGCGACGACCGCATGCTGCCGCCTTCGCTGCGCGGCTATGCGCCGCTGATCGCGGGCGTCGCGCGCACCAACGCGACCGTGACCGTCTCGCAGGCGGGCCGCGTGCTGTACGTGACGCGCGTGTCGCCGGGCGCATTCGCGCTGCAGAACATCAACACGAGCGTGCAGGGCACGCTCGACGTCGCAGTCGAGGAAGAAGACGGCAGCGTGCAGCGCTTCCAGGTGACGACGGCCGCCGTGCCGTTTCTCGCGCGCACCGGACAACTGCGCTACAAGGCCGCGGTCGGCAAGCCGCGGCAGTTCGGGGGCGCCGGCATCACGCCGTTCTTCGGTTTCGGTGAAGCGGCGTACGGCCTGCCGCTGGATTTCACCGTGTACGGCGGCTTCATCGCCGCGTCGGGCTATACGTCGATCGCGCTCGGTGTCGGCCGCGATTTCGGCACGTTCGGCGCAGTCTCGGCCGACGTCACGCATGCGCGTGCGCGCCTGTGGTGGAACGGCGCGACGCGCAACGGCAACTCGTACCGGATCAACTATTCGAAGCATTTCGACACGCTCGATGCCGACGTGCGCTTTTTCGGCTACCGCTTTTCCGAGCGCGAATACACGAACTTCGCGCAGTTCTCGGGCGACCCGACCGCATACGGCCTCGCCAACAGCAAGCAGCGCTATTCGGCGACGCTGTCGAAGCGCTTCGGCGACACGTCGACCTATTTTTCGTACGACCAGACGACTTACTGGGCGCGCTCGTCCGAGCAGCGCATCGGCCTCACGTTGACGCGTGCGTTCTCGATCGGTGCGCTGCGCAACCTGAACGTCAGCCTGTCGGCGTTCCGGACGCAAAGCGCGGGCACGAGCGGCAACCAGTTCTCGGTGACCGCGACGCTGCCGATCGGCGGTCGTCACACGGTCACGTCGAACCTGACGACGGGCAACGGCAGCACGAGCGCGAACGCAGGCTACATCTACGACGATCCGGACGGCCGCACCTACCAGGTCAACGCGGGCGCGACCGACGGCCGCGCATCGGCGAACGCGAGTTTCCGCCAGCGCACGTCGACGGTCCAGTTGACCGCACAGGCGTCGACGGTCGCGAACGCGTATGCGGCCGCGTCGCTCGAGGTCGACGGCTCGCTCGTCGCGACGCAGTACGGGCTCGCCGCACACGCGAACGGCAACGCGGGCGATACGCGCCTCCTGGTCTCGACCGACGGCGTGCGCGACGTGCCGCTGTCCGGCACGCTCACGCACACCGACTCGCGCGGCTATGCGGTGCTCGACGGGATCTCGCCGTACAACGTGTACGACGCGACCGTCAACGTCGAGAAGCTGCCGCTCGAGGTGCAGGTATCGAACCCGATCCAGCGCATGGTGCTGACCGACGGCGCGATCGGCTTCGTCAGGTTTTCGGCGGCGCGCGGCAGCAACCTGTACCTGACGCTGACCGACGCGGCCGGCAAGCCGCTGCCGTTCGGCGCATCGGTGCAGGACGCGGCGAACGGCAAGGAGCTCGGCATCGTCGGCGAGGGCGGCGCGGCGTTCCTGACCCAGGTTCAGCCGAAATCGGCGCTCGCGGTGCGCGCGGGCGAACGCACGCTGTGCACGGTGGACGTGCTGCCGAACCAGCTTCAACTCGAAGGCACGCCGATTCCGGTGACGTGCCAGGCATCCGGCGAGTCGCACGCAGCGGCCGCACGGATCGAACGATGATTTCACGGATCCAGCGATGAACCACGTTTTCTCCCTTTCCTTCCTGCGCCGCGCGTCGTGCATGCTGAGCGCGGCGAGCGCGCTGCTCGCCGGTGTCGCGCACGCGGCGATCGTCCCGGACCGCACCCGCGTGATCTTCAACGAAGGCGAACAGGCCGCGATCGTCACGATCACGAACAAGAGCACGACGTATCCGTATCTCGTGCAGTCGTGGCTCGAGGACGCGAAGGGCAACAAGATCGCGTCGCCGCTGATGGTCGTGCCGCCGCTGCAGCGCATCGAGGCGAACGAGCGCAACGTGCTGCGGATCGCGAAGCTGCCCGGTGCCGCGCTGCCGGCCGATCGCGAATCGGTGTTCTACCTGAACATCCGCGAAGTGCCGCCGAAGTCCGATATACCGAACACGCTGCAGATCGCGCTGCATACGCAGATGAAGCTGTTCTACCGGCCGAAGGCCGTGCAGCCCGCGCGCGACGAGGACTGGACGCTGCCGATGACGCTGCGGGTGGACCCGGCCGCGCACACGCTCGTGTTCGACAACCCGACGCCGTACCACGTGACGGTGGTGGAGGTGACGGCAGGCGCGCAGAAGACGCCGGTGCCGATCGAGCCGGTGATGGTGAGCCCGATGAGCACGGCCGGTGTGCCGTTCAAGGCCGCGACGCCGTCGACGCTGTTCGTCACGCATATCGACGATTACGGCGGCCAGGTGGCGGTCGAATACGCGTGCGATGCCGGTGCGTGCAAGAGCGTGAAGCGATGAGCGGCGGGATGCGCGAACGGCAATGGCCGGCAGCATGGCTGCGCTGGCTCGTGCTTGCGTTGCTGGTCGCGGCGGCGCAGCCGGCGTGGGCGCTGCGATGCCTGACGAACAGCGGCGCGACCTCGCTGACCGAGCCGATCGGCGGCGTGGCGTCGTATCCGACCGACGCGCCGGACGGCTACGTGATCTGGGTGTCGCCGGTCCGCACGACGTCGGGGTATTGCTACAAGGACCTCGGCGATGCCGACAGCCTGAAAGTCGTCGACAACATCTATTTCTACGCGAATCCGAATCGCACGAACCCGGCCGCGTGGGGGCTGGAGATCGGCATCCGCTACAAGGGCGTCGACTACTTCGACAAGACGAGCAATCGCGGCGGCGGGGTGTTTACCGGCTATGCGGTGCCGCCGTGCAGCAGGGAAGACTTCGATCACAGGCGTTGCGAGCAGACCCGCATCAGCATCGACTACCAGGTCGTCGTGCGCAAGAAGGGCAACTGGGTCCAGCCGCCGAGCGATATCTACACGGTGTTCCAGTTCGACGGCGAGTTCGGGCTGAATGCATTCGGCACGAGCTTCCAGTACCGCCTGAGCGGCCTGCGCAACCTCAAGCCGACGCCGTGCTTCGTCGACGTGCTCGTGACGCCCGAACCGGGCATCGTCAACTTCGGACAGGTGCAGGCGGTGGGTAACGGCTTCCTGCCCGCGGTGCCGCGCAAGCCGTTCTCGTTGTCGTTGTCCAAGAAGTGCAACGTCGCGGTGCGCGTCGACGGCTATTTCGAAACGAGCTATCCGCTGCAGAACGGCCTGCTGGTGCCGGCGAAGGACAGCAATTTCGGGATCGGCATCGAGGACAGCAAGGGCAACGCGATTCCGTTCAACCAGCAGTTCACGCTCGCGCAGTTTCCGTCGAACGTGATGAATCAAAGCGTGCGGATGGACGCGGTGCTGAAGTCGTTCGGGCCGCCGAAGATCGGGCGGTTCGATGCAACCGCAACGATCCGGCTGTTCATCTACTGACGCGCGCTGCGTGCGCGGCCGGACGCGCCGCGCGCGCCATGAAAGAAGCGCCGGCATGCCGGCGCTTCTTTGCGGCGCTCCCGACGCCGTGCCACACCCACCTGGCGCCGCGGGCCGTTTACGGTGCCATGCCAATTCCTTCCCGCGGAAAGCTTTCCCCACGCCACCGCTCCGCGGCAGCCATCCCGTCCGACAAAAACACGGATCCCGTCAATTAATCAGACAAATCCTGACGATCTGAAGGGGCATTTCGTAATCGTATTGAGAATGATTTGCGTTTACGTTAAATTGCGCTATCTCGAAATCTGACGGAGCAGATCGATGGCAATGGCGGAAGTGCTCGAACGGCCGGCAGCCGCAGCGGCGAACCCGTTCCTCGGCAGTTGTCCGGACCTCCCGTCACGTCCCGCACCGCGGGCGCATCGCGGCGCGCAGCCGCGTGCGCAGGGCGCGCTGCTCGACGTGCTGATCGCCCATCGCGCGATGCTCGTGAACGTCGCGCGCGGCTTCGTCGGTTGTGCGAGCCGGGCCGAGGACGTCGTGCACGACGTGTTCGTGAAGCTCGTCGAATTCCCGAACCAGGACGCCGTGCGCCAGCCGGTCGCGTACGTGACGCGGATGGTGCGCAACGCGTCGATCGACGCGTGCCGCCGGCAAAGCCTCGAGAACGTCTATCACACGGAAGAGGACGACGGCTTCGACGTGCCGTCGCCGGAACCGACGCCCGAGGCCGCGCTGCTGACGCGCGACACGCTGCGTCGCGTATGGGCCGCGCTCGACGACCTGCCGGCGCGCAGCCGCGCGGCGTTCGAGATGGTGCGGCTGCGCGAGGAGACGCTGCAGACCGCGGCGCGCGCGCTGAACGTGTCGCAAACCCTCGTGCATTTCATGGTGCGCGACGCGGAGCGGCACTGCGCGGAATGCCTCGACGCATGCCATCGCGGCGTCGCGTGCCCGGTGTTTCTCGGCGGCCGCGCGCGGCGACGGTAAAAAAACGCGCCGGCCAATCGTCTTCAAGACAGGAGCGGCCGATTCAACGGTCCAACGATCCGACGGTCCGGTCACTTGCCGCTTCGCATCCTTCAACCGCTTCCCGTTTTTTCGATCATGACGCAAGCCACGACGCCTTCCGCCGATACCGACGACCTCGTCTACACGGTCGTCATCAACGACGAAGAACAGTATTCGATCTGGCCGACGTTCCGGCCCGTGCCGGCCGGCTGGCGCGAGGTCGGCGTGCGCGGCCCGAAAGCCGACTGCCTCGCGCACATCGAGACCGTCTGGACCGACATGCGCCCCGCGAGCCTGCGCCGCGCGATGGACGGCGAACGCGCGACGCGCACGTCGTGACCCGCCGCGCCGCGATCCGGCGCGTCACCTGAAGAGGACGTTGCATGACCCTGCTTTCGTTGCCGACGCTCGACGACCTGCGTATCGAGCCGGGGCTGCCCACCGTCGTGTCGCCGCGCAGCGCCGACGGCATTTCGATCGACGAGATCGCGCCGCTCGCGCATGCGATCGCGGCCGACACGCTCGAACGGGCGGGCGGTGTGCTGTTCACGGGCTTTCACGTGCCGTCGATCGATGCGTTCCAGCGGTTCGCGGCATCGTTCGGCGATCCGCTGATCGGCTATGAATACGCGTCGACGCCGCGCAGCCAGGTCGAGGGCGCCGTCTACACGTCGACCGAATACCCGCCGCACCGCGCGATTCCGCTGCACAACGAGCAGTCGTACACGCGCGAGTGGCCGCTGCGGATCTGGTTCCATTGCGCGCTCGCGGCGCCGAAGGGCGGGGCGACGCCGATCGCGGACAGCCGCGCCGTCTATCGCGCGCTCGATCCGGCGCTCATCGCGCGCTTCGAGCAGCGCGAGCTGCTGTACGTGCGCAATTTCGGCCAGGGGCTCGACCTGCCGTGGCAGCAATCGTTCGGCACCGAGGAGCCGGCCGAGGTCGAGCGGATGTGCGCGGCGCGCGGGATCGAATGCGCATGGCGCACCGACGACGACGGCGAACTGCTGCTGCGCACGCGCGAACGCTGCCAGGCCGTCGCGCGCCATCCGCGCACGGGCGACCGCGTGTGGTTCAACCAGGCGAACCTGTTTCACCTGTCCGCGCTCGACGACGACATGCAGGAAGCGCTCGTCGACGCGGTCGGGCTCGAGAACGTGCCGCGCAACGTGTATTACGGCGACGGCGAGCCGCTCGAGGCCGACGCGCTCGCCGAGATCCGCGGCGTGCTCGACCGCCAGCGCATCGTGTTCCCGTGGCGGACGGGTGACGTGCTGATGCTCGACAACATGCTGACCGCGCACGCACGTGACCCGTTCGAGGGGCCGCGCAAGGTGGTCGTCGCGATGGCGCAGAGTTACACGGTCCCGCGCGCGACCGAACGGAGGACCGATGACGCGTAGTAGCGCCGCGCTGGCCGCGCGCGGGCTGACGGTGGGTTATCGCGACCATGTCGTGATCGACGGGCTGGACCTGTCGATCGCGGCCGGCCGCGTCACGGCGCTGTGCGGCCCGAACGGCTGCGGCAAGAGCACGCTGCTGCGCACGCTCGCGGGCCTGCAGCCCGCGCGTGCGGGCCAGGTCGACGTGAACGGCAAGCCGCTCGCGTCGTTTCGCCGTCGCGCGCTCGCGCGCGAGCTCACGATGCTCGCGCAGTTCAACCAGATTCCGTCGGGCCTGACGGTGCGCGAGCTCGTCGCGTACGGGCGCTACGCGTACGGCGGCTTCCTGCGCGGGCTGTCGCGCGCCGATCATGCGGCGATCGACGAGGCGCTCGACACGAGCGGTCTCGCCGGCGACGCCGGGCGCGACGTCGGCGCGCTGTCGGGCGGCGAGCGGCAGCGCGCGTGGATCGCGATGGCGCTCGCGCAGCAGGCGCCGATCGTGCTGCTCGACGAGCCGACGACCTATCTCGACATCCATCACCAGCTCGACATCCTCGACGCGCTGCGCGCGCTGAACCGCGCGCGCGGGCTGACGATCGTGTGGGTCCTGCACGACCTGAACCAGGCAGCGGCGTACAGCGACGAGATCGTGCTGATGCGTGCCGGCCGCCTCGTCGCGCAGGGCTCGCCCGACGCGATGCTGGAGCCTGCGCAGCTGCGCGCGGCGTTCGGCGTCGACATGCTGAAGCTCGCGCATCCGCAGACGGGCGCGCCGATGTGCGTGCCGGCCTACGGACCGCCGGCATCCGGCGCGACGGACGCGTTCGATCGCACAGTCCAGCGGGATATCGCCGTATGACGACGTTCGCGATGCGCAAACGGCTCGCGGCGAGCGGGCAGGGCGCCCACGGTGCGGCAGCCGCCCGCCGCGCCGGCGCGCTCGCGCTCGGCCTCGTCGCGCTGATCGCGGTGCTCGCGGTGCTGCGCGTCGCCCCCGACCTGCGCGTGTGGTGGAACGCCGTGCCGGGCAGCGACGCGGCCGCGCTCGCGGGCGTGTTCCTGTTCGATCTCAACCTGCCGCGCGTCGCGGCCGCGCTCGTCGCGGGCGGCTGCCTCGGGATCGCGGGCGCGCTGTTCCAGTCGCTCACGCGCAACCCGCTCGCGTCCCCCGACCTGCTCGGCGTGACGGGCGGCGCCCAGCTCGGCCTGCTCGCGGCGATGCTGGTGCCGGCGCTCGCCGGGGTCGCATCGGTGCCGCTGCTGTTCGTCTGCGGGCTGGTCGCCGCCGCGTGCGCGATCGTCGCGGCCGGCGGCTGGCGCGCGACGCCGCTGCGGCTCGTGCTCGCGGGCAGCGTCTGCATGCTGCTGTTCGCGGCGCTGTCGACGCTCGTGCTCGCGTTCTTCGAGCAGAACATCGCGGGCGCCGCGCTGTGGACCAACGGCAGTCTCTATCAGCCGGGCGCGACCGGGCTCGCGCTCGCCGCACGCTGGCTCGTCGTGCCGCTGCTGGCGCTGCCGTTCGTGATCCGGCCGCTGAATCCGCTCGCGCTCGGTGACGAGGCGGCGGCCGCGGCCGGCGTGCGTGTCGACGCGACGCGGCTCGCGACGACGATCGTCGCCGTCGCGTTCACCAGCGTGGCCGTCAGCATCGCGGGCCCGCTGTCGTATGTCGGGCTGGTCGCGCCGAACCTGCTGCGCCAGGTGCGCGGCGCACGCGCGGCGCGGCTCGGCGTGCTGGTGCCGCTGTCGGCGCTCGCGGGCGGTGCGCTCGTGCTCGTCACCGACAGCACGGTGCTCGCGTCGGGCCTCGACGCGACGCTGTCGACCGGCGTCGCGATCGCGCTCGTCGGCACGCCGCTGATGCTCGCGATGATCCGGCGCGGCGCCGCGTGGTCGGGCGTGCTGCACGCACAAGCCGAACGCGCGGCCGGCGGCGGGGCGACGCGCATGGTCGGCTGGCTCGAACGGCTCGGCTGGCCGCTGCGCACCGCGCTGTTCGTCGTGGCCGGCGCGCTCGTCGTGTTCGTCGGCGTGTCGGCCGGCCCCGAATGGCTGTCGCCGGCACGCTGGTCCGCCGCGCTGTCGGGTCACGATCCCGTCGCGCGGATGCTGATCGACCTGCGCATGCCGCGGCTGCTGTGTGCGCTCCTGGCGGGTGCGCTGCTGGCGGTGAGCGGGGTCGCGATGCAGAGCGTCGTGCGCAACCCGCTCGCCGGCCCCGAAGTGCTCGGCGTCACGCAGGGCGCGGGGCTCGTCACGCTGTTCGCGTTGTCGACGTGGCCGCTGATGGGGCATGTGACGCTCGCGGCGGCCGCGTTGAGCGGCGGTGCGGCGTCGCTCGCGATCACGCTCGTGCTGAATCACCGGCATCGTTACGCACCGCTCGCGGTCGCGCTGACCGGCATCGCGATCGGCGCGCTGTGGACCACGCTCGCGCAATGGCTGATCACGCAGCAAAGCGTGCAGCCCGCGCGCTTCGTCGTCTGGCTCGTCGGCGGCACCTACGGCCGCAGCTGGGGCGAGGTGTCGATGCTGCTGCCGTGGTGCGTGCTGGCGCTGCCGGTATTCGCGTGGCTCGCGCGGCCGCTCGACATGCTCGCGCTCGGCGACGACCAGGCGGCCGCGCTCGGCCTGCCGGTCGCCGCGCTGCGGCCGCTCGCGCTGACGATCGCGACGCTCGCCGCCTGCGCGGCCGTCGCGGCGGTCGGCCCGGTCGGCTTCATTGGGCTGATGGCGCCGCACGTCGCGACGATGCTCGGCGCGCGCCGGCATCGCACGCGGCTGTGGCTCGCGGCCGCATGCGGCGCGCTGATTCTCGGCCTCGCCGATCTGGCCGCCCGCACGGTCGTCGCGCCGCGCGAAGTGCCGGCCGGCGTGCTGACCGCGCTGATCGGCGCGCCTTACCTGCTCGGGTTGCTGATCCTCGAGGGGCGCCGCGCCCGGCGCGCGGGGCGATGACGCCGGCGCTCGACGGCGCACGCGCCACGCGATTCTCCGCGTTCGCGCCCGAACCGTTCGCCGCGCATCTCGACGCCGTGTGGCTCGGGATGCCCGACGACACGCACGCGCCGGGCCGGATCGTCGTGCCGGTCAGCGCGCTGCCCGAGCATCGCGATACGGTGCTCGACGCGATGGTCCGCCACTACGGCGGCGATCCGGTGCTGCATGCGCGCGCGCTGATGTCGCAATGGAGCAAGTACTACTTCGGCCGCGCGGCGCCCGCCGGCGTGGTCGCCGCGCTGACGCTCGGCCGGCCGCTCGACATGGCGCCGGAGCGCACCTTCGTCGCGCTCGACGACGGGATGCCGGCCGCGTTGTATGTCTCGCCTGACGCGCTCGGCGCACCGTGCGACGAACCTGCGCCGCGCTATGCGGGGCTCGTCGCGCATCTCGGCGCGGTGATCGACCTGCTCGCGGCGATGGGCCGCGTCACGCCGCGCGTGCTGTGGAGCAACGCGGGCAACCTGCTCGACTATCTGCTCGACACGTACCGCGCGCTGCCGTGCGCGGCCGATCCCGTTCGCGATGCCGACTGGCTGTTCGGCGCGTCGTGCGTCGCCGGCGAGCCGAATCCGCTGCGCATGCCGGTGCGCGACGCCGTGCCGCGCTCGCCGCTGCTGCCGACGCCGTTTCGCGCGCGCCGCGTATGCTGCCTGCGCTATGAAATTCCTGGAGAAACGCAACTGTGTGGAAGCTGCCCGCTGCTATTGACGATGGACGACGCGGCGCTGGCCGGGCAGGATGCGATCCGGTGATGCCGGTACCGCATGCCGGCCGCCGCCATGCGCTCGCGGCACTGGCCGCGCTCGGCGCCGCGTGCTGCGGTGCGCCGGCCGTCGCGATCGCGGACGGCGCGCGCGCCGGGCAGGGCGGCATGCCGTCGCAACCGGGCCGCTCGCTCGCCGCCAACCCCGTCGTGTCGCAGGCGAGCGCGACGATGCCCGTGCGGCCGCAGCGCGTGGTCGCGCTCGACTTCATGTTCGCGGAAAGCGTGATCGCGCTCGACCTCGTGCCGGTCGGCATGGCCGATACCGCGTTTTATCCGGGCTGGCTCGGCTACCAGAGCGACCGGCTCGCGCACGTGACCGACATCGGTTCGAGGCAGGAGCCGGGGCTCGAGGCGATTGCCGCGGTGAAGCCCGACCTGATCATCGGCGTCGGCTTCCGGCATGCGCCGATCTTCGCCGCGCTCGACCGGATCGCGCCGACGATCCTGTTCCAGTTCAGCCCGAACGTGTCGGAACGCGGCGTGCCCGTCACGCAGCTCGACTGGATGCGCCAGATCTTCCGGACGATCGGTCGCGTGACCGGGCGCGAGGCACGCGCACAGGCGGTCGAAGCGCAACTCGACGCAGGGATCGCGCGCAATGCGGCGCGGCTCGCGGCCGCGGGCCGCGGCGGCGAACGCATCGCACTGCTGCAGGATCTCGGGCTGCCCGACCGCTACTGGGCCTATACGGGCAACAGCACGTCGGCCGGCCTCGCGCGCGCGCTCGGGCTCGACCCGTGGCCGAAGAAGCCGACGCGGGAAGGCACGCTTTACGTGACGTCCGCCGATCTGCTCCGGCAACGCGATCTCGCCGTGCTGTTCGTCACCGCGACGGGGATGGACGTGCCGCTGTCGTCGAAACTCGATTCGCCGGTGTGGCGTTTCGTGCCCGCGCTGCGCGAGCGCAGGATCGCGCTGGTCGAGCGGAACATCTGGGGGTTCGGCGGGCCGATGTCGGCGCTGAAGCTGGCCGACGTGATGACCGATACGATGCTGACGCTGCCGGCCGTGCGCTGAACGCGCGGCGGGTCGTGCGCGGGTGGGGTGGCGTGGTCGCGAATTGCATTGTCTCGCGCGTGTTGCGCGAATGCCTGTTCCGCTGCATTCCGTCGACGTCGCAAACGATATATCTCAGGTTCTTCCGGTACTTCCCGACGCTCACCATCCTTCGAACCTGAAACCGCCTGCGTGCAGCATCCGCTGCGCGCAGGCGGCAGGTGTTTGACGATACTTACGCGCTCAGCACATCCGCACCATCGCGTGCGCGTGACCGCGCGGGCGTCGTATCGCTGACGATCTGCCCGTTGTCGAGCTTCAGCAGGCGATCGGCGAGACCGAAATAGCGGTCGTCGTGCGTGATCACGATCACGGCCTTGCCGCGCGCGCGCAGCTCGGGCAGCAACTGTTCGTAGAACACCGCCTTGAACGACGGATCCTGGTCGGCCGCCCATTCGTCGAACAGGTAGAACGGCCGGTCCTCCAGGTACGCGACGACGAGCGCGAGCCGCTTGCGCTGCCCGGTCGACAGCGCGCGGTTCGAGAACGCGCCGTCGACGACCTTCACCTTGTGATCGAGCGCGAGCTTCGCGACCAGCGCGTTCGCGCGCGCATCGGCCTGCGTCCGCGCCGGATCGTCGGGATCGACGATGCCGAGCAGCGCATCGAACAGGTGGAAGTCGTTGAACACCGCGCTGAAACGCTGCCGGTACGCGGCGCGCTCGCGCCAGCCGATCGGGCGGCCGTCGACCTCGATCGTGCCTTCCTCCGGCTCGTAGAGCCCCGTCAGCACCTTCGCGAGCGTCGTCTTGCCGCTGCCGTTGCCGCCGACGATGAACACGAGCTCGCCCGGCCGGATCGTCAGGTCGATCGGCCCGATGCGGAACATCCGTTCGTCGCGCTCGTGGAAATACGCGTGCGTGACGCCGCGCAGCGTGACGGCGCCTGCCGGCGGCACGTCGGGCGCGTCGCTCGCAGGCGGCACCGTCCGCAGCGCGCCGAATTCGGCCATCACGCCTTCGATGCGCCCGAGCGACACGCGCGCCGCGTTGACGGTCGGCAGGTTGTTCAGCAGACCGTCGAGCGGCACCAGCATGAACAGGAACACGACGACGTAGCCGGCCGCCGTGCCCGCATCGGCATGCACGCCGAGCTGCGGCCAGAACGCGGCCGCGCCGAGGAACACGTAGAACAGGAAGATGATCCAGCCGACGCCGATCGCATACGCGCTGAACGCGCGGCGGCGGTGGTCGCGCACCTCGCCGATCGCGGCGCCGAGCTGGCCGTCGACGAACTGGCGCGCGCGCGCGTCGTGCAGCTTCAGTTCCTTCGCGCCGGAGAACAGCGAGCCGAGATAGCCGAACAGGCGGTCCTGCGCGTGGCCGGCCGCCTCCAGCGACGCGATCGCGCGGCGATCGCCGGTGTGATAGCCGAGCGAGCCGGCGACGATCGCGGTCAGCGCGAGCACGCACACGGGCCACGACAGCCACGCGAGATAGCCGAGGCAGCCGAACACGATCGAGCCGTGCATCACCAGGTTCGGCAGCGCGAAGAACAGCATCGACACGTTGGTCGCGTCGTCGGTCAGCACCGACTGCACGGGCGCCGCGCCGATCCGCTCGATGTCGCGCAGCTCGGCCGCGCCGACGCGCCGCGCGAGGTGCATGCGCAGCCGCGCCATCGTGTCCTGCGACAGCCGGGCGAACAGCGTGCCCGACACGATCCGCGTGACGAGCGCGATCACCGCGCACAGCGCGAAGCGCCACGCGAGCGCCGCGTCGGCCGCGCCGGGCGTCGCGAGCGCGCGGTTCAGCGTCGCGACGAGCAGCACGCTCGCGACGCCGTTGAGCACGCAGGCGACGAGCGCCAGCGCGAGCGACGCGCGGCTTTCGCGCAGCAACGCGAGGATCAGGCGGGCCGCGGGGCGGCCGGGGGGGGCGTCGAGGGACGGCGGGGAAGAGGGCTCGTGGGCAGCGGTCATCGGCAACGTCGGTAAATGAAGGGCAGGCAAACCCTGCGGAAACGGCAAGACTGATGCGAAAGCGGCGCGCGGGGCGGGCCCGGTTGCGACTTTCCTCCCTGATAGACGAACGGGCCGCGCAAATATTTAGCCCTGCCTTCAAAAAATGCATCCGTGCCGGCTTTGCGCGCAAAACGGTAAAAAATCGGCCGCGCCGTTCGTCACACCAGTGAAGCCGCCCCATGCGGCCCCGAGACTTGGCCGAAGCGGCCGGACCGAAGGACTTCACGCACATGACGAGTTTCCCGACTGCGTTGCATCACCGAATCCGCGAACTGGCGCGCCGCGCGCCCGACGCGCCCGCGCTCGCCGCGCCTTTTCAGAACGACCTGCGCCTGTCGCGCGGCGCGCTCGACGCGCGTGCGTCGCACCTTGCCCGCCAACTGCGCGCGGCCGGTGTCGGCGCGGAAGTGCGGGTGGGTGTCTGCGTCGAGCGCTCGTGCGAGCTGTTCGTCGCGCTGCTCGCCGTGCTGAAGGCGGGCGGCGTATTCGTGCCGCTCGATCCGCGTCATCCGGCCGCGCGCCTCGACTGGATCGTCCGCGATGCGCAACTGCGGCACGGCGTCGTCGATGCGGCCGGCCGCGCGGCGCTCGGCGCGTCGTTCGATCACGCGTTCGACGCAAGCTCCGCGGATGCCGCTGCCTGCGTCGACGACGAAGACGCGCCGGTACATCCGCGCTCGGCCGCCTACATGATCTATACGTCGGGCTCGACCGGCACGCCGAAGGCGGTGGTCGTCGAGCACGGGCCGCTCGCCGCGCATTGCGATGCGCTCGCGGCCGCGCTGCCGATCGCGGGCGGCGACCGCCTGCTGCATTTCGCGTCGGTCAATTTCGATGCCGCGCACGAGTGCTGGCTCGCGCCGCTCGCGGTGGGTGCGAGCGTGACGATCGCGCCGCCGCAACCGTTCGCGCCGGACGCCGCACATGCGCTGATGGTGCACGAAGCGGTCAGCGTCGCCGCGTTCCCGCCGGCCTACCTGCGCGAATTCGCGGCCGTCGCCGCGCGCGACGGCGTGCCGCCGGCCTTGCGCGTGCTCGCGTTCGGCGGCGAAGCGCTGCCGCAACAGGCATTCGAATTCGTGCGCCGCACGTTCCCGTCGGTACGCCTGATCAACGGCTACGGGCCGACCGAGGCCGTGATCTCGCCGATGCTGTGGCCGGTCGAGCCGGGTGAAATGCCCGCGCTGGAAGCGGACGATGCGTATGCGTCGCTGCCGATCGGTCGCGCGATCGGCCCGCGTGTCGCGCGCATCGACGGCGACGCGGCCGGCGAGCCGAATGACGCGGGCGAGGGCGGCGAGCTGCTGCTCGGCGGCGTGTGTCTCGCGCGCGGCTATCACGGCCGCCCGGCGCTGACGGCCGAACGCTTCATTCCCGATGCGCACGGCGAGCCCGGTGCCCGCGTCTATCGCACCGGCGATCTTGCACGCCTGCGCGCCGACGGTGCGTTCGATTATCTCGGCCGCCTCGACGATCAGGTCCAGGTGCGCGGCGTGCGTGTGGAGCCCGCGGAAATCGCCGCGTGCCTGCGCACGCATCCGGCAGTGGCCGACGCGGCCGTGATCGCCGAAACCGGCAACGGGCCGACGCGGCTGATCGCGTGCGTCGCGCTGCGCGCGGCCGCCGACGATGCGGAGCTGAAGGCGCACGTGGGCGCGCAATTGCCTGCCGCGTGGCAGCCGCACCGCTTCGTGCGCTGCGCTGCGCTGCCGTACACGCTGAACGGCAAGCTCGACCGTGCCGCGCTGCGCGAGCGCAGCGCCGCCGCGCGCGACGCCGAAGCTCCCGCCGGCGCCGCGCCGTGCACGCCGACCGAAGCGCAGATCGCCGGCTTCTGGCAGACGCTGCTCGGCCTCGACGCGACGCCGTCGCGCGACGACCGCTTCTTCGCGCTGGGCGCCGATTCGCTCGCCGCGATGCAACTGCAGGCCGCGGTCCGCGCCGCGTTGCGCGTGAACCTGCGGCTCGACACTCTGTTCGCCGATCCGGCACTGGCCGAGCTGGCCGCGCACGTCGATCAGGCGGAGCGCGAGACGGGCGAGCCGCTGGCCGCGATTGCCGCGCGCCGTGCACCGGCCGAAGCCGCCGCATCGGGTGCCCCGCATGTCGATCGTGCCGCATCGCTCGCACAGCAACGCTTCTGGGTGCTCGCGCAAACGCGCGATGCCAGCGCCGCGTATCACATCGCCGCGCACTGGACGATCGACGGCGCGCTCGACCGCGCCGCGCTGCAGCGTGCGCTCGATCACGTGATCGGGCGGCACGACGCGTGGCGCACGACGCTCGTCGACAACGACGACGGCATCGTGATGCAGCGCATCCATGCCCGTCTGCCGGTTACGATCGCGACGCTCGACTTGCGCGACCAGCCGCCGGCCGCTCGCGACGCGCAAGCCGCGCGTATCGCCGAGCGCGACGCGGGCGCACCGTTCGATCTGTCGAACGGGCCGCTGCTGCGCGCGACGCTCGTCGTGCTCGCCGACGATCGCCACCGGCTGCTGCTGACCGCGCACCACGCGATCACCGACGGCTGGAGCTCGCGCTGCGCATTCGACGAATTGTCGGCCGCGTACCGTGCGTATGCGGAAGGGCGCGAACCGGCGTTGCCGCCACTGCCGATCCAGTACGCCGACTATGCGGACTGGCAGCGCGACATGCTCGCCGGCGGCGAAGGCGAGCGTCAGCTCGATTACTGGCGCGACGCCTTGCGCGACGTGCCGGGCCCGCTCGCGCTGCCGGTCGATCGGAAGCCGGGTGCGACGCGCACGCTGCAGGGCGCACGCGTGTCGGTTCGCCTGCCCGACACGGTTGCGGCGGACGTCCGGCGTCTCGCGCGCGACGCGCAGGCCACGGTCTTCACGGTACTGCTGGCCGCGCTCGATGCATGGCTGTCGCGCCTGACCGGCGAGACCGACGTGGTCGTCGCGGTGCCGGTCGCGCATCGGCAGCGGCCGGAAACCCGCGCGCTGCTCGGCCTGTTCCTGAACACGGTCGCGCTGCGCGTGCGGGTGGCGCCGACGCTGCCGTTCCGCGCGCTGGTCGACGCGGCGCGCACGGCGGCACTCGACGCGGTCGCGCACCAGGACGTGCCGTTCGAGCGCGTCGTCGATGCGGTGAAACCGCCGGTCCGGCGCGGCGACGAATGGCTGCGCGTGAAATTCGCGCAGCAGTTCGATGCGCGGCACGACAGCGTGCTGCCGGACGCGACCGCCGTTGCGACGCCGGGGCCTGATCTCGCCGCGCGCTTCGACTTCGCGCTTGATTTCACCGACGACCCGCACGGGATCGAACTGGTCGCCGCCTATGCGACCGACTGCATCGAGGCCGACACCGCGCGCGCATGGCTCGACAGCTATGCGGCGCTCGTCGCGTCCGCCGCACATGAACCGCACCGCGCGACGGCCGCGCTGCCGTGCGATGCGTCGCCGGCATCGCGCCAGCCGCGCGACGGCCGTGCGTTGCGGATCGAACACGCCGACATCGTCGCCGCTTTCGCGCGGCAGGCCGCCGCGTATCCGCATCGCGTCGCACTCGCCGATGCGTCGGCGTCGCTGACGTTCGCCGAACTCGACGATGCATCGAACCGTATCGCACATGCGCTGAAACTGCGCGGCGCGACGGCCGAAGCACCCGTCATCGTCTGCATCGAGCGCTCGGCCCGCTTCGTCGTCGGCCTGCTCGGCGCACTGAAGGCCGGCGCGCTGGCCGTGCTGCTCGACCCGGCCCAGCCGGCCGCGCGCCTCGTGGCCGCGGCCGCCGATTGCGGCGCGCGCTGGGCGCTCGTCGCGCAGCAGCCGGACGGGGCCGCGTGGCCGGCCGGCAGCGCCGCACAGCCGCTCGACGTCGACACGCTCGCGCAGGACGCGACGCTCGCGCATGCGGCGGGCATCCGCGTCGCGCCGCATCCGGAACAGGGCGCGTACCTGATCTATACGTCGGGTTCGACCGGCACGCCGAAGGGTGTCGTCGTGTCGCACGGCGCACTGGCCGACTACGTGCAGGGGATGCTCGACGAACTCGCGTTCGCACCGGACGCGTCGTTCGCGATGGTGTCGACGGTTGCCGCCGACCTCGGCCACACGACGCTGTTCGGCGCGCTGTGCGCGGGCCGCACGCTGCACCTGCTGCCGGCCGCGTGCGCGTTCGATCCGGACCTGTTCGCCGACGAGATGCGCCGCCGCGACGTCGGCGTGCTGAAGATCGTGCCGAGCCACCTGCAGGCGCTGCTCGACGCGCGCGTGCCGGCCGACGTGCTGCCGCGCCATGCGCTCGTGACCGGCGGCGAAACGCTGACGTGGGCGCTCGTCGCGCGAATCGCCGCGCTCGCGCCGGCCTGCCGCGTGATCAACCATTACGGGCCGACCGAGGCGACCGTCGGCGCGATCGCGTGCGACACCGCGTCGATCGCCGCCGATGCGCGCGATCCCGCGAGCGGCGTGCCGCTCGGCGGCCCGCTGCCGAATGCGCGCGCGCTGGTGCTCGACGCGTTCGGCGCGTGCGTGCCGGCCGGCGCGGCGGGCGAACTGTATCTCGGCGGCCCGGGCGTGGCGCGCGGCTACCTGAACCGGCCCGCGCAGACCGCCGAGCGCTTCGTGCCCGATCCGTTCGCGGCCGGTGCGCGCCTGTATCGAACCGGCGATCGCGTACGCCTGCGCGCGGACGGCCGTCTCGCGTTCCTCGGCCGCATCGACGACCAGGTGAAGATTCGCGGCTATCGCGTCGAGCCGGGCGAGGTGAGCACGGCGGTACGCGCGGCCGGCCCGATCGCGCAGGCCGAGACGCTCGCGATCGAGCACGACGCCCGCCTGCGGCTCGCCACGTTCGTCGTGATGCGCGACGGCGCGGCATTCGACGAAGCGGCCGTGCGCGCGGCGCTCGGCGCGGCGTTGCCCGACTACATGGTGCCCGCGCAGTTCGTCGTGCTCGCACGCCTGCCGGTGACCGCGAACGGCAAGCTCGATCGCGCGGCGCTGCGCGAACTGGCCACATCGCCGGTGGCGGTGGCCGCCGGCGATGCGCCGCAGGGGCCGGTCGAAACGGCGCTCGCCGAAGTCTGGCAAGCGGTGCTGAAGGCGCCGCACGTCGGCCGCGACGACAATTTCTTCGAGCTCGGCGGCGATTCGATCCTCGTGCTGCAGGTGATCGCACGCGCCCGCAAGCGCGGCGTGCGCTTCACGCCGAAGCAGCTGTTCGACGGCCCGACGGTCGCCGAACTCGCGCGCATCGCGAAGATCGAGGACGTTGCCGCCGCAACGACATCGACCGCGCCGGCTCGGTCCGCAACCGCTTCCGCAGCGGTCCTGACGCCTGCACAGCAGCGCTTCTTCGCGCTCGACGTGCCGCATCCGGGCCACTGGAACCAGTCCGTCGCGTTCGACGTGCGCGGTCCGTTCGACGCCGACGCATTCGCGCGTGCATTCGACGCGTTGCTCACCCATCACGACGCATTCCGCCAGCGCTTCGCGCGTGGCGCGGACGGCAAGTGGCGCGCGAGCGATGCGCCGAAACCCTACGACGCGCTGCCGTTCGTCGAAGTCGCCGCGCGCGACGAAGCCGACGCACTGGCGCGCTTCGACGCGTTGCAGCGTCGCCTCGACCTCGGCCGCGGGCCGCTCGCGTGCGCATGCGCGGCGCGTCTGCCGGACGGCGCGGCGCGGCTGTATCTGGCGATTCACCACGCGATCGTCGACGGCGTGTCGTGGCGCATCCTGCTCGACGACCTCGACGCCGCGTATCGCGCCGCATGCGAGCGCACGCCCGTTCGCCTGTCGCAGCCGGGCCTGCGCGCGGATGCGTGGGCCGCGCGCCTCGCGCGTGCCGCGACGGAGCCGGCATCGCCGTTCGCCGCTGAAGCGGCTTACTGGGCCGGCATGGCACAGGGCGACGACCTGGTGCCCGATCATCCCGACGCACCGGCGACGAACGCCGACGCGGCGGTCGTCGTGCAGACCATCGACGCGGCATTGACCCGCGCCGCGCTGACCGACGCGCACGCCGCGTATCGCACGCAGACGATCGAACTGCTGGGCGCGGCGCTCGCGCTGGCGCTGGCCGGTGCCGACGGCGCCGCGTCGTGCCGCGTCGAACTCGAGGGGCATGGCCGCGAGGCGCTGTTCGACGATGCGGACGCGAGCCGCACGATCGGCTGGCTGACGAGCCACTATCCGGTCACGCTGCCGGTCGAAGCCACCGCGCGCGACACGCTGTGCGCGGTCAAGGACACGCTGCGCGCGGTGCCGCACAAGGGGCTCGGCTTCGGCGTGCTCGCGCACTACGGCGACGCGGCGACGCGGGCGGCGCTGGCCGCCGTGCCGCGTCCGCGCGTCACGTTCAACTATCTCGGCCAGTTCGACGCACCGCGCGACGCGACGCTCGTGCCGCGCTTCGGCGGCACCGGCATCGAGCGCGACCCGCAAGGGCCGCTCGGCAACACGCTCGCGATCCATGCGTATCTCGATACCGACCGCGACGGCGCACGCACGCTGAAGGTTCACTGGGTATACGGCGCGCCGCAGTTCGAGCGCGCGACGATCGATGCGCTCGCGGAACGCTTTGCGGCCGCACTGCGCGAACTCGCCGACGCATGCGCATCGCGTGTCGCGCATCGCGGCGGCGGCGCGACGCCGGGCGACTTCCCGCTCGCGCAGGCTGCCGGCCTCACGCAGGCCGCGATCGAGCGCGCGCCGCTCGACTGGCGCACGATCGACGACGTGTATCCGCTGTCGCCGATGCAGCAGGGGATCCTGTTCCATGCGCTGTTCGCGCCCGGTCATGCGAGCTACGTGAACCAGCTCGTCGCGACCGCGACGGCGCTCGATGCCGACCGGCTCGCGGCCGCGTTCGCCGCATCGGTCGCACGTCACGACATCCTGCGCACCAGCGTGATGCCCGACGAGGCCGCACCGCTGCAATGCGTGCATCGCCATGCGCGGATGCCGGTCGAGCAACTCGACTGGCGTGCGCGCGGCGACACGCTCGACGCCGACTTCGACGCGTGGCTCGCGGCCGATCGCGCACGCGGCTTCGACTGGCGCGAGCCGCCGCTGATGCGGCTCACGCTGATGCGCGTGACGGACGACGCGTGGCGCGTCGTGTGGACGCGCCACCATGTGCTGCTCGACGGCTGGAGCACCGCGCGCCTGCTCGCGGACGTGCTGCGCGACTATCGCGACCCCGATGCGGTGTCGCCGTTCGCGAGCCGCCCGGCGCTGCGCTATCGCGACTTCATCGCGTGGCTCGGCACGCGCGACCGCGACGCCGATGAGCGTTTCTGGACCGGGCGGCTCGCGCGCCTCGATGCGCCGACGCTGATCGCCGAGCGTGTGGCCGACCGCGCGGACGCCGAGATGGTCACGTGGCGCGCGACGATCGACGCGGCCGCGACGACGCGTATCGCGCACACGGCGCGCGCGCTGAAGCTGACCGTCAACACGCTGGTGCAGGGCGCGTGGGCGCTCGCGCTGCAGCGCATGACGCACCAGCCGGCCGTCGCGTTCGGCGCGACCGTCGCGGGCCGTCCCGATGCGCTCGCGGACGTCGATACGGTGCTCGGCCTTTTCATCAACACGCTGCCGGTGATCACGGCACCCGCGCCGCAACAACGCGCGGCCGACTGGCTGCAGGGATTGCAGCGCGAGAACGCGGCGGCTGCCGAGCATGCGCATACGCCGCTCGCCGACATCCAGCGCTGGGCGCGCGGCGCCGGCGGCGCACTGTTCGACACGCTGGTCGTGTTCGAGAACTACCCGGTCGACGACACGGCGCGCGATGCCGATCCGCGTGCGCTCGCGCTGAGCGGCGTGCGCAGCATCGAGTCGACCGATTTCGCGCTGACGCTCGTGATCGAAAGCGGCGCCGAGCTGACGATCGACTACGGCTACGACACCGCGCGCGTCGATGCGCACCAGGTCGAGACCTGGCACCGCGCGTTCGCGTGCGCGCTCGATGCGCTGGCCCGCACGCCCGACGCGCTGCTCGGCACGCTGTCGATCGCCGACGACGCGACGCGCGACGCGCTGGCCCGCGCGCAGGACACCGCACGGAGCTGGCCGGACGCGCAACGGCAACCGCTGCATCTGCAATTCGCGGACGCCGCACGCGCAACGCCCGATGCGATCGCACTCGAATACGCGGATGCCCAGGGCCACGTGCAACGCGCGACCTATCGCGAACTCGACCGGAACACAACGCGCGTCGCCGCCGCCTTGCGCCGGCGCGGCGTGCAGCCCGACACGCCGGTCGCGCTGTGCGTCGAGCGTTCGTTCGACATGGTGACGGCGCTCGTCGGCGTGCTGAAGGCCGGCGCCGCGTACCTGCCGGTCGACCCCGACTATCCGGCCGAGCGCATCGCGTACCTGCTGCGCGACGCGCGGCCCGCGGTCGCGATCACGCAGGCCCATCTGAGCGCGCGAGTCGAGGCTGCGCTCGGCGACGACGCGACGACGCAGTTGCTGACGGTCGCCGATCTGCTCGCCGATGAAGCGAACGATGGCGGCGAGTACGGCGAAGCGGGCGATGCCGCCGAGATCGCGACCGACATCGACGCCGCCCAGCTAGCGTACCTGATCTACACGTCCGGCTCGACCGGCAAGCCGAAGGGCGCCGGCAACTCGCACGGCGCGCTCGCGAACCGGATCGCGTGGATGCAGCACGCGTACCGGCTCACGCGCGACGACGTCGTGCTGCACAAGACGCCGTTCGGCTTCGACGTGTCGGTGTGGGAATTCGTGTGGCCGCTCGCGACCGGCGCGAAGCTCGCGATCGCCGCGCCCGGCGACCACCGCGATCCGGCCCGCCTCGCGGCCGCGATCCATGCGCACGGCGTGACGGTGCTGCACTTCGTGCCGTCGATGCTGGCCGCGTTCGCCGCGTATCTCGACGATTTCCAGGCCGCCGCGCAATGCGACAGCGTGCGCCTGATCGTCGCGAGCGGCGAGGCGCTCGCGCCGGAACTCGTCGCGAAGGTCGCGCGGCTCGTGCCGAACGCGACGCTCGTGAACTTGTACGGGCCGACGGAAGCCGCGATCGACGTGTCGCACTGGACCTGCGGCCCCGACGACGCCAACGCATTCGCGGTGCCGATCGGCCATCCGATCGCGAACCTGCAGCTGCACGTGCTCGACGCGGCCTGGCAGCCGGTGCCGGCCGGCGCGACCGGCGAACTGTATCTGGCCGGCGCGGGGCTCGCGCGCGGCTATCTCGGCCGCCCGGGGCTGACCGCCGAGCGTTTCGTGCCCGATCCGTTCGTGCCGGGCGCGCGCATGTATCGCACCGGCGACCTCGCACGGCGTCGCGCCGACGGCGCGCTCGACTACCTCGGCCGCGTCGACACGCAGGTGAAGCTGCGCGGCCAGCGGATCGAGCCGGGTGAAATCGAGGCGCTGCTGCGCACGGCGCCGGGCGTGCACGACGCGGTCGTGATCGTGCGCGACGATCAGCTGATCGGCTATGTCGCACGCGGCGACGCGGGGCCGCTCGACCGTGCGGCCATGCTCGATTCGCTGCGCGCGCAGTTGCCGGCCTACATGGTGCCGTCGCAGCTGATCGAACTCGACGCGCTGCCGGTCACGCCGAACGGCAAGTGCGACCGCCATGCGTTGCCCGCACCGGTGCGCGAGGCGGCCGCGGCCAGCGAACTCGCGACCGACACGGAGCGCACGCTCGCGGCGATCTGGCAACGCGTGCTGCACGTCGACGCGATCGGCCGCGACGACGATTTCTTCCTGCTCGGCGGCCACTCGCTGCTCGCGACGCAAGCCCATGCGCAGGCGAACCTGCACTGGGGCCTCGCGCTGCCGCTGCGCACGCTGTTCGACACCCGCACGCTCGCACGCTGCGCGGACGCGATCGATGCGGCCTGCGCGGCACGCGGCGCGACCGACGCGGCGAGCGCGATCGACGCGCTGCTCGGCGAACTGGAAACCCAATAAGGACGACGGATGACGAGGATGCAACCCGACTGGCTCGCACTCGCGACGCGTTTCGCGCAATTGCCCGACGCGCAGCGCGCGGTGTTCATCGACAAGCTCGGCGCGGCCGGCATCGACTTTCGCATGCTGCCGATCCCGCCGCGCACGCCGCGCGGCGACCGTGTGCCGGCATCGTTCGCGCAGACGCGGCTGTGGCTGCACGCGCGGCTGATCGACGCGCCGGACGCGTATCACATCACCGAGCGGCTCGCGCTGACCGGTCCGCTCGACGCGCACGCGCTGCGGCTCGCGTGCGATGCGCTGATCGCGCGCCATGAAGCGCTGCGCACCACCTTCGACGAAGCGGAGGACGGCGTCGCACAGACGATCCATCCGCCGCTGCGCTGCCCGTGGCGCGAGACCGGTCTCGAAGCGCTGCCCGACGCGCAGCGCATGGCACGCGCCGAAAGCATCGCGACGGCCGACGAAGCCGCCGCGTTCGATCTCGGCGCGGCGCCGCTCATGCGAGCACACCTGATCCGTCTCGACGCGACGCATCACTGGCTCGCGCTGACCGTTCACCACATCGTGTCGGACGGCTGGTCGTCGGACGTGATGCTGTTCGAACTCGCGGCGTTCTATCGCGCGTATGCGTCGGGCGCGCCGGTGCCGCTCGCGCCGCTGCCGATCCAGTATGCGGACTATGCGCTGTGGCAACGCCGCTGGCTCGATGCCGGCGAGCGCGATCGCCAACTGGCGTTCTGGCGCGAGCGCCTCGACCCGCAACGCGGCGTGCTGACGCTGCCCGGCGCGGCCGCACGGCCGGCGCGCCGCAGCGCACGCGGTGCGCGTCACGTGTTTTCCCTCGACGCACACACCGGCGCGCGGCTGCGCGCGTTCGCGGCCGCGTCGGGCGCGACGCCGTTCGCGGCGCTGCTCGCGGCGCTCGACGCGCTGCTCGCGCGCGCGACCGGCGATGCGCGGATCTGCGTCGGCGTGCCGGCCGCGAACCGCGAGCGCGCGGAAACGGCCGGCCTGATCGGCTTTTTCGTCAACACGCTCGCGATCGATGTCGACGTGCCCGCGCACGGCGATTTCGCGTCGCTGGTCGCACGCACGCAGCGCGCGCTCGTCGATGCGCAGATGCACCAGGACGTGCCGTTCGAGCAGGTCGTCGACGCGCTCGGCGTGCCGCGCAGCGCCAGCCACCATCCGCTGTTCCAGGTGATGGCCGCGTACGGCGAGCGCCGCGCGCTGCCGGCGCTGGGCGCGGCATCGGCATCCTTGCTGCCGTCCGGCACGCCTTCCGCGAAATTCGACCTGACGCTTGCCGTCGAGGCGACGCCCGACGGCACGTTCGACGCCGCATTCATCTACGCGCTCGACCTGTTCGACGGCGACGCGATCGCGCGGCTGGCCGCGCGCTTCGTCACGCTGCTCGGCGATGCGCTCGCGCGCCCCGACATGCCGATCGGCGATCTCGACTGGCTGCCGGCCGACGAGCTCGCGCAACTCTTCGCGTGGAATGCGCCGGCAGGCGCGGCCGATGCCGAACCGTTCGTGCCGGTGCACGCACGCATCGCCGCACACGCGCACGCACGGCCCGACGCACGCGGTGTCGCCGACATCGATCGCGCACTGACGCGCGGCGAGGTCGACGCGCGCGCGGCCCGCATCGCGCGCAACCTCGTCGCCGCCGGGGTGCGGCCGGAAATGCGCGTCGGCGTCGCGCTGCAGCGTTCGGTCGACCTGCTGGTCGCGCTGATCGCGGTGCTGAAGTCGGGCGCCGCGTTCGTGCCGCTCGATCCGGCGCATCCGCGCGAACGGCTCGCGCAGATCGTCGGCGACGCGGGCATCGCGCACGTGCTGACCGACGCCGCGAGCGCCGCCTCGCTGCCCGAGCTGCCGGCGCTGCGCGTCTGGCGCGCGGACGAAGTCGACGCGCTCGACGAAGCCGCGGACGTCGCGCTGCCGGACGTGCTGCCCGGCCATGCGGCGTACGCGATCTACACGTCCGGCTCGACCGGCAAGCCGAAGGGCGTGATCGTCGATCACGCGGCGTTCGCGCGGCATTGCGCGGCGATCGCCGAACGCTACGGCGCGGGCGAGCACGACGTGTTTCTGCTGTTCCAGTCGGTCAACTTCGACGGCGCGCACGAAGGCTGGTTTTCGCAGTACCTGTCGGGTGCCGCCGTGTCGGTGACGGCCGACGTGCTGTGGCCGCCCGCGCAGACCTGCGCGATGATGATTCGCGACGGCGTGACGATGACCTACGTGCCGCCCGGCTGCGCCGCGCAGCTCGCCGAATGGGCGCTCGTGCACGGCGCGCCACCGACGCTGCGCTCGCTGACCGTCGGCGGCGAGGCGACGTCGCGCGAAGCCTTCGCGATGTTGCGCCGCGCGATGCCGAACGTGCGCGTGGTCAACGGCTACGGGCCGACCGAGACCGTGATCACGCCGACGCTGTGGATGTTCCGTCCCGGCGACGATCTCGCGACGCTCGGCGACGCCGCGTACCTGCCGATCGGCACGCTGGTCGGCGCGCGCACCGCGCACGTGCTCGACGCGCGGCTGCATCCGCTGCCGGTCGGCGTGATCGGCGAGCTGTACCTCGGCGGCGAGGGGATCGGCGTCGCGCGCGGCTATCTCGATCGTCCCGCGCTGACGGCCGAGCGCTTCGTGCCCGACCCGTACGGCGCGCCGGGCGCACGCCTGTATCGCACGGGCGACCTCGTGCGGCGGCGCGCGGACGGCGTATTCGACTTCATCGGCCGCGTCGATCACCAGGTGAAGCTGCGCGGGCTGCGCATCGAACTCGGCGAGATCGAGGCGCAACTGGCCGCGCACGATGCGGTGCGCGAAGCGTGCGCGGTCGTGCACGGGCAGGGCGCGCAGGCGCAGCTCGTCGCGTACGTCGAACTGACCGCCGACGCGCAGGCGGCCGCGCAACCGGTGGAGGCCGCGACGCTCGACGCGCATCTGCGCCGCACGCTGCCCGACTACATGGTGCCCGCGCAGCTGATCGTGCTCGACGCGTTGCCGCGCAACGCGAACAGCAAGGTCGATCGGGCGCGGCTGCCGGCGCCGGTGCGCGTCGAACGTGCCTACGAGGCGCCGCACGACGGCGATGAAACCGTGCTCGCGGCGATCTGGCGCGACGTGCTGAACGCCGAGCGCGTCGGCCGCGGCGATCACTTCTTCGAACTCGGCGGCCATTCGCTGGCGGCGGTGCGCGTCGCGACCCGCGTTGCCGAGCGGCTCGGCCGCGACGTGCCGGTGCGCGCGCTGTTCGAAGCGCCGGTGCTCGCGCAATACGCGCGCCAGGTGGCCGACGCGCCGCGCGCCGCGCACGCCGGCACCGCCGTGCCGGGCGTCGCGATGGCGAAGCCCGATGCGCATGGCGTGTGGCCGCTGTCGCCCGCGCAGCTTGGCCTGTGGTTCCTGTGGCGCGCGCAGCCGGACAGCGCCGCATACAACATTCCGGTCGCGCTGCGCGTGCGCGGCCCGCTCGACGTCGATGCGCTGCGCGCGGCGTTTTCGGCGGTCGCGGCCGCGCACCCGGCGCTGCGCACGCGGCTCGTCGCGCGCGACGGCATGCTGCCGGGCCAGCGGATCGACGCCGCGGCGAGCGTCGCGCTGCCGGTCGTCGACTTGTCCGCGCAGCCCGACGCGCTCGCGCGCGCGGCGGCGCTGACCGGCGCCGATGCGCTCGCGCCGTTCGATCTCGCGGCCGACGCGCCGCTGTGGCGCGCCCGCGTGCTGCGGCTCGGCGCGGACGATCACGTGCTGTCGGTGACGATCCATCACATCGTGTCGGACGGCGAATCGATCGAGCTATGGCTCGACGCGGTGCGCGCGCGCTATGTCGCGCTCGTGCGCGGCGAAGCGGCCCGGGCCTCTTCGACGACGACAACGACGCCAGAAAACACGCCGCTCGTGCTGCCCGCGTCGTGCCAGCCGGCCCGTGTCGCGTACTGGCGCGACGCGCTGGCCGACCTGCCGCCGCCCATGCTTCCGCAGCGCGCCGACGCGCCGGCCGTGCCGCAATGGCGTGCGGCGCGCATCGCGTTCGAGTTCGACGCGTCGCTGATCCGTGCCGCGCGCGATGCCGCGTCGGCGTCGCACGCGACGTTGCCGATGCTGCTGCATGCGGCGCTCAATACCGCGCTGTTCCGCGTGACCGGCGCGGCCGACCAGCCGGTCGGCGTGCTGGCATCGACGCGCGAACTCACGGGTGAAGCCGCACGCGACGCGCTCGGTCTCTTCATCAATTCGGTGGTCGTACGCACGCGGCTCGATTCCACGGCCCGCCGCGCGGACGTGCTCGCCCAGGTGCGCGACATGGCGCTTGCCGCCTATGCGCATGCGGACGTGCCGTTCGCCGACGTCGTCGCGGCGCTGCGCGCGCCGCGTGCCGCGCGGGCCAATCCGCTGTTCCAGGTGATGTTCAACTACCTGCGCCCGACCGGCGCGGCCGCACGCGACTGGGCCGGCCTGTCGCTCGCCGGCTTCGACGACGTTCGTCATCGCGTCGTGTTCACGCTGGAGCTGGACGTCGTCGAGCATCCGGACGGCCGCGTGAGCGCCGCGTTCTCCTATGCGGACGAACTGCTCGACGGCCGCTTCGTCGATGCGCTCGTCGATCTTTACCACGACGAAGTCGCGCGTTTCGCCGGTGCGGCGCAAGCGCCACTCGGCGTGCCCGATGCGCTGTTCGCCGCGCCGGCAGCGGTCGCACCGGTCGGCAACGCGACCCATGCGGCGGCGTCATCGCGCGTGCCGAACACGGCTGCCGCGCTCGCCGCGCTGTGGTCGGACACGTTCGCGACGGCCGCGCCCGCGCCCGATGCCGATCTGTTCGAGGCCGGCGCGACGTCGTTCGACGTCGTGCGTTTCGTCGATGCGGCGAGCCGCGCCGGGCACGCGCTGACGGTGGCCGACGTGTTCACGTCGCCGACGCTCGCGGCGCTCGGCACGCATCTCGACGAAGCGGCGCACACGCGACTGGAGGTGCGCGATGCTGGCTGAAGTGCGCCCGGACGGATTCACGCTGCTCGATACGTACCGCCTCGCGTTCGCGGGCGGCCTGTTCGCGGTGCGCGACGGCACGGAGATCCGCGTCGCACAGGGCGACGGCATCGGCGCGCAGTTGCTGCGTGCGCAACTCGGCGACGACGGCGCGCTGCGCCTCGTCGCCTACAACCACCGCGCGGCGCCGGCCGACCAGCGCCGCGCGCTGCTGGCCGCGCTCGCCGCGGCGTTTTCGGACAGCGCGCGCCACGCGGCGATCCGGCTCGACCCGGCCGCATGGCCGGCGGTCGCGCTCGATGCGCTGCGCGCGAGCGGCGTGCTGGCCGACGGCGGCCGGTGCATGCGCGAGGGCTGGGCCCAGCAGGCCGATCTGTGGCGCGTCGGCGCGCATCTGCCGTGCGCGACGCTGCCGATGCTGACCGACGGCCGGCGTCATCCGCGCCGGCCGCCCGCGCCGCGCGGCGACGTGTATGCGCGCGACCTGCCGGCGCTTGGCGTGCGCTTCACGCTGCGCGGCTGGCAGCCGGGCGAGGATGCCGCGCGCCTCGCGCACTGGTTCGACGAGCCGCGCGTGCGCGACGGCTGGCCGGGCACGCAGCCCGGCGCGCACGGCACGGCGCCCGATGCCGATCCGCACGTGAGCCCGCTCGTCGGCTGCTTCGACGGCGAACCGTTCGCGTACGTCGAGGCGTACTGGCTGAAGGAAGACCCGCTCGCGCCGCACGTCGGCGCGCGCGACTACGACCGCGGGCTGCGGATGCTGGTCGGCGCATCGCGCTGGCGCGGCCCGCATTGCGTGGCGGGCTGGCTGCCGTCCGTCGTGCATTACCTGTTTCTCGACGACCCGCGCACCGAAGCGGTCGGCTGCGCGGTCCCGGCCGGCCGCGCGCGGGTCGTCGATACCCTCGCGCGGCATGGCTTCGCGCGGCAGCGCCGCCTGGCGCTCGCCGACGGGCAGCCGCTGTGGATGCGCACGCTGCGCGAGACCTTCTTCTCCGGCCGTCACGTCTGACGGGCCGGTTTCACCGACAAGGGAGCTGAGAGACATGCAGAGAGAAACCGTATTCGACCTGATCGGCGTCGGCTTCGGGCCGTCGAACCTGGCGCTGGCCGTGCGCCTCGCGGAACGCCACGGCACGCGTCCGTTCGCGCATTGCTTCGTCGAACGCCAGCCGGAATTCGGCTGGCACCGCGGCATGCTGCTCGACGACTGCCGGATGCAGATCTCGTTTCTGAAGGATCTCGTCACGATGCGCGATCCGAAGAGCCGCTACACGTTCATCAACTATCTGTTCGAACGCGGCCGGCTGAACGAATTCGTCAACCTGAAGAACTTCTATCCGACCCGCGTCGAATTCCACGACTACCTGAGCTGGGTCGCCGGCGCGTTCGACGAACACGTCCACTACAGCGAAACCGTCACGGCGATCGAGCCCGTGCGCGGCGACGGCGCGCGCGTCGATGCGCTGCGCGTGTTGTCGCGCGATGCGGCCGGCCACGAACGCCAGCGCGTGACGCGTGCGCTGTCGGTCGGCGTCGGCGGCACACCGGCGGTGCCGGACGCGTTCGCCGCGCTCGGTCGCGACCGCGTGATCCATTCGTCGTCCTACCTGACCGACATCGACCGGCTGGTCGCGTCGCCGGACGGCGAGCGCCGCCGCGTCGCGGTGATCGGCGCGGGGCAGAGCGCGGCCGAGGTGTTCATCGACCTCGCGCGCCGCTTCCCGCACGTCGACGCGAGCCTCGTGATGCGCGCGGGCGCACTGAAACCGGCCGACGACAGCCCGTTCGTCAACGAGATCTTCAGCCCCGCGTTCACCGACGTCGTCTACGCGCAGCCGCACGATGCGCGCCGCGCGCTGCTCGAGCGCTATCGCGACACCAACTACGCGGTGGTCGACCGGCCGCTGATCGAGCAGATCTACGAAATGCTGTACCTGCAGCGCATCGACGGCACGCCGCGTCACGCGCTGCGCGCGAACAGCGCGATCGAGGCCGCGGTGCGCACCGCCGACGGCCGCATCGAGCTGACGCTGCGCGACCGGATGAGCGGCGCGACGCACGTCGAAC
This sequence comes from Burkholderia sp. Bp8986, assembly GCF_003854225.1. NCBI lineage: Bacteria > Pseudomonadati > Pseudomonadota > Betaproteobacteria > Burkholderiales > Burkholderiaceae > Burkholderia > Burkholderia sp. Bp8986. The sequence continues at coordinate 92,082 of NZ_QTQM01000013.1, read as the reverse complement.
GCTTCGACGCGCTGGTGCTGGCGACCGGCTACCGGCGCGACACGCATTCGGCGCTGCTCGAAGGACTCGCGCCGCACCTGGGCGATGCGCTCACGCGCGGCGACGTCACGCGCGACTACCTGCTCGCGACGCCCGAGCACTTCGCGCCGCGCATCTACCTGCAAGGCTGCTGCGAAGACAGCCACGGCCTGTCCGACACGCTGCTGTCGGTCCTCGCGCGCCGCGCGGACGAGATCTGCGCGTCGCTCGAGGAAGGGATCGCGCCCGGCCATGACGACGGGGCGGTCCGGGCGCTGCATGAACAACGACACCAAAACGGGGCGAGCGCGGGCCGCATGGCTTTCGCTCTTTGACAAAGGCGCGGTCGGAGACCGCATCAAAAAAGTGGAGCAGAGAAAGATGGAGTGGGCAACAGGCACGCGTGTGCGTGCGATCGCAGCCGCGGCGAGCGTGGCGTTCGGGATGGCGGCAGGGCATGCATACGCCCAGACGGCGCCGACCGTGAACGCAGGTGCCGCGGTGTCGGCCGGCGGTGCGCAGAACGGTGCGGCGGCTAGTGCGGCGGCAAGCACGTCGACCGGCGCGCAGAATGGCTCGACGTCCGGCACGCTGCCGGCGATCAACGTCAACGCGGGCTCGCAAGGCGACGGCACGGTCGGGCTCGTCGCGAAGCGCAGCCGGACCGGCACCAAGACCGATACGTCGATCAACGAAATCCCGCAGACGATCAACATCGTCACCGCGCAGCAGATCGAGATGACCGGCGCGACCGACGTGAACGCGGCGCTGCGCTACGTGCCGGGTTTCTCGTCGTACGGCTCGGACAACCGTTCCGACTGGTACGCGGCGCTGCGCGGCTTCACGCCGACCGCGTACGTGAACGGCCTGCAGGTGCCGAACACGCTGAACCTGTCGAGCTGGCGCGTCGATCCGTACATGATCGACAGCATCACCGTGCTGCGCGGGCCGACGTCGGTGCTGTACGGCGCCGGCGACCCGGGCGCGATCATCGACGTGCAGACCAAGACGGCCGACGGCGAGCGCGTGCGCGAAGCCGGCGTGCAGTTCGGCAACTATGCGCGCAAGCAGTTCATGATCGACGTCGGCGACAAGCTCGATGCGGACGGCAAGTATGCGTACCGGTTCGTCGGCGTCGCGCGCGACGGCAACGCGCTGACCGGCCCGAACAACGACCAGCGCGTCGCGCTCGCGCCGTCGTTCCGCTGGCGCCCGGACGCGGATACGTCGCTGACGCTGTCCGCCACCTACCTGCAGGACTGGGGCGACATCTCGTCGAACTTCCTGCCGGCGCAAGGCACGGTGTTGCCGAACCCGAACGGGCAGCTCAGCAAGGACGTCTACGGCGGCGACCCGGATTTCAACTACTACCGCAAGAAGCAGTGGTCGCTCGGCTACCAGTTCGAGCGGAATCTGAACTCGATGTGGACGTTCCGGCAGAACGTGCGCTGGATGCACCTGTCGCTCGACAACGGCTCGGTGTTCGGCGCGGGCTTCGCGGACGGCAGCCTGACCGACATCAACCGCTGGGCCGGCGTGTTCCAGACGAACTACAGCCGCTTCGACATCGACAACAACCTGCAGGGCCGCTTCGGCACGGGGCCGCTCGAGCACACGCTGCTGCTCGGCTTCCAGTACAACCGGCAGACCGCGACCGACAGCGAATGGCTGGCCGCCGCGCCGACGCTGAACATCTACAACCCGGTCTACACGCCCGTCACGCTGTCCGTGTTCTCGCCGCCGAACACCACGTACCGCACCAACACGTACACGACGATGAACACGTTCGGGCTGTACGTGCAGGGCCAGGTCAAGTGGAACCGCTGGACGCTGACGCTCGGCGGCCGCGAGGACTGGGTCAACCAGCGGATGGACGACCGCGAGGGCGGCACGCAGTCGAAGGCCGACATCAGTGCGTTCACCGGCCGCGTGGGCCTCACCTACCAGGGCGACTACGGGCTGTCGCCGTACGTCAGCTACGCGACGTCGTTCAACCCGCTGATCGGCGTGAACCTGTACGGCGGCGGCCTGCCGCAGCCGACCCGAGGCAAGCAGATCGAGGCCGGCCTGCGCTGGCAGCCGCCCGGCAAGAACCTGATGCTGAGCGCGGCGATCTACCAGATCAACCAGACCAACGTGCTCACGTCGACGCCGCTCAATCTCGATCCGTCCGGCACGACGTCGGTCCAGACGGGCGAAGTGCGCTCGCGCGGGATCGAGCTGAACGCGACCGGCAAGCTCACGCGGAACCTGTCTCTGATCGCGTCCTACGTCTACCAGGACGTGAAGAACGTGAAGGCGAACGACGCATCGCTGAACAACTGGCCGGTCGACATTCCGCGACCGCGCCAGATGGCGTCGCTGTGGGCCGACTGGACGTGGCACACGGGGCCGCTCACGGGCTTCGGCCTGGGCGGCGGCGTGCGTTACCAGAGCGCGTCGGCCGGTGCGGCCGACAACTCGCTGACGGTCGCGAGCTACACGCTGTTCGACGCGGGCGTGCACTACGACACGCGCAACTGGCGCTTCGCCGTGAACGGGACGAACCTGTTCAACCGCCACTACATCAGCGGTTGCCAGTCGACGAGCGTCTGCATTTTCGGGACCGACCGCACGGTGCTCGCCACCGCGAAATACAACTGGTGACGCCGCGCGCCGCGGCGCGCCGGCCGGCCTTCGGGCCGGCGCGGGCGGGCCGCGGCGCCGTCGTCCGTTTTTTCCACGACGCCTCCATGCCGAAGAAAAATCTCGTCTACATCCAGTCGCTGCGCAACGGCGCGGCCGATCGCGCCGGCCAGCCGGTCGCCTACCGGGGCGGCACGCGCTACATGAAGGCGCCGCTCGAATTCCTCGTCGAGCGCCTGAACGACTCGGCGCTCGGCGAACGCTATGCGCTCAAGGGCGTGATCGTCGACGACGACGCAGGCTCGCCGGCCGACCGCGCGAAGGTCGCCGACTACGGCTTCGCGCGCACGCCGGGCCGCCCGTGGATCCTGCCCGACGGGCTGACGGTGCAGGGCCGGCCGGTCGACGAACTGTTCTGCACGATTGCATCGACGTACCGCCGGCTGCCGCGCGACGCGCGCGAGCGCGTGACGGGCAAGCAGGCTTTCGAGTGCCGCCTGCTCGAACGCCTGCTCGAACTCGACGCCGACGTGGTCGTGCTCGACGGGCTGCTCGTGATCCTCGACGAGCTCGTGCGTCCCGGCGCGCGCTTTCACCGCCGCATCGCGAACATCCACCCCGGCATTACGTCCGACGCTTCGCCGTACCAGCGGCGCGGTGCGTGGGCGACGCTCGACGCGCTGCACGGCGCGCGCGGCGAACGGGTCGACTGGGCGAGCGGCGCGACCTCGCGCGTCGAACCGGTGACGATGACGGGCGCCTCGTTCCACTACGTCGACAACGGCATCGATTCCGGCGAGGTGATCTGCGACGTGCTCGACACGCCGATCGCGCCGGACGACACGATTCTCGAACTGCGCTGGAACAACTTCCAGCGCAGCCTGTTTCCGGCGCTCGAGCGGGGGCTGCACATCCTCGCCGACCGCCACGACGCGGGAACACTGTGATGGAAGACACGCTGACGAAACCGGCCAACGCGGCAGACGCGGTCGAAGGCGACGTGGCCGCGGCACTCGACGGCGCCGCGCACGGGCAGGAACCGCCCGCCGTCGAGTGCACGCTCGACGCGTGGCGGCCCGGCGATCCGCCGGCGGCGCTGCTCGCGGAATTCGTCGCGCTGTTCAACACGGACACGCGGCACGACGCGGCGACGGTGTCGGTGCCGCTCGGCGGCGCCGATCCGGCGGCCATCGCGTCGTACGTCGCGCGCGCGGTGCGCGAAGGCGTGATCGACGGCGCGCGGATCGCGGGCGACCGGCTGCGCGTCACCGCATCGCGCGCGACGTTCTGGCAGAACCCGCGGCCGTGGCTGAAGGCCCCCGCGTCGGGCGGGATGCCGCTGCGCTACACGATCACGAACGGCCACCGGCACCCGGTGCGGCCGCCGTCGCCGGCCGGCGAGATCTATGCGCGCTACATGCCGCAGGTCGGGATGACGTTCAGCCTGCGCACCGTCGACATCGCTGCACATGCGCAGCTGTTCAGCGACTGGATGAACCTCGATCGCGTCGCGCATTTCTGGGATCAGCGCGGCACGCTCGACGAGCACGCCGCGTATCTCGCGGAGCGGCTCGCCGATCCGCACATGCATCCGATGATCGGCTATTTCGACGACACGCCGTTCGGCTATTTCGAGTTCTACTGGGCGAAGGAGGACCGCCTCGCGCCGTTCTACGACGCGCACGACTACGATCGCGGGCTGCACCTGCTGATCGGCGACTCGCGCTTCCAGAGCGCGGGCAAGCTGCATGCATGGTGGAGCGGGGTGCTGCACTACATGTTCGTCGACGAACCGCGCACGCAGCGGCTCGTCGGCGAGCCGCGCGTCGATCACGTGCGGCATATCGCGTACATGCACCGGCTCGGGTTCCATACGTTGAAGGAGTTCGATTTCCCGCACAAGCGCGCGGCGCTTACCGTGATGGAGCGCGAAACATTCTTCGACACTTTCCGGTTGCCGTGACGGGGACGGGGGCGCGAGGCGTCGATTCGTCGATACGTCGATACGTCGATTCGCAAGCATCGACGTTTCGCGCGGCTTGCAAGGGGTGCGCATCGGCCGTTCGGGATATGGATCGGGTGGGCGGCATGAGGAAGAATGGTCGCTCCCTCATCGCAGACAGGTCGTGACGACATGGCAAGCACACCCGCGACAGCATCAGGCGCGATCCCGCATCAGCGCCGCCCGATATTGACATATGCCGGCATATGCCTAGAGTGGGTGCATCGTACTCCATTGGAGTGGCTCATGCGCACCGTTTCCATTTTCAAGAACGCCCGTAACCAGGCAATCCGCATCCCGAAGGACATGGAATTCGAGGGGGTGACGGAACTCGAGATCCGCCGCGAGGGCGACACGTTGCTGCTGCGGCCGGTGCGGCCGACGTGGCTGTCGCTCGCGAGTGAACCGCTGGCCGATGCCGACCTCCTCGTCGAGCGCCAGGCTGTCGTCGAATCCGGCCGTTTCGACTTGTCCGGCGCCGATGACGCCGCACCGACGGAGTCGGGCCGGTGACCACGCTCTACATGCTCGATACGAACATCTGTTCGTTGATCATGCGCGAGCGACCGTCCGTGGTGTTGTCCCGGCTGCAGTCGTGCGTCAATGCGCAGCACCGGATCGTCGTGTCGGCGATTACCTATGCGGAAATGCGGTTCGGCGCGGTCGGCAGAAAGGCATCGCCGAAGCATGCGGAACTCGTGACGGCCTTTGTCGCTCGGCTGGACGGCGTGCTGTCGTGGGATACCGCGGCGGTCGATGCAACGGCGGCGATTCGCGCCGACTTCGCCGCGCGCGGCACGCCGATCGGCGCAAACGATGCGTCGATCGCCGGTCACGCGATCGCGGCCGGTGCCGTGCTCGTCACGAACAATCGTCGCGAGTTCGGCCGCGTCGCGGGGTTGTCGCTCGAAGACTGGGCGGCCTCGGCCTGAGGTCGTGAATGCGCGATGGCGTGGCGCCCGCGCGGTCGCACATCACGCGCGAGGAACAGGCGGATCCGCGAGGAAGGTGCTGCGGAACGCGTCGAGATACCGGTCGGCGTCAGCGCTGAATTCCCCCGGCAGCAGCGCGAACGCGCGGGCCTGCAGATCCTGCCCGAGCGTCGCGTAGATTGCTTCGTCGGACAACAGCGCGCGGATCGCATCGTACGTCTGCGGCGAAGCAATCCGCTGCGCATCGCGCGCCAGCAGCGCAGCCGCCGCCACCTCAGGCTGGAAACCGTGCTGCTCGAGCAGGTCGGGCGCCACGTCCCAGATGCGCTCGCGATTGCCTGCGTCGTGGAAATGCGTGAGCAGGAACAACAGGTCGTACGCGTCGCTGTTCTGGCGCGCGCGCCGGTCCTTCCACGCGAGCAACTTCAACAGCGCAAGGGCGGGCAGGCTCGCCACCGGCACCGCGACGTCGGCCGCGATCGACACGACCAGCGCCGTATCGATCGCCTCCTGAAAGCCCAGCACGTTCAACACGAAATCGCCGCCAGGCGGCCAAGCGATTTCGCCGGGCGGCGTTTCGAGCGGCCCGAACGGCACGAGATCGAGTTCCGTGCGAAAGCCTTGCGTCCCGCTGTCGAACAGCAGTTTCTGCCGATGCTTCGGCGCACGCGCGAATTGCCCGGTCGCGACGAGCGCATCGACGAGCCGTTCGTGAAACGGCCAGCTCACCGCGCACACCGCGACGTCGACGTCCCGCGTCGCACGCACCGGGCGGATGCCGTGGACATGCCACATCAGGATGTCGCGCGCGGTCGCACCGGCGACGACGAATGCCGCGTCGAGTTGCGCGCAGGCCGCGCGGACCGCCTGCAGCAGCGCGACCGCCGCCGGCTCGAGCGGCCGGCGCGCGTCGACTTCAAGCGGGCGGGCGGGCGAGGTATCGGTCATGGATGTGTTCGGCGGCGGCGAGATTGCGACTGTCCCCGGACGAGACGAGATCCGCGTAGATCAGCAGCGGCGGCACGAGCGGCACGTCCTGCTCGCGCCAGTCGAGCGCCTGCGACGGCGGCCAGAAGGCTTCGAGCAGCTCGACGTCGCCACGCTCGTCCGGGCGCAGGCGTGCCTGGAGCAGCAGGCGGTTCGACACGGCGCCATGCGTATAGACGGTGATCGCGGCCGGCTTCAGGTCGTGCGTCAGCAAGTCGGCCGCGGGTTCGCCGCCCAGCCGCGCGTCGAATGCCGCGAAATCGAAGCCGCGCCACCAGTCGGGCGCGAGCGCGGCAAACCGCCGGGCCGGCAGTTTCGCGCGCAGGCGGCTCGGATACAGTGCGACCCATTCCTGCATGAAGCGCGGCCAGTCGGGTATCAGCCGTTCGCCGTTGCGCCGCTGCGCGACAAGGCCGCGCGCGAGCAGGTCGTCCATCGCGAGATTGACCGTGCCGAGCGCGACGCCCGACGCGGCAGCGATCGCCCGGTACGGTTGCGCGACGAGGCCCGGCTGCGTCGCGAGCGCGAACATCACGGCCAGCCCCTTGGGCGTCGTCGCGCGCGATGCCTGCCGGCGCGGCGTGCGGGCGGGTTTCGGCCGGCCGGTGATCATCACGGTCGCTTCCGGCTGGATCAGGCACGCATTGCCGGCCGTATCGAGGAACGGGATGCCTTGATCGGTCAGGCGGGCGGCCAGCTCGACCGATACGTACGGCGCAACCAGCATCAGCGGTCGCTCGCCGGGCAGCGGGGCGCCGCCGCGCCGGCGCAGCGCCGCGCGTGCGTCCTGCACCGATTCGACCCCGACGCTCACCGCCGCCGGCATCTCGAAGGCCTGCCCGGCAATGGCGAAACGGATCATCGCGTCGGCATGCGCATCGTAGGCGGCCGGCACGCGCACGGGCCGCGCATGGAAGTGCCGGGTCGCGCGTTCGAACGCGGCGCAGGCTTCGTCGAGCACGTGCTGTTCCGCTATCGGCAGGGTGGCGTTCTCGGGCATCGGGATGGATCGCTTGTTCACTTTTCTACCAGCGTACACAAAAAATGTACAACCGTCAAAAAATGAACAAGAACGCTCAACCCTTTGATGGGACGGGATTATTCAGGAATGACGAACGGAACTCAACGTGCACTCCCACCTGAGGAATCAAGATGAACTCGCAGTGTCCCGCATCCCGATGCGTGGCCGGCAGTCGCCCGAATGGCCGGTTTCCTCCCGCCGTGCGATTCGCCTTGTGCCGGAGGATAGACCGGCAACTCAAGGTTGTCTCAGCGACGACTTTCTGTCTGTCCGGTTGCCGCTCAACCGACTATCCTTGCCTGCACATTCCCCATGGAACCCAGGAGACGACACCGTGACGCACAGCGTGATCCCCGCAGGCCTCGCCGACGAAATGATCGAGATCCGGCACCGCATTCATGCCCACCCCGAACTGGGCTTCGAGGAATTCGCGACGAGCGATCTCGTCGCCGGGCAGTTGCAGGCGTGGGGCTACACGGTGCAGCGCGGGCTCGGCGGCACGGGCGTCGTCGCGCAGCTGAAGGTGGGCAATGGCACGCAGCGCCTCGGCCTGCGTGCCGACATGGACGCGCTGCCGATCCACGAGTCGACCGGCCTGCCGTACCAGAGCACGATCCCCGGCAAGATGCACGCGTGCGGTCACGACGGCCACACGGCGATGCTGCTCGCGGCCGCGAAGCACCTGGCGCGCGAGCGCCGCTTTTCCGGCACGCTGAACCTGATTTTCCAGCCGGCCGAGGAAGGGCTCGGCGGCGCGAAGAAAATGCTCGACGACGGGCTGTTCGAGCAGTTCCCGTGCGACGCGATCTTCGCGATGCACAACATGCCGGGCTTCCCGACGGGCAAGTTCGGCTTCCTGCCGGGGCCGTTCATGGCGTCGTCCGATACCGTGACCATCGACGTGCAGGGGCGCGGCGGCCACGGCGCGGTGCCGCACAAGGCGATCGACCCGGTCGTCGTGTGCGCGCAGATCGTCATCGCGCTGCAGACGATCGTCTCGCGCAACGTATCGCCGCTCGACATGGCGATCGTCACGGTCGGTGCGATCCACGCGGGCGAGGCGCCGAACGTGATTCCCGACCGTGCGCAGATGCGCCTGTCCGTGCGCGCGCTGAAGCCCGAGGTGCGCGACCTGCTCGAGACACGCATCAAGGAAGTCGTTCATGCGCAGGCGGCCGTGTTCGGCGCGACCGCGACGATCGATTACCAGCGTCGCTATCCGGTGCTCGTCAACGATGCGGAGATGACCGCGTTCGCACGGGGCGTCGCGCGCGGGTGGGTCGGCGAAGCGAACCTGATCGACGGGATGGTGCCGCTCACCGGCAGCGAGGATTTCGCGTTCCTGCTCGAGAAGCGGCCGGGCTGCTACCTGATCATCGGCAACGGCGACGGGGAGGGCGGCTGCATGGTGCACAACCCCGGCTACGACTTCAACGACGCGGCGCTGCCGATCGGCGCGTCGTACTGGGTCAAGCTGGCGGAGACTTTCCTGGTGTGACGCCGCGGCGCATCGACGTGGGCACCGCCGCCCGGTGAGCGCCCGCGCGGCCATGACACCGGCCGCGCGGGACGCATTGGAAACGCGCCAAAGGCGCTACACAAGAGCTACCGCAAACCCTCGCCCAGGCTCCTGTTCCATTGGAAAGCGCTCACGCGCTGAATTTGACGCTCCTTGACATCGACGGCACGGGCCGCGTGCTACGCTGCGCGCGACGCCGGATCGGCTCGATGAATACAGGTGTGGACGACATGCGAAAACAGTTTCTGACCGTGCTGACGGCTTGCGCGGTCGGCGTTCTGGTGGCCGGATGCGACGACCAGAAGGTGGCTGACGCGGTGAATGCGATCAAGCCCGATCCGATGGCGTTCGGCAATCTGCAGCCGGGCGTCTCGACGACCGAGGACGTGCTGCGCCAGGCGGGCAAGCCCGAGATGGTCCGGCAGGGCGACGACGGCTCGCAGCGCTTCGAATATCCGCGCGGCCCGTACGGCACGAGCACGTACATGCTCGATTTCGGGCCCGACGGCCGGCTCGTGTCGATCACGCAGGCGCTGACGGCGGCGAACATCGCGAAGGTCGTGCCGGGGATGTCGAAGGACGACGTACGGCAACTGCTCGGCAAGCCGACCGAGGTCGCGCAATACGCGTTGAGCCATGAGGAAGTGTGGAGCTGGCACTGGGCCGAGGGCGGCGTATCGGGCGACGCGATGTTCAATGCGCATTTCTCCCCCGACGGCACCGTGATCCGGACTTCGCGCTCGGAAGCGCCGGGCCGCGAAAAACCCTGACCGCGCGGCCGCGCGGTGTCCCGGGGTATTTTTCGTCAGAATACCGTGCCGCCGAACAGCGCGGCCGCCATCTCCGGATTCGATGGCCAGTACATGTGCATGTAGGTCGCGACGATCGGGCCCGCGCGATAAACGGCTTCGCCGCTTCCGGGCGCGCCGTCGGGCCGCGCGGCCGTCGCCACCGGCGCCAGCGGCGTATCGAGCCGCGAATAATGAAACGTATGACCGCGCATCGGCCCGGTGCGCGTGTCCAGCTGCTGCATCCCGAGCGCCGCGAACCGGCGCTGCATCGTCGCATGGCCTGACAACAGTCCGAGCATCGGCGTCGTCGCGCCGTCCACGTCGGTCAGCGATTCGCACAGATACACCATCCCCCCGCATTCCGCGACGATCGGCAGGCCGGCCGCCGCGTGCGCGCGAATCGTCCGCGCGGTCACGGCATTCGCTGCGAGCGTCGCCGCATGCAGTTCCGGATAGCCGCCCGGCAGGAACAGCGCGTCGCAATCGTCGGGCACGGGTTCGTCCGCAAGCGGCGAAAAGAACCGCAGCTGCGCACCGAGCGCGTCGAGCAGCGCGAGATTGGCCGGATAGATGAACGAGAACGCGGCATCGCGCGCGATCGCGATCCGCTTGCCGGCGAGCACGCGCGGCAGCGCGGCGTGAACGTCCGGTTCCGCGAACGCGACGGCCGGCGGCAATTCGGCGAGCGCCGTCTGCGCGAGCACGTCGGCCGCACGCTCGAGCCGCGCGTCGAGATCGTCGATGTCGGCCGGCTGGTGCAGGCCGAGATGCCGTTCCGGCAGCGCGATGCCCGCATCGGCCGGCACGTGCCCGAGCCAGCGCAGGTCGTCCGGCAGCGCCTGCCGCAGCAGTTCCGCGTGTCGCGGCGACCCGACACGATTGCCCAGCACGCCGTGAAACGGCACCTCCGGCCGGAACCGCGCGAGCCCGAACGCGATCGCCGCGAACGTCTGCGCCATCGACTTCGCGGCAATCACCGCGACGACCGGCACGCCGAACGCGACCGCGAGATCGGCGCTGCTCGGCGTCCCGTCGAACAACCCCATCACGCCTTCGATCAGGATCAGGTCCGCGTCGCGCGCCGCATCGGCGAGCAGCGCGCGGCAGCCGGCTTCGCCGACCATGCCGAGGTCGAGCGCATGCACGGGCGCGCCGCTCGCGCGTTCGAGCAGCATCGGATCGAGAAAATCCGGCCCGGTCTTGAACACGCGCACGCGCCGGCCGAGCCGCCGGTGCAGCCGCGCGAGGCCGGCCGTCACCGACGTCTTGCCCTGGCCGGACGCGGGCGCGCTGACGAACAGCGCGGGGCAGGCCGGCATCGCTCAGAACTCCACGCCGGGTTGCGCCTTCACGCCTTGCTCCTTGTACGGATGCTTGACGAGACGCATTTCGGTGACGAGGTCGGCCGCGTCGATCAGCGCATCGGGCGCATGCCGCCCGGTGACGACGACGTGCACCGATTCCGGGCGCGCGACGAGCGTCGCGAGCACTTCGTCGAGCGGCAGGTATTCGTACTTCAGCACGGTGTTCAGCTCGTCGAGGATCACCATCCGGTACTCGCCGCTTTCGATCATCCGGCGCGCCTCGTCCCAGCCCTTGCGCGCGGTTGCGATGTCGGCGTCGCGGTTCTGCGTGTTCCACGTATAGCCGTCGCCCATCGTCACGAAGTCGCATTGCGCGACCGCGCCGAGGAAGTCGCGCTCGGACGTGTGCAGCGCGCCCTTGATGAACTGCACGACGCCGAGCCGCATGCCATGGCCGAGCACGCGCACGGCCATGCCGAACGCGGCCGTGCTCTTGCCCTTGCCGTTGCCGGTATTGACGATCAGCAGGCCCTTTTCCTGGGTAGCGGCAGCCTGCTTCTTTTCATGGCCGGCGCGGCGGCGTTCGGTCATCCGCTGATGGGATTCGGCATCGGTCTTCATCGGGAATCGTCCTGTCGAAAGCGAAACAAAAGGTTCAGAGCGGGCCGGCGAGCGCGACCGTCACGCCGTCCCGGATGGATTTGGGGCCGAGCAGCCGGCCATCGGGCGCCGCGAGCCGTGCGCACGGCTCGGCCACGCCCGCGACGCCGAAACGCGCGAGCGCCGCAGCCGACGGGCCGCTCAAGGCCGGTTCGGGGCACCGCGCGAGCTGCGCCGCGTCGAACGCGACGAGCGGCCAGCCGCGGCGTGCGCACAGCGTGCGCAGCGGCCGGGCACGCGCCTTGTCGGCGAGCGTCGCGACGACGGCCGGCTCGGCGTCCGGGTAGCGCGCCAGCGCCGCGCGGATCGCGGCATCGAGTTGCGCGGCCGTCACGCCCGCGCGGAAACCGACGCCGAGCGCGACGCGCATCATGCGCTGCCGCCGAGCGCCGCGCGCACCGCCGGATCGCCGGCGAGCGCCGCGACGCGGCCGATCACGACGATCGCGGGCGAGCCGATACCGGCGGCGCCCACGCGTTCGACGACCGTGTCGAGCGTCGCGAGCGCGTGCCGCTGCCCGTCGCGCGTCGCGTTCTCGATCGCCGCGCACGGCATGTCGCCGGGCACGCCGCCGTCACGCAGCGCGGCCACGATCGTGTCGAGCCGGCGTATGCCCATGTAGATCACGATCGTCATCCGCGTCGCGGCCAGCGCGCGCCAGTCGGGCTCGTCGGCGCCCGCGCCGTGGCCCGTGACGAAGATCACGCCCTGCGCGTCGCCGCGATGCGTGACCGGAATGCCGAGTGCGGCCGGGGCCGCGATACCTGCCGTGATGCCGTTCACGACCTCGACCGGGAAACCCGCCGCGCCGAGCGCGAGCAGCTCCTCGCCGCCGCGGCCGAACACGAACGGATCGCCGCCCTTGAGCCGCGCGACGCTGCGGCCCGCGCGCAGGTGCGCGAGCATCGCGGCGACGATCGTTTCCTGCGGCGTCGACGCGTGGCCGCCGCGCTTGCCGACGTGCTCGATGCGCGCGTCGGCGCGCGCATGGCGCAATACATCGGGGTTCACGAGATCGTCGACGAGCAGCACGTCGGCCGCGGCGATCGCGCGCACGGCCTTCAGCGTCAGCAGATCCGCGTCGCCGGGGCCGGCGCCGACGAGCCAGGCGCGGCTCATCGGGCGCGGCACGGCGCACACCGTGTCGTGGCAGTGGAAAGGGGACAGCGAGCGGCGCATCGGCGGCCGGCGGACAGGCAAGGCATGACGGATCGGGCGAAGCCCGCGCGAACGCGGGCGGAAAGCGCACCCCATCCGTCCCCCGCGGATCGGGCGTTCGGCGAGCAGCGGGCTCGCCCCTTGCGTCGGCCGGTATCCGGGCTGGCCGCTTGCCAGGCCGCAGCCTTCCCGCCCGCTGAAGGGCAGTGGCATCGCGGGCGGCCTGGGCGCGTGCGGGGGGAACCGCGGCGCGCGGGCGGCGTACCGTTGCGGGGACAGCACAGGCCGGGCGGACTTCCGCCTCCTGTTTCCCGTTTAACTGCGTGCGCGGAATGCGCATGCGAGCACCGAACGCGGCGCATACGATAGCACAGCGGTCGGCCCGCGCGAACCCGCCGCGCGGGCGCCGCAAGCGCCCCCGGTGCGATGCCGCCACCACGCCGGACGCGCCGCGGCGGGCCGTTCCGCCTTTACCTTGACGCTCCCCGCACCGCCGCCTACACTCGCACGCGTTTCGGTGCTCGCGCGCGCTCCTCCGGCGCGCGCAGTTAAACGGGAAACAGGGAGCCTGCCTGCGCCGCAGTCGGGCCAACCTGTGCTGCCCCCGCAACGGTAAGCGAACGCGTCGCGCCCAGCGCGATGCAGCGCCGCTTCGCCGCATGCCTGCCGCATGCGGACGACCGCCACTGGATGCCGCGCATCCGGGAAGGCGAAGCGGCGTGTTCGTCAGCCCGGATACCGGCCGAGACGTTGGGGTTCAGCGCCGCGGGGAGGCGGCGCATCGTCCACGGCCGCAGTTCGCCGGACGCCCGGGCGTTGCCCTTCCTTCGCCGATCCGTCAGCCGCTGCACGCGTGCGGGCCGGGGCGAAGAACGGCCAGCTCCGCGGGCAGGCCGACGACGGCCGTGTTGGCATTCATCATGTCGACCGTTCGCAAAGGAGCATCATGCTCGACTCGTTCTTCCGCCTGTTCAACGACAGCCCGTCCGGGCTGCGCGGCAAAATCGTCGCGATCTATTCATTGCTCGTCGCATTCAACGTCGGCGCGTGGATCTGGGCCTTCATCGCGTTTCGCGACCAGCCCGTGCTGCTGGGTACCGCGCTGCTCGCCTACGTGTTCGGGCTGCGCCACGCGGTCGACGCCGATCATATCGCCGCGATCGACAACGTCACGCGCAAGCTGATGCAGGAGGGCCGCAGCCCGCTCGGCGCGGGCCTGTTCTTCTCGCTCGGCCATTCGACGGTGGTGATCGTGATGTCGGTCGCGGTCGCGCTGACCGCGGCGTCGCTCGCGCGCTTCGAGAGCATGAAGACCTGGGGCGGCGTGATCAGCACGAGCGTGTCGGCGTTCTTCCTGCTGGTGCTCGCGGCCGCGAACCTGCTGATCCTGATCTCCGTGTACCGGACGTTTCGCGCGGCCCGCCGCGGCGAGCCGATCGTCGACGCCGACCTCGACATGCTGATGAACCAGCGCGGCGTGCTGGCCCGCCTGTTCCGGCCGTTGTTCCGCCTCGTGTCGCGCAGCTGGCACCTGTATCCGGTCGGCTTCCTGTTCGGCTTCGGCTTCGATACCGCGACCGAGATCGCGCTGTTCGGCATTTCGGCCACGCAGGTGCAGGGCGGCCTGTCGTTCTGGTCGGTGATGGTGCTGCCGGTGCTGTTCACCGCGGGCATGACGCTCGTCGACACGACCGACGGCATCCTGATGATGGGCGCGTACCGCTGGGCGTACGTGCGGCCGATCCGCAAGATCTACTACAACATGACGATCACGTTCGTGTCGGTGCTGGTTGCCGCGCTGATCGGCGGCATCGAGGTGCTCGCGCTGCTCGCGGACAAACTCTCGCTGCAGGGCCCGGTATGGGATTTCGCGACGATGGTCGCATCGCATTTCGGCATGCTCGGCTACGTCGTGATCGGCCTGTTCGTCGCGTGCTGGATCGTATCGGCCGCGATCTACCGCCTCAAACGCTACGACGAGATCGACGTGACGCTCTCGGCCTGACTCCCTTTTAGACACAGGACCCACCATGACCCTACGCAAGCTTCCCGTCACGATCGTCACGGGCTTTCTCGGCAGCGGCAAGACCACGCTGATGCGCCACATCCTGCAGCATGCAGAAGGCCGCCGCATCGCGGTGATCGTCAACGAATTCGGCGAGCTCGGCATCGACGGCGAAATCCTGAAGGGCTGCGGGATCGGCTGCGAGGATGCCGAGGGCGCCCGCAGCGAAGCGTCGGGCCAGCTGTACGAACTCGCGAACGGCTGCCTGTGCTGCACCGTTCAGGAGGAGTTCTATCCGGTGATGGAAGCGCTCGTCGAGCGCCGCGCCGACATCGATCACGTGCTGATCGAGACGTCGGGCCTCGCGCTGCCGAAGCCGCTCGTGCAGGCCTTCAACTGGCCCACGATCCGCAACAGCTTCACGGTCGACGCGGTCGTGACCGTCGTCGACGGGCCGGCCGCCGCGAGCGGCCAGTTCGCCGAGAACCCGCAGGCCGTCGACGCGCAGCGCCGCGCCGATCCGAACCTCGACCACGAATCGCCGCTGCATGAACTGTTCGCCGACCAGCTGTCGTCCGCCGATCTCGTGATCGTGAACAAGGCCGACCTCGTCGCCGACGCGCAGTTCGCCGCGGTCGAAGCCGCGATTCGCGAGGAGATCCCGCCGCAGGTGAAGATCGTGCGCGCGACGCGCGGCGAGCTCGACCTCGCGATGCTGCTCGGCCTCGAATCGGCATCGGAGGAAACGATCCACCTGCGGCACGACCATCACGGCTCGGCCGACGACGGCGATCACGACCATCACCACGACGAATTCGATTCGGTGGTGGTGTCGGGCGACGCGGGCTCGCGCGAGGCGACGATCGCCGCGCTGCAGCGTGTCGTCGAGACGCACACGATCTACCGCGCGAAAGGCTTCGCGGCGCTGCCCGATGCGCCGATGCGGCTCGTGATCCAGGGCGTCGGCCGTCGCTTCGACAGCTATTTCGACCGTCGCTGGCAGGACGGCGAACCGCGTGCGAGCCGCTTCGTGCTGATCGGCGAGGATCTCGACGCGGCCGCGCTGCAGCGCGCGTTCGACGTCGCGTGCGCGGCCGAGCCGCAACAGGCGTAACGCACGATGCATCTGCTGCGCACCACGCCGGGCGGCTTCGTCGACGATACGCAGGGTGTCGTCCGGATCGACCAGCAGCCGGCCGACATCGTGATCCTGAGCTCGGCCGACACGACGCTGTCGCTGCTGGCCAGCGTCGTGCCGAAGCTGCCGGCCGGCTTTCCGAGCGTGCGGCTCGCGAACGTCACGTTCCTGCGGCAGCCGGCGTCGGTCGATTTCTATGTCGACGACGTGCTGCGTCATGCGAAGACGGTCGTGATCGACCATCTGGGCGGCGAAGCGTACTGGCCGTACGGGATCGAACAGGCCGTGTCGCTCGCGTCGAAACGCAGGCAGCAGCTCGCGATGTTCTCGGGCGACCTGCAGGAAGATCCGAACCTCGTCGCGAAGAGCACGGTCGCACCGGACCTGTGCCGGTTGTGGTGGCACTATCTGCGCGAAGGCGGGATGCACAACGCCGAAGCGTTGCTGCGCAGCATCGCGTTCCATACGCTCGGGGTCGGCGACGAACCCGAGCTGCCGCGCCCGCTGCCGGCCGCCGCGCTGTATCACCCGGCGCGCGACCCGGCGAGCGTCGACGACTGGCGTCCGCGCTGGACGCCCGGCGCGCCCGTCGTCGCGATCCTGTTCTATCGTGCGCACTGGCAGGCCGCGAACACCGCCGTGTTCGACGCGTTGGCCGATGCGCTCGTGCGCGAAGGGCTCAATCCGCTGCCGATCGCCGTCACGTCATTGAAGGATGCCGTGAGCCGCGAGGTCATCACGCGGCTGTGCGACACGCACGGTGTCGCGCTCGTGCTGAACACCACGGCCTTCGCGGCCGGCGCGATCGACAGCCCCGAGCCCGACGTGCTCGCCGGCGACGCGCCGGTGCTGCAGGTGATCCTGTCCGGCGGCAACCGCGACGCGTGGGTGGCCGACAACCAGGGGCTGCACGCGCGCGACATCGCGATGCACATCGCGTTGCCCGAAGTCGACGGGCGCATCGTCACCCGCGCGGTGAGCTTCAAGGGGCTGGCATATCGTTGTCCGCACACCGAAGTCGACGTCGTGCGCTACCAGCCGGACGCCGAACGGATCGCGTTCGTCGCGGCGCTCGCGCGCGGCTGGTGCCGGCTGCGCACGCTCGACCCGGCCGACAAGCGCATCGCGCTGATCCTCGCGAATTATCCGCAAAGCGAAGGGCGGATCGGCAACGGCGTCGGGCTCGACACGCCGGCGTCCGCGCTGCGCGTGCTGGCGGCGCTGCGCGACGCGGGCTATAGCGTGGCCGACCTGCCGGCCGACGGCGACGCGCTGATCGCGCGGCTCACCGAAGGCGTGACCAACGACCCGGCCGTGCGCGCATTGCGCCCGGCGTTCCAGAGTTTCGCGCTGGCCGATTACATTGCGCATTTCGCGCGACTGCCGGCCGCCGTGCGCGACGCGCTGAACGCACGCTGGGGCCCGCCCGATGCCGATCCGACGCTGCGGCAGGGGCGCTTCACGATCGCCGGCTGGCGCGCGGGCAACGTGTTCGTCGGCATCCAGCCGTCGCGTTCGCGCGGCGAGAACGACTATGCGAGCTACCACGACGCGGATCTCGTGCCGCCGCACGCGTACCTCGCGTTCTATTTCTGGCTGCGCGATGCGTTCGGCATCGACGCGGTCATCCACCTCGGCAAGCACGGCAACCTCGAATGGCTGCCGGGCAAGAGCGTCGCGCTGTCCGACGCGTGCTGGCCCGACCTGACGCTCGGGCCGCTGCCGCACCTGTATCCGTTCATCGTCAACGATCCGGGCGAGGGCAGCCAGGCGAAGCGCCGCGCGCAGGCGGTGATCATCGATCACCTGATGCCGCCGCTCACGCGCGCGGAAAACTACGGCCCGCTGCAGGATCTCGAACGGCAGGTCGACGAATACTACGAGGCGCTGATGGTCGATGCGCGGCGCGCGAAGCTGCTGCGCAAGACGATCCTCGCGACGATCGCCGAACACCGGCTGCACGACGAACTGAGCGTGTCGCCGCCGCGCGATGTGGGCGACGAAGATGCGCTGCTGACGCGCGTCGACGCGTGGCTGTGCGAATTGAAGGAAGCGCAGATTCGCGACGGGCTGCATGTGTTCGGCGCGTCGCCGGCCGAGCGTCAGCGCCGCGACACGCTGCTCGCGCTCGCGCGCTTTCCGGTCGGCGACGGCAAGGGCGAACGTGCGGGGCTGATCGGCGCGCTCGCGCGCGATCTCGTGCTCGGCGACGATTTCGATCCGCTCGCGGCCGACTGGGCCGCGCCGTGGACGGGCCCGCGGCCGGCCGTGCTGCAGGCGCTCGACACATCGCCGTGGCGCCATGCGGGCGACACGCGCGAGCGGCTCGAACGGCTCGCGCAGCAGTGGCTCGACGGCGTGTGTGCGGCCGGCACGTCCGGCGCTTCCGGGATCGGCACGACGCCGCCCGGCGACTGGCCGCATACGCTCGCCGTCATCGAACGCGTGCGCGCGACGCTGATGCCCGCGCTCGACGCGTGCGGCGGCGAGGAAATGCGCCAGCTGCTGCGCGGGCTCGATGGCCGCTTCGTGCCGCCGGGGCCGAGCGGCTCGCCGTCGCGCGGCCGCCCCGACGTGCTGCCGACGGGCCGCAACTTCTATTCGGTCGATACGCGCGCGGTGCCGACGCAGGCCGCGTGGTCGCTCGGGCTGAAATCCGCGCAGCAGCTGATCGAACGTCATCTGCAGGATCACGGCGACTATCCGCGCGCGATCGGGCTGTCGGTGTGGGGGACGGCCACGATGCGCACCGGCGGCGACGACATCGCTCAGGCGTTCGCGCTCCTCGGCGTACGGCCGAAATGGGCGCACGGCAGCCATCGCGTGACCGACTTCGAGATCCTGCCGATCGAGATCTTCGACCGGCCGCGCATCGACGTGACGCTGCGCGTGTCCGGCTTCTTCCGCGACGCGTTCCCGAACCTGATGCACCTGTTCGACGCCGCCGTGCAGGCCGTCGCCGCGCTCGACGAGCCGGAGGCCCTGAACCCGATCCGCGCGCGCGTCGAGCGCGAACGCGCAACGTGGATCGAGCGGGGCGTGGCGCCGGACGAAGCGCGACGCCGTGCCGGCTGGCGCGTGTTCGGCGCGCGGCCGGGCAGCTACGGCGCCGGCCTGCAGGACCTGATCGACCAGCGCCGCTGGCAGAGCGACGCCGATCTCGCCGATGCGTACCGCCAGTGGGGCGGCCACGCATACGCGCAGAACAGCGCGGGCGAGCCCGCGCCCGACGTGTTCGGCGAGCGGCTCGCGACGATCGACGTGGTCGTGCAGAACCAGGACAGCCGCGAACACGACATCCTCGATTCGAACGACTACTACCAGTTCCAGGGCGGGATGACGGCGGCCGTCCGGCACCTGTCCGGGCAGCAGCCGAGCATCTATCACGGCGACCATGCGAACCCGGCCGCGCCGAAGATGCGCACGCTGCGCGAGGAGATCGCGCGCGTGATCCGCTCGCGCGTCGTCAATCCGAAATGGCTCGACGGCGTGAAGCGCCATGGCTACAAGGGCGCGGCCGAAATGGCCGCGACCGTCGACTACCTGTACGGCTATGACGCGACCGCGCGCGTGCTGTCGGACCACCAGTACGCGCTCGTCGCCGACGCGTACCTGTTCGACGACGACACGCGCGTGTTCCTCGAACGCCACAACCCGAAGGCGCTGCACGGCATCTGCGAACGCTTCGTCGAAGCGATGCAGCGCGGGCTGTGGCAGCAGCCGGGCGACTATCGCGAGCGGATCGAAGCGGTCTGGCTCGACAGCGAACAACTTCAGGAAGGAGGACGGCGATGACCGATCCGACGACGCAGCACGCACGCGCGGTATTCCCGTTCGCGGCGCTGGTCGCGCAGCAACCGCTGCAGCAGGCGCTGCTGCTCGCGGCGATCGACCCGTCGCTCGGCGGCGTGCTCGTCAGCGGGCCGCGTGGCACCGCGAAATCGACCGCCGCACGCGCGCTCGCCGAACTGTTGCCCGAAGGGGCATTCGTCACGCTGCCGCTGTCGGCGAGCGACGAGCAGGTCACGGGCACGCTCGATCTCGCGCATGCGCTCGCCGAAAACGGCGTGCGCTTCCGGCCGGGCCTGCTCGCGCGCGCGCATCGCGGCGTGCTGTACGTCGACGAGGTGAACCTGCTCGCCGACGGGCTCGTCGATACGCTGCTCGATGTCGCCGCGAGCGGCGTGAACGTGGTCGAGCGCGATGGCGTGTCGCATGCGCACGACGCGCGCTTCGTGCTGGTCGGCACGATGAACGCCGAGGAAGGCGAACTGCGCCCGCAATTGCTCGACCGCTTCGGGCTGATGGTCGAACTCGCGAACTGCTTCGACGCCGCGCAGCGCGAACAGATCGTGAAGGCGCGCCTCGCGTTCGATCTCGATCCGGATGCGTTTCGCGCACGTCACGCGACTGCACAGCGCGACCTCCGCGACCGCATCCACGCGGCGCGGGCAAAGTTGTCGACGCTGGATTTCGACGATGCGGTTCACGCGCGCGTCAGCGCGCTTTGCATCGACGCGGCCGTCGACGGCCTGCGCGCCGACCTCGTGATGCTGCGCGCCGCGCGCGCGCTCGCGGCGCTGGAACAGGCCGACGCGGTGACGGTGTCACATGTCGAACGCGTGGCCGACGCGGTGCTGCGGCATCGGCGTCATGCGGGTGCGCCGCCGTCGTCGGGCGCGTCGCAGTCGAATGCAGAGGGCGGCGGCGACCGCGACGACCCTGCGCCGCCGGACCTGCGCCGGCAGCCCGATCATCGACCGGGCGCGGCACGAAACGATGCAACGGCGTCGCAAGGCGACTGGGGCTACCTGCCGCCCGAGCCCGCCGGACTGCGCGACGTGAAAGGCGTAGTGCCGCTGCCGCTAAAAAAACGCTGAGCCATCGAGCCGACGCCGCCGCGAACACCGTTCGCGGTCCTCGATGGCTGCCAGGCGCCGCCGCGCGCGTGCCGGGAACGGTGCGTGCCGGCACGGCCGTTGCATGGCCGGCGACGCTCGCCGCGAAGCGCGGCGGCCCGCTGCACGCCGACCACCTGCGTTTTCGCAAGCAGGTCGGCACGCCGCGCGCACTCCATTGCTTCGTGCTCGACTGTTCGGCGTCGATGCTGTCGCACGAACGGCTCGCGCTCGCGAAAGGGCTGATCGTCGCGTACTTCGATCAGGCCGCGCGCGACCGCGTGGCAACCGCGCTGATCTGTTTCGGCGGCAACGGCGCCGAGCGGCGCTTCGGCCCGGCCGTGCCGCGCTGGTGGAATGCGCGCTGGCTCGAGCCGGTGGACGGCGGCGGCGGCACACCGCTTGCGGACGGCATCGCCGCCGCCGGACACTTGCTCGCCGGCGCCGCACGGCGCACGCCGGACCAGCAGCGCTGGCTGTGGGTGCTGTCCGACGGGCGCACGCGCGAAACACCGCCGAAACCGGCGGCCGCCGATCACGTCGTGTTCGTCGATTTCGACGATGCAGCCGTGCGGATCGGGCAGGGCAGGCGGCTCGCCGATGCGTGGGGCGCGCAATGGATGACGGCCGCGTCGCTGTGTCCACGGCTGGCCGGCTGATCCGGTGATCGGGCGCGCGGGCCGGGCGGGCCGATTGCCGGCGCTGCGCTATGATCGCCGTTTCTACTCACCGGAATGCCTTCCATGCAAGTACTCGTCGATGCCGACGCGTGTCCCGCCGTCATCAAGGACATGCTGTTTCGCGCCGCGCGTCGCGCCGAGATCTGCGTGACGCTGGTCGCGAACCAGTTCCTGCGCACGCCGCCGTCGCCGTTCATCAAGGCGCTGCAGGTGCCGGCCGGCTTCGACGTGGCCGATGCGCGGATCGTCGAGCTCGCGGCAGCCGGCGATCTCGTGATCACCGCCGACATCCCGCTGGCCGCCGCCGTCCTCGACAAGGGCGCGCATGCACTCGACCCGCGCGGCAACTGGTTCAGCCGCGAGAACATCGAGGAGCGCCTGTCGACGCGCGCGATGATGGATCAGCTGCGCAGCGCGGGCATCGACACGGGCGGGCCGGCCCCGTTCAGCGCACGCGACGGCAAGGCGTTCGCGTCGCAGCTCGACCGGTTCCTGGCACGCCACGGCAAGCCGTGACACATCAGGCCCCGCGCGTCGATCGTGCGATACGTCACCGGTTTCGCGTCGAACCGTCCGCTACGGCAGAATACGGATGCTGCCCCGGCATCGATGTCGTGGCGCGAACGACCCACCTGAGGGCATGGATGTCACCGACTCAACTTCTCGTTCCAACGTTCACCCAGATGCTGCGCGCGCAATCCGCGTGGCTCCACAAGGCCGTGGCGCACCGGCAGGCCGCCGGCGACGCGCCCGATGCGGTGCTCGCGCTGAAGCTCGCACCCGACATGTATCCGCTCGCGGCGCAGGTGCGGTTTTCGTGCTTCCAGGCGATGGAACCCGTCTACCGGCTGCGCGGCGAACCGCTGCCGGACGCGCTGCTGGCGTTGCGGGAAGCCGGCTGGCATGCCGATGCGCAGCCCGGCACGCTGGGCGACGCACAGGGCATCCTCGCCGGCACGATCGCGTTCCTCGGCGAACTCGCGCCCGACGCACTCGACGGTGGCGCCGCGCTGCCGATCGCGCTCGCACTGCCGAACGGTATCGCGTTCGACATGACCGGCGAGCAGTACGTGCGCGACTGGGCGCTGCCGCAGTTCTATTTTCATTCGATCGCTGCGTACGCGATCCTGCGCCATCACGGCGTCGAGCTGGGCAAGGCCGACTACGTGCCGCACATGCTGGCCTACGTGCGGCCCGGCACGATTCCGCAGGGTTGAACGGTCGAGCGGACGATCCCGCCGCCGCGCACCGGCATGACACGCGCCCTGTTCATCTGCAGCCGCAATCGGCTGCGCAGCCCGACGGCCGAGGCGGTGTTCGCCGCGTGGCCGGGCGTCGAAACCGACTCCGCGGGCCTCGCGCCCGACGCGGAAACGCGTCTGTCCGCGGAACAGCTCGAATGGGCCGAGATCGTGTTCGTGATGGAACGCGCGCACCAGGCGAAGCTGCACGCCCGATTCGGCGCCCGGCTGAAGCAAAAGAAGATCGTCTGTCTCGACATCCCCGACCGCTACGCATACATGCAGCCGGAACTGGTCGCGCTGCTCGAGCGCAAGGCCGGGCCATTGCTGCACGCGTGAGCCGCGCGGGCCGGTTCAGCGCGAGCGAAGCGGCCCGTCCGCGAGCGCGGAAAAGCGGTCGAGGTGCAGCAGCTCGATGATCTTGCGGGTCGGCACGCTCGCCCGCAGCGTCTCCAGCCGCTCGACGTCGAACCACTTGCAGCGCGCGATCTCGTTGCTCGCGCGTGGCGTCAGGTGTTTCGGCACGTCGGCCACGAACACGTGATGGAGCTTCGTGAGGCCGCCGAACTGCACCGCGTAGTCGAGCGCGAGCCCCTCCAGCCGCGTTTCCTCCGCCAGTTCCCGCTGCGCGGCCTCCAGCGGCGTCTCGCCGCGCCGGATCGTGCCGCCCGGCAGCGACCAGCGCGCCGCGGTACGGGCGACCAGCAGCACGCTGCTGCGCTGGCGGCACACGATCGTGGCGCGTTCCTTGATGCTGACGACGGTATCCGGCCCGGTATTCATGTTCGGCAAAACAAAACTGGTGCTCAATCGTGAAGGGAAATGCACGTCGGCCGATCGCCGGGCACGACGGCATGCAAGCCGCCGCGCCGATCATACCGGCCGTTCGTGACAGTTCCGTGCGTTGTCGCGCGCAACGCGGATCACCTCACGCGTGCGTGTCGATCCCCGCGCGCGCCGGCTTTCCGGACCGCCCGTGGTGCTGCTTGTGGACGGTACGCCGGTGGTGATGCGGCGGCGTCACGTGCGGGCGCACCGGCGCGGGTCGTGCCACCGGCGCGGCGGCCCGCGGCTGTAATTGTCCCTCGCCAAAATGGAAGGTCTGGGTTTGCGCGCGGGCGACGCCCAGCGTCGACGCCAGCAGGATGGCCGCGAGCAGCGTGCGTTTCATGAAATCTCCGCCTTTCTTCAGTTGAGCACCGTCCGCCAGCTTAGCGAATCGCGGCCCGGCGCGGCAACCGGCCGGCGTTCGGTGGCGTCCCCACTTGCGGCCGGCCGCGTTCTCGGCGCGGCCGCCGGGGCATCTCCTGCTTGACAATGAAATTCTCGAGTGTGAATATAAATTCACACCCAAGAATTATTCTTCGAGTCCGGACAACCGTGCCGCTGCTGTCGGCCCGGCGGAACCGGCGGTCCGATCAACCGGAAGCAGGAGCGAGACGCATGGCGGAACTGAAGCAGCAGGGCGCGTTGGCGGGGTTGCGCATCATCGATCTGTCGCGGGTGCTGGGCGGCCCGTACGCGACGCAGATCCTCGCCGACCACGGCGCGGAGGTGATCAAGGTCGAACCGCCGTCGGGCGACGAGACGCGCACCTGGGGGCCGCCGTTCGACGGCGACACGGCGTCGTATTTCCTCGGCGTGAACCGCAACAAGCTCGGCATCGCGCTCGACCTGACGCAGCCGGCGGATCGCGAGCGGCTGCTCGGCCTGCTCGAGCACGCCGATGCGCTGGTCGAGAACTTCAAGATCGGCACGATGGAGCGCTGGGGCCTCGGCTTCGACACGCTGCACGCGCGCTTTCCGCGCCTCGTCCATTGCCGCGTCTCGGGCTTCGGCGCGGACGGCCCGCTCGGCGGCCTGCCCGGCTACGACGCGGCCGTGCAGGCGCTGGCCGGGCTGATGAGCGTGAACGGCGAGGCGGGCGGCGCGCCGCTACGCGTCGGCGTACCGATCGTCGATCTCGTCACCGGGCTGAACGCGGCGCTCGGCGTGCTGATGGCGCTGCGCGAACGCGATGCGAGCGGGCGCGGCCAGTTCGTCGAAGCGACGCTGTTCGACTGCGCGCTGTCGATCCTGCATCCGCATACGCCGAATTTCTTCCATTCCGGGAAGGCGCCGGCGCGCACCGGCAACGCGCATCCGAACATCACGCCGTACGACAGTTTTCCGACCGCGAGCGTCGACATCTTTCTCGCGGTCGGCAACAACGGGCAGTTCGCCGCGCTGTGCGACGTGCTCGGCACGCGCGACTGGCCCGCCGATCCGCGCTTCGCCGACAACCGCGCGCGCAGCGCGAACCGCGCCGCGTTGCGCGCGCTGCTCGAAACGGCGCTGGCCGCGCACGACGGCGCGGCGCTCGCCGAGCAGCTGATGCGCCGCGGCGTGCCGTGCGCGCCGGTGCTCGGGCTCGATGCGGCGCTCGACCATCCGCACGTCGCACATCGGCAGATGAAGGTCGAACTGGGCCGGCATCGCGGCATCGCGTCGCCGATCAAGCTCGGCCGCACACCGGCCACGTACCGGCGGCCGCCGCCGGCGCTGAACGAACACGCGACACAGGTGTTTGCCGAGGATGCATGCGACGCCGGCCACGCCAACGACACCAACGACAACGCCGGCCGCACGCGCCGCAACTGACACACCTGGCGGCCGGCGGCCGTGCGAAGGCGCCCGACGCCGCCGCACGCCCGCACGCCGCTTCGGACATCGCGCCGCACCGCGCCCGACGCGCGCCGGCGTCAGAGGAGACACATCATGCTCGCATGGATCGGCGCGATCGCGATCGTCGCGCTGTTCGGCCTGATCATCACGAAGCGGCTGTCGCCGCTCGTCGCACTGATCGTCGTGCCGGTGGCCGCGTCGCTCGCGGCCGGCTTCGGACTCTCGACCGGCACGTTCATCGTGCGCGGCGTGCAGAACATCGGCCCGATCGCCGGGATGTTCGTTTTTGCGATTCTATTTTTCGGAATCCTCACCGATGCGGGGATGCTCGACCCGATCATCGCGGGCGTGCTGCGCGTGATCGGCTGCCATCCGCCGCGCATCGTGACGGGCTCGGCGCTGCTCGCGCTGCTGATCCACCTGGACGGCTCGGGCGCCGTCACGTTTCTCGTCACGCTGCCCGCGATGATGCCGCTCTATACGCGGCTCGGCATGGACCGGCGGATTCTCGCGTGCGTCGCGTCGATGGCGGCCGGGGTCAACTTCCTGCCATGGGTCGGGCCGATGCTGCGCGCGTCGGCGGCCTTGCACATTCCCGGCTCGGCGATCTTCATGCCGATGATCCCGGTGCAGATCGTCGGGCTCGCGTTCGTGTTCGGCACCGCCTACATGCTCGGCGTGCGCGAGGCCAGGCGGCTCGGGCTCGATCGCGCCGGCGCGGCGTCGCTCGCGGTCGCGCCGCGCGAGCTGACCGACGCCGAGCGCGTGCTGCGCCGGCCCGGCCGCTTCCGGATCAACCTGGCGCTGACGCTCGTCGTGCTCGGCACGCTGGTGTCGGGCATCGTCGACCCGATGGTGATGTTCATGCTCGGCACGGTCGCCGCGCTCGTCATCAACTATCCGGACGTGCAGGCGCAGCGCGAGCGGATCGACGCGCACGCGAAGGCCGCGCTGATGATGGCGAGCGTGCTGCTCGCGGCCGGCGCGTTCACCGGGATCATGTCCGGCACCGGGATGCTGAAGGCGATGGCCGAGGTCGTCGTCGCGCACGTGCCGGTCGAGCATGCGCGCCACATGCCGTTCGTGCTCGGCCTGCTGTCGATGCCGCTCAGCCTGCTGTTCGATCCCGATTCGTTCTACTTCGGCGTGCTGCCGGTGCTCGCGGAAAGCGCGAAGCTGCTCGGCGTACCGCCGATCCAGATGGCGCAGGCCGCGCTGCTCGGCCAGATGACCACCGGGTTCCCGGTCAGTCCGCTCACGCCCGCGACGTTCCTGATCGTCGGCCTGACCGGCGTCGAGCTGGCCGAGCACCAGAAGTTCACGATCCCGTTCCTGTTCGCCGCCACCGTGCTGATGGTCTTCGCCGCGGTCGTGGCGGGCGTGTTTCCGTTGTGAGCGTCCGCGTGCCTGTCGCGCCGCGCCGGCCGCCACCGCCCCCCCTCGAAGGCCGACATCGTCTCGAGCGCGGCGCGGCCGTTCACGTTTTCCTGGAGAGCAATCCATGCAGTTCGACCTGACCGACGACCAGCGCGCGATCGAAAGCGCGATCGAGAAAATCTGCGAACGCTTCGGCGACGATTACTGGCTCGAGCGCGATCGCGCGGGCGGATTTCCGTCCGACTTTCACGCGGCGCTCGCCGAGGCCGGCTGGCTCGGCATCGCGATGGATCCGGCCCACGGCGGCGCCGGGCTCGGGATGACCGAGGCCGCGCTGATGATGCGCACGATCAGCGCGTCGGGCGCCGGCCTGTCGGGTGCCTCGGCCGTCCACATGAACATCTTCGGGCTGAACCCGGTGCAGGTGTTCGGCAACGACGCGCAGAAGGCGCGCTTCCTGCCGCCGCTGATCGCCGGGCGCGACAAGGCCTGCTTCGCGGTGACCGAGCCCGACGCCGGCCTCGACACGACGCACCTGAGCACGCAGGCGCGCCGCGACGGCGACCACTACGTGCTGAGCGGACGCAAGATCTGGATCTCGACCGCGCAGGTCGCGAACAAGATGCTGATCATCGCGCGCACGACGCCGCTCGACCAGGTCGCGAAGCCGACCGACGGCTTGAGCCTGTTCTACACCGACCTCGACCGTGCGCGCGTCGAGGTGCGCGAGATCGAGAAAATGGGCCGCAAGGCCGTCGATTCGAACATGCTGTTCATCGACAACCTGCGCGTGCCGCGCGACGACCTGATCGGCAACGAAGGCGACGGCTTCCGCTACCTGCTGCACGGGCTGAACCCCGAGCGGATCCTGATCGCCGCCGAGGCGATCGGCCTCGGTCAGGCCGCGCTGCGACGCGCGACGCAGTATGCGTGCGAGCGCGTCGTGTTCGGCCGGCCGATCGGGCAGAACCAGTCGATCCAGCATCCGCTCGCGCAGGCGTGGATGCAGCTCGAGGCCGCGTGGCTGATGGTGATGAAGGCCGCGACGCGCTACGACGCGGGGCAGCCGTGCGGCGCGGAGGCGAACGCCGCGAAGTACCTCGGCGCGGAAGCCGCGTTCCAGGCCTGCCAGACGGCGATCGCGACGCACGGCGGGATGGGCTATGCGAAGGAATACCATGTCGAGCGCTACCTGCGCGAGTGTATGATTCCGAGGCTCGCGCCCGTGAGTCCGCAACTGATCCTGTGCTACATCGCGGAGAAGGTGCTCGGGCTGCCGAAGTCGTACTGACACGCGGCGGCTCGCCCGGCGCGCGTTTCCCGTTCCGAATCAAGCGCTCGTCATGGACGTCAAACTCGTTGCCCGCACGCTCGATCTCTTCGAGCTGTTCGCCGCCGAACGGCGGCCGCTGCCGCTCACCGAACTCGCGCGCCTGCTCAACGTGCCGGCGTCGAGCTGCCTGGCGATGGCGCGCACGCTCGTGAGCCGCGGCTATCTGTACGAGGTGCGCAAGCGCGGCGGCTACTATCCGACGCGGCGCCTGCAGACGATCGCCGCCGCGATCGACGCGACCGATCCCGTCGTCGACATCGTGCATCCGCATCTCGTCGCGCTGCGCGACGCGAGCCGCGAGACGGCCGTGCTCGGCAAGATCCAGGGCGCGTCGGTCACGTATCTCGACGTCGTCGAGTCGGAGCAGGCGATCCGCTATACGCGCCAGCCGGGCGAGCTGCGCCCGCTGCATGCGAACTCGATCGGCAAGGCGATCTTCGCGGAACTCGCGAGCGATGCGCAGCAGGCGCTCGGCGCGCAGTTGTCGTTCGAGCGCTTCACCGATGCGACGGTGGCCGACCTGCCGGCGCTCGTCGCGCAAACCGCGCGGTTTCGCGAACTCGGCTGGGCCGAGAACTTCGGCGAGAGCGCGCCCGAGCTGTCGGCGATCGCGGTCGCGCTGACGCTCGACGGCGACTGGTACGGGCTGTCGGTCGTCGGGCCGACCGAGCGGATCCGCCAGCATCGCGACACGCATGCAGCGCTGCTGGTCGATGCGAAGACGCGGCTGCTGGCCGAGCAGGGGCGCGGCTAGCAAAGGCCGCGAAGCGGGGCGGGGCGCTTGCTTCGCTTCGCTGCCCGTTCACCGCGATGCAGGATAGCGACCGGGAACGGCCGCATCGCATCACATGCCGGTACGCCGCTCGCCGTCGAGCTTCCCGAAGGTCGCTGCGAACGCGTACGGGTGCTGCGCGATATCCGGGCGGCTCGGCGCCCGAACCACGCCATCGCCCCGGCCAGCAAGGCTGGACTGTGGCTCAATCCGCATCAAAGTTCAGCGATACCAGCGCGGCGTATACACCCACTCACGCCCGTCGCCGATCGCGAAACGCCGCGTCGTCGACGAACCGACGATCACCATCGTGCGCATGTCCACCTGATCGCTGCGCAGCGCGCCGAGCGTCGTCGTCGCGAGCGTCGCGCCGGGCCGGCCGATGTCGCGGCCGAGCACGACGACCGTGTCGGCCGCGCGATGCGCGCGCACCGCATCGAGCGCACGATCGAGCTGCCACGGCCGCGCACGCGAGATCGGGTTGTAGAACGCCATCACCAGATCGGCTTGCGCCGCGTGCCGCAGGCGCGTCTCGATCACGTCCCACGGCTTCAGGTTGTCCGACAGCGAGATCGCGCAGAAATCGTGGCCGAGCGGTGCGCCGGCCTGCGCGGCGGTCGCGAGCGATGCCGATACGCCGGGTTCGATGCGCAGTTCGACCGCGGCCCAGCGCGGATCGCGCGCTTCGTCGAGGGCTTCGAGCACGGCCGCGGCCATCGCGAACACGCCGGGATCGCCCGACGACACGACCGCGACGCGCCGGCCCTCGGCCGCCAATTCGAACGCATGACGCGCGCGCTGCATTTCCTCGCGATTGTCGGTGCCGTGCACGCGCTGCTCCGCGCGGAACGGGCCGGCCATCGTCACGTAGGTCGTATAGCCGAGGATATCGGTGGCGTCCGCGAGCGCGCTGCGCGCCGCGGGCGTGAGCCATGCGGCGTCGCCCGGGCCGAGGCCGAGCACCGTCAGGCGGCCGCGTGCACGGCCGAGCGTGGCGGGATCGACCGGTTGCGCCGCGACCGCGCACGCGAGGCCATCGGTCGCTGCGCGCAGCGTATGCGCGACGCGCAACGTGCGGGCGAGCAGGGTGGCGGCAACGGTGTTGCCAGCGCGGGCCTTATCACCATCACCATCGCCTTCGACATCGGCGAAGCGCAGCGGCACCTCCAGCATCCGTGCGGCGGCTTCGACCCGTGCATCGCCGAGCAACGTCGCCGGTGCGACGAGCGCGGCAAGCGCCAGCCGCGCGAGGCCGTGCGCGTCGAGCAGCGCGTCGATGCGTTCGGCAAGCGACGGCGCCGCATCGGCCCGCACGCCGCGCGTATCGACGCCGACCACCACGCTGCGCGGATGGATCACGAGTTCGTCGCGCGCGCCGCGCCACGCATCGGGCGTCACGCGGATCGCATGCGCGGCCGCGTCGTCGCGCGGCAGCGCGACGTCGTCGAGCCACGGCGCCGCGCCGTCGACGCGCGTGGCCGCGCCCGCGAGCAGGTCGGACACGAAGCGCTTGCCTTGCTGGAGATCGGCGAGCGCATAGCCGTCGGGCGGGTTGAGCACGCATGCGCCGAAGCGCAGTTCGCCGCTCGTGGTGATCGCCGGCGCGACGCCGAGGCATTCGGCGATTTCGCGCGCGATCACGTTGACGCCCGTCAGCCCGCCGAGCAGCGGCACGACGGCCGACCCGTCTTCCGCGACCGCGAGCACCGGCGGTTCGACACCCTTGTCGGCGAGTGCCGGCGCGACGCAACGGATCACGATGCCGGCCGCGCACAGCGCGACGATCGGCAAGCCGCGCGCGTAGAGTTCGCGCAGGTGCGCGCCGAGTTCGTCGAACGGCACGTCGGCCTCGACGCGCGACGCGAGCCCGTGCACGGCGGCCCCCGGATAACGCGCCTGGATGCGCCGCGCGGTATCGAGCGCGCCCGCGCCGAGAATCACGATCGCGGGCGGGGTCGTCATCCTTGCCATTTTTCCCCCGGGACGACGAGCAGCGAGAAATACGGCGACGCCATCGGATCGACTTCGTCGAGCGGCACGATGCGCTGGGCCGCCATCGTCGCGCGCTCGACGTACAGCGCGCGCTTCGCGAGCCCCAGTTCGTCGAGCACGCGCCGCACCTTGTCGAAGTTGCGGCCGAGCTTCATCACGACGGCCGCGTCGGCCTGCGCGAGCCGCGCGCGCAATTCGTCCTCCGGCAGCACGCCGGACAGCACCGACAGGCTCTGGTTGCGATAGACGAGCGGCTGGCCGAGCACGGCCGTGCCGCCGAGCATCGCGCACACGCCCGGGATCACTTCGGTGTCGTAGCGCGGCGCGAGGCGATCGTGCAGGTACATGTACGACCCGTAGAAGAACGGGTCGCCTTCGCAGATCACCGCGACGTCGCGCCCGGCATCGAGATGCGACGCGACGATCTCGGCCGCCGTGTCGTAGAAGTCGGCAATCACGGTCTCGTAGCAAAGCGGCGGCGCCAGCGCCTCGGTCGTCACCGGATAGACGAGCGGCAATTGCGTCTGCGCGTCGCGCAGGTGCGCCTCGACGATTCCGTACGCATTGCCCTTCTTGCCCTTCGCGACGAAATACGCGACCACCGGCGCGGCCTGCAGCACGCGCAGCGCCTTGATCGTCATCAGTTCAGGATCGCCGGGGCCAACGCCGACCCCGAACAGGCGTCCGCGCGGGGCCGTCATTCGGCCTCCGTCGCGAGTGCGTTGACCGCGGCGGCCGCCATCGCGCTGCCGCCGCGCCGGCCGAGCAGCGCGACGTACGGCACGCCGCGGCTGTCGGCGTCGAGCGCCGCCTTCGATTCGGCCGCGCCGATGAAGCCGACCGGAAAGCCGAGGATCAGCGCGGGGCGCGGCGCACCGGCGTCGATCATGTCGAGCAGGTGGAACAGCGCGGTCGGCGCATTGCCGATCACGACGACGCTGCCGGCCAGATGCGGGCGCCACAGTTCGAGCGCCGCGGCCGAGCGGGTGTTGCCGAGATGCCGCGCGAGGTCGGGCACTTCAGGTTCGCCGAGCGTGCATATCACGCGATTGCCGGCCGGCAGCCGCGCGCGCGTGATGCCTTCGGCAACCATCTTCGCGTCGCACAGGATCGGCGCGCCGGCCGCGAGCGCCATACGGCCCGCCGTGCCGGCGCCGGCCGAGAAGCGCAGGTCGTAGGTGACATCGACCATCCCGCACGCGTGGATCACGCGCACCGCGAGTTTCTCGAGATCGGGCGGAACCTGCGACAGGTCGGCCTCGGCGCGGATCGTCGCGAACGACTGGCGGTAAATTTCCTGCCCGTCGCGAATGTAGTCAAGCATCGGTGGTGTCCTGGCTGTGGCGCGCGCCCGTCAGTCGGGCCGCGGCCTGGTCAATCGTCAAATGGCGCGCGAGCGGGGCGCCGAGGCCCGCGGCGGCGTCGCGCCGGTAAAGGTCGTAGCGCGCGGGCGCGACCGCGACCAGCGTATGCGTCGCGGGGTGCGGCAGCGCACAGTGGCGCTCGCAGCCGGTCAGGTGCACGTCGACCGGATGGCCGACGCGCGCGGCCAGCGCGAGCGCATCGCGTTTCGTATCGGCACGCGACTTCGCGCAGCCCGCGCTGCCGGTGCAGGCGACCAGCGCCGCCAGCGGGTCGGATGTCGTGCACACGAGCCCGAGCGACGCGAGCGCGCCGAGCACGGCCGGCGCACGTTCGTGCCGCACGCCGTGCACGAACACGCCTTGCCACGGCGTCATCGACAGCGTGCCGTCGCCGTCGGCGTCGGCCAGTGCCGCGAGCCGTTCCAGTTGCGACGCGTCGAGCCGGCCGAGCACGAACTGCGCGCCGACGCTGCAGCGATCCGCGTCGCGCGACGGCCGTGCGCCGAAACGCAGCGCGGCATCCGCTTGCGTGCGCCGCCAGCCGGCCAGTGCCGGATCGGCTTCGAGCGGGAACGGTACGTAATGCTGCGCACGCTCGCGCAACGCGCGTGCGCCGCCGGTCGCGAGCCACGCGCGCATCCGCGTGACGTCGGCCGGTGCGAGATCGAGGAACGCCAGCAGCAACGCGCGCACGAGCGCGACGGCCTGGTCCGGCGCCACGTCGAACGCGGCGGGCGGATCGTCGGGCGCGACCGGCGGACAGCCGGCCAGGCCCGCGGCGATGCGGACCGCGCCGTCGCCGCGACGCCACGCGGCGAGCCAGATGTCGTGCGGATGATCGAGCGCCGCGACCGATTCGCCGCCGTCGAGCTGGATCGAGAATTTCGGCGACAGTTCGCCGCGGCGCGGCTCGTGCGTCAGCATGTCGAGCAGCGCAAGCGCGAGTGCGCGGCTATCGAGCAGCGCGTCGGGATCGCGCCCCGCAAGCGGGCTGAGCATCAGGTTGCGGACGTCGTCGCTTGCGGCGAGCGCGGCGCGGTCGTCAGCGGCCTCGCCCGCGTTGATGCGTGGGCCCAGGCCCGCGTCGAGCAACGCGTCGACCAGCGTATCGGCCGTGCCGTCGCGAATGCCGCGCAACTGGAGATTCGCGCGATTGGTCGCGTCGATCGCGCCGGAGCCGCAGGCACGCGCGACGGCGGCGATCGCGCGCGCCTGCCGCGCGTCGAGCCGGCCGCCCGGCAGCTTGATCCGGCACAGCCCGCCGTCGGCGGCCGCGACGATGCGCACGAGCCCCGGGCAAGCCGAAGGGCGCACGACGGGCGAAGCAGGATTCGAATCGGGGGCGGATCTCAACGGGATACCGGGACAGTGTCGCGCCGCGGCCAACGCATCGGTACACCCCGCCCGACGCCGACTGGCACGCACGCACTTTCAGGCCGGCAGGTCTCCTGGCTGACAGGTCGGCGCCGGCTCCCGGCCTTCCCGGTGAAACCAGTGGCATGAGGGGGGAGATCGGCTCGCTGTCTACAGTTGCGGGGGCAGCCACAGCGGCGCGAGGCGCGCCCTGTGTTCCCTCTTCGGCCCCGAAGGGCACCGGCGAACGAACGGCCGTAGGATACCCGATTTCACCGGCGTTTCGGGACCCCCAGGCGACCGCCGGGCGACCGTCGGGCAGGCGCCGTGGACGACGCGAAACGCGGCCCGGCGTCGGCGGGCTCGCAGATGAAACGCGCGGTGGAACACGGTACCATGCCGACTTTCGCAATGCGGACAGCCGCACCGGCGCCTTCACGGCCGCCGTGCGGCGACTCGATGGAATCGGACGAAGGGGAAGGGTGCATGACGGCGTGGCTGACGGTAGTGGGCATCGGCGACGACGGCTACGCGGGGCTCGGGCGCGGCGCGCGGCGCGCGCTGCTCGAGGCGAAGCGGGTCGTCGGCGCGAAGCGGCACCTCGACATGCTGCCCGCGCGGCTGCCGGCCGAACGCGCCGCGTGGCCGTCGCCGTTCGACCTGTCGGGCCTGCTCGCGCAGCGCGGTTCGCCCGTCTGCGTGCTGGCGAGCGGCGACCCGATGCTGTTCGGCGTCGGCGCGACGCTCGCGCGCGAACTGTCCCCCGACGAATGGCGCGTGCTGCCCGCACCGTCGTCGCTGTCGCTGGCGGCCGCGCGGCTCGGCTGGGCGTTGCAGGACGTCGGCGCGGTGTCGCTCGTCGGCCGGCCGCTCGCGACGCTGGCGCGTCACCTGCTGCCGGGCCGGCGCCTGTTCGTGCTGAGCGCCGACGGCCGCACGCCGGCCACGGTCGCCGCCGAACTCGCCGCGCGCGGCTTCGGCCCGACGCGCCTCAGCGTGTTCGAGCACCTCGGCGGCCCGCTCGAGCGGCGCATCGACGGGCTCGCGCAAGACTGGCACATCGACGAAACCGCCGCGCTCAATCTCGTCGCGCTCGACTGCCAGGCCGGCCCCGATGCGCCGCGCCGCGCACTCACGCCCGGCCTGCCCGACGACGCGTACCGCCACGACGGCCAGCTCACCAAGCGCGACATGCGCGCGCTGACGCTCGGACGCCTCGCGCCTGCCCCCGGCGAACTGTTGTGGGACGTCGGCGCGGGCAGCGGCTCGATCGGCATCGAGTGGATGCGCGCGCATCCGTCGTGCCAGGCGATCGCGATCGAGTCGCATGCGGAGCGGCAGCGCTACATCGAGCACAACCGCGACGCGCTCGGCGTACCGGGCCTGCAACTCGTGGCCGGGCGCGCGCCCGATGCGCTCGCGGGGCTCGCCGCGCCCGACGCGATCTTCATCGGCGGCGGCGCGACCGTGCCCGGCGTGCTCGACGCGTGCTGGTCGGCGCTGAAGCCCGGCGGCCGGCTCGTCGCGAACGCGGTCACGCTGCAGGGCGAGCTGGCGCTCGCCGCGTGGCGCGACGCGCACGGCGGCACGCTCACGCGCGTATCGCTCGCGCACGCCGAGCCGCTCGGCCGCTTCGACACATGGCGGCAGCCGTTGCCCGTCACGCTGTACGACGTGCACAAGCCCGCTTCCACGGCGACCGACCTCGCGGACCCTGCCTGATGCGCGACGAAACCCCCGAACAACCGGCACCGCTGCGCTTCGGCTACACGACCGGCAGCTGTGCGACCGCGACGTCGCTCGCCGCCGCACGCGTGCTGCTCGCGGGCCGCGCGGACGATGCGGTCGAGATCGTGTTGCCGAAGGGGCAGCGCGTGATGATGCGGCTCGCGTTCTGCCGAGCCACGGCCGACGGCGCGGAAGCCGGCACGATCAAGGATGCCGGCGACGATCCGGACGTCACGCACGGCGCGCTGATCTTCGCGCGGGTCGCGCTCGCCGCCGCGCCCGGCGTGCGTTTTCACGCGGGGCCGGGGGTCGGCACCGTCACGCGCGCGGGGCTCACGCTGCCGGTCGGGGAACCGGCGATCAATCCGGTGCCGCGCCAGATGATGACCGCGCACCTCGACGCGCTCGCGGCCGAATACGGCTACACGGGCGGCTTCGACGTGACGATCGGCGTCGAGGGCGGCGAGGCGCTCGCGCTGAAGACGATGAACCCGCGGCTTGGCATCGTCGGCGGCTTGTCGATTCTCGGCACGACCGGCATCGTGCGGCCGTTCTCGTGCTCGGCGTACATCGCGTCGATCCATCAGGGCATCGACGTCGCGCGCGCGAACGGGATCGCGCACATCGCCGCGTGCACCGGCAACGCGAGCGAGGATGCGATGCGCGCGCACTACGGCCTGCCCGACATGGCACTGATCGAAATGGGCGATTTCGCCGGCGCGGTGCTCAAGCACCTGCGCCGCGCGCCGGTCGCGCGCCTGTCGATGTGCGGCGGCTTCGGCAAGCTCAGCAAGCTCGCGGCCGGCCATCTCGACCTGCACAGCCGCCATTCGAGCATCGACCTGCCGCTGCTCGCGCAGTGGGCGGCCGAGGCGGGCGCGAACGACGCGCTGCAGGCCGCGATGCGCGCGGCGAACACCAGCCAGGAAGCGCTGAAGCTCGCGCAGGCCGAAGGCGTGCCGCTCGGCGATCTCGTCTGCGCGCATGCGCTGCGGGTCGCGCGCGACATCGTGCCGCCATCGGTCGCCGTCGAGATGTTCGCGATCGACCGGCAGGGCCGCTTCGTCGGGATCGCACGATGAGCGCGCGCATCCTGCTGCTCGGCGGCACCGGCGACGCGCTGAAGATCGCACGCGCGCTCGGTCCGCGGCACGTCTATAGCCTCGCGGGTCTCGGCAAGGTGCCCGACGACCTGCGCTGCGACGTGCGCGTCGGCGGCTTCGGCGGGGCGGCGGGGCTCGCCGCGTATCTGCGCGGTGCCAGCGTCGGCCTCGTGATCGACGCCACGCATCCGTATGCCGCGCGCATCAGCGCGAACGCGGCGGCCGCCGCGCGCGACGCGGGCGTGCCGCTGTGGGCGCTGCGCCGCGCGCCGTGGGCGCCGCAACCCGGCGACGACTGGCGAATGGTCGACGACTGGGCCGGCATCGAGGCTGCGCTCGCGCCGTTCCGCCGGCCGTTGTTCACGCTCGGCCGCGAACCGCTCGCGCATCTCGACGCGATCCCGCCGCACCAGTTCTGGCTGGTGCGCTGCCTCGATGCGCATCCCGGCAACGCGCGCGCGCAGATCGTCGCCGCGCGCGGGCCGTTCACGCTCGAAAATGAACGCGCGCTGTTCGCGCTCGCGGGCATCGACGTCGTCGTCAGCAAGAACAGCGGCGGCGCCGCGACCGAAGCCAAGCTCGACGTCGCGCGCGAACGCCGGCTGCCGGTCGTGATGCTGCGCCGGCCGCCGCTGCCCGACGCCGACCGCGCGTTCGACTCGGCCGCCGCGCTGCTCGACGCGCTCGACCCGGCCGCGCGTGCTTGATGCCACGCGACCCGGCTGTCCCATGAATTGACGGAGATTTTTCGATGACGGTGTATTTCATCGGCGCGGGCCCCGGGGACCCGGAGCTGATCACGGT
Organism: Burkholderia sp. Bp8986; assembly: GCF_003854225.1. Classification (NCBI taxonomy): domain Bacteria; kingdom Pseudomonadati; phylum Pseudomonadota; class Betaproteobacteria; order Burkholderiales; family Burkholderiaceae; genus Burkholderia; species Burkholderia sp. Bp8986. The sequence continues at coordinate 54,613 of NZ_QTQM01000013.1, read as the reverse complement.
AAAGGGCCAGCGCCTCGTGCGCACGTGCCCGGTGATCCTGTATGCAGGGTCGCTCGTGCCGCCGGCCGTGCTTGACGGCCATCGTGCGGAACGGGTCGTCAATACCGCCGAGCTCGACCTCGACGCGATCGTCGCGCTGCTCGCCGACGCGCATGCGAAAGGGCAGGACGTCGCGCGCGTGCATTCGGGCGATCCGTCGCTGTACGGTGCGATCGGCGAACAGATCCGCCGGCTGAAAGCGCTCGGGATTCCCTATGAAATCGTGCCGGGCGTGACGGCCACGGCCGCCTGCGCGGCGACGCTCGGAGTCGAGCTGACGCTGCCCGGTGTCGCGCAGACGGTGATCCTCACGCGCTTCGCGGGCAAGACGACGATGCCGGAAGGCGAAGCGCTCGGCGCGCTCGCCGCGCATCGCGCGACGCTCGCGATTCACCTCGGCGTGCGGCATCTCGCGCGGATCGTCGACGAAGTGCTGCCGCATTACGGGCCCGCGTGCCCGGTCGCCGTGATCTATCGCGCGAGCTGGCCCGACGAGGAACGCGTGACCGGCACGCTGGCCGACATCGTCGCCAAGGTGCAGGGCACGCAGATCGAACGCACCGCGCTGATCCTGATCGGGCGCGTGCTCGATGCGGAAGGGTTCGCGGATTCGACGCTGTACGCGAGCGGGGGGTGATGACGCGTGTACCGAACGCAACGCACTTCGCGTTGCGAGGCATCGCGACAATGCGTTGCCTCGCGAGCGGGGCAACCGATCAATACCCATCGTCGAGCGGCGCTCATCGCATGAACCAGCACGATCGGGTGAGAACGGGCAACCGCGCGAGCCGGGCCGCCGATCGATGCCCATCGTCGAACGGCACCGCATGAACCGGCAACGGGCAACCGCGCGCCGGCCACGAACCGGGTCGACGCCTTCACGTGCCGCGCCTGACCGGCGCTACGCACGCGCGACACGCCGCGCAAACTGCGGCGCGAAGCCGGCCGCCAGCGCGAACAGCACGACGCACAGGCATGCCATCGCGATCCATGCCGGCGTCAGATCCGCGAGATGCTGGCGCACGATGCCGGCCGCGAACGGAAACAACCCGGCGACCAGATAGCCGACGCCCTGCACGAACCCGGTCAGCGATGCCGCATCGGCCGGCGTCGCCGCATGATCGACCGTGACGATCAGCGACAGCGGAAACAGCGCGCCGATCCCCGCGCCAAGCAGCAGCGCGGCCGGCATCGCGAGCGTGTCCGGCGCGGCCAGCATCACCAGCAATCCGGCGAACAGCGACGCGATCGCCGCGTGCAGCGCGGGCCGGCGATCGGGCAGGCGGTCGATCGTCGCCGAGATCGCCAGCCCCGCGACGACTTCCGCGAGCGTCACGCCGCCGAGCAGGCTGCCGGCCGCGGTCGGCGACCAGCCGAGCCGCATGTAGTACGGCGGCAGCCATGCGAGCACGAGGGTGTAGGCACCCGTCGCGATCCCGAAGAACATCGCGAGCCGCCAGGCCCGCGGCGAGCGCGACGGCAGCGCCTGCATCGGCGGCGCGGCCGTCGGCCCGGACGCCGGTGCGTCGCCGCCACGACTGGCCAGCGGCCACGCGAGCGCCGCGACCGCGGCCGGCAGCGCCCAGCCCGCGAGCGCGACCAGCCAGCCCCAGCGGGCCGCGGCGAACGGAGCGACGACGCTCGCGAGCACCGCCCCGCCCATGATCGACGTCGAATAGACGCCCATCGCGCCGCCGATGCGCGTCGCGAAATGCGCCTTCACGAACCCCGGCAGCAGCGCCTGCACCATCGCGATCCCGATGCCCGCGCAACCTGCGCTCGCGAGCAGCAGCCACGCGTGCTGCGCGCCGAAGCGCGACGCGCACGCGAGCCCGATCAGCACGACGCCGAGCCACACGCCGCCGGCGATCCCCGTCACGCGCTGCAGCCGCCGCGCGCCGAGCGCGCCCAGGCCCATCAGCAGGATCGGGATCGTGGTCAGCAGGCTCGCCGCGCCATCGCCGATGCCGGTCGCAAGCTGGATCATGTCGAGCAGCGGACCGATCGCGGCCAGCGCGGGCCGCAGGTTCAACCCGACCAGTACGACGGCGGCCAGCCGCCAGCCGGGGGAAGTGAAGCGATTCATGATGGAGTGGCCCTCGATATCGGTGCACGACACCTCCGTCCTGCGTGCCGTGCATTTTCATGTAAAGTATCTCGACATCAAGATAAATGCGTATTTATCTCGACGTCAAGATAACTGGTGAGCCGAGGAGGGTTAATGGATCGAGCCGCGCATGCGCTCGCGCAATGGCGCGTCGAGCGTCCGGATCTGGATGCGTCGTCGATGCTCGTGATGGGACGGCTGCAGGAAGCCGCGCTCGTGATCGCGCGCGACGGTCTCAATCCGCTGTTCGCGCGCTACGGGATGCAGCCGGGCGAGTTCGACGTGCTGGCGACGCTGCGGCGCAGCGGCGCGCCGTTCGCGCTGACACCGACCGCGCTGTACGACGCGCTGATGATGTCGTCGGGCGGGATGACCGCGCGCATCGACCGGCTGCAGAAGGCCGGCTGGGTCGAGCGCCGGCCGAACCCGGCCGACGGCCGCGGCACGCTCGTCGCGCTGACCGACGCCGGCCGCGCGCTGATCGACGATGCGGTGGTCGCGCACGTCGACAATCAGCGCGCGATGCTGGCCGCGCTGTCGGAGGCGGAGCAGGCGCAACTTGCGGCGTTGCTCGAAAAGCTGCTGGCGGGATTGGGAGGAGAAGTGTCGGCGTCGACCGAAAAGTAGCGCCGCCGCATTGTCACGTCGAACGAACGCGACGAGCGGGACATGGAAACACCGAAAGAAAACGCGCGCAAGGCAGCGCGTGAACCGCCCGCCGCGCGATGCGGCGGGCCGGACAGACGGCGGGCCGCACCGGGTGCGCCCGCCGTGCGGCTCAGCCGCGTGCCGGGATGTTGAGCCCGCGCGCGACGGCCGGACGCGCGACGAACGCGTCCAGCGCCCGCGCGACATGCTTGAATTCGCCGAAGCCGACCAGGTCGCCCGCTTCATAGAAGCCGACGAGGTTGCGCACCCACGGGAAGATCGCGATGTCGGCGATCGTGTACGTATCGCCCATCACCCACTTGCGGTTCGCGAGATGCGCGTCGAGCACGCCGAGCAGGCGCTTCGATTCGGCGACGTAGCGGTCGCGCGGACGCTTGTCCTCGTAGTCGCGGCCCGCGAACTTGTGGAAGAAGCCGACCTGGCCGAACATCGGGCCGATGCCGCCCATCTGGAACATCACCCACTGGATCGTCTCGTAGCGGCCCGCCGGATCCTTCGGGATCAGCTGGCCCGTCTTGTCCGCGAGATAGATCAGGATCGCGCCGGATTCGAACAGCGCCAGCGGCCGGCCGTCGGGGCCGTTCGGATCGATGATCGCCGGGATCTTGTTGTTCGGGTTCAGCGACAGGAATTCGGGCGACAGCTGGTCGTTCGTGTCGAAGCGCACGAGGTGCGGCTCGTACGGCAGGCCGGTTTCCTCGAGCATGATCGACACCTTGACGCCGTTCGGCGTCGGCAGCGAGTACAGCTGGAGACGGTCGGGATGCTGGGCCGGCCATTTTTTCGTGATCGGGAAGGCGGACAGATCGGGCATGGAGGTTCGTTCGTCAACGTTGAGGATCCGCGCCCCGCCGGCCTGCTACGCGTCACCGGCAGCCGCTGACACGGCGGCGGGAACGGGACGAACGCATCGACCGGCGGGCGGGGCGCGCCGAAGACGCCCACTGTAGCCGATCCCCGCGATCGCTGCAGACGGCGGCCGCGCGTCGTGTCGGTGCGCCGCCGCGCGCAGCGCGCCTGCCTGTTTCGGTCAGCCGCCTCAACAGACGACGCATCGACGTGTCGCGAACGGGTGCCTGTGGACATCGCGCCAGGCCCTGCGCGCTGCGGCACCCGTGCCACACCGCACCGCATCGTCAGAAGTTGTGCCGCAGCCCGACCATCGCCGCGGTCGTGCCGACCCCGGGCGCGACCGGCTGCCCGTACACGAGCATCTGGTTCATCGTGCCGCGGTTGTTCTCGTGGCCGACCTGCGCATAGACCATCGACCGCTTCGACAGGCTGTAGTCGGCCGTGAGCACGACGGCCGTCGAGCGGTTTTCCGAACGGTTGCGGTCCTTCAGGTAATACACCGCCGACGTCACCTGCAACGCGGGCGTGAAGCGATAGCCGACGCCGGCCGACAGCATGTCGAGGTTCACCTTGTCCGCATGCGACGGATTCCTGCCGTTGCCGTACGACGCCGACACCGAGAAATCGCGGATCGTGTATTTCGCGCCGACGTAGATGAAGCGGTTGTTGTCGACGCCGGTCGGCGCGACACCCGGCGCCGGATTCGTGTCGTGGCCGTTGTAGTAGACGGCCGACGCGTTGAGCCCGTAGTTCGAATACCGCAGCACGACCGATTCGCGCGTGCCACCCTGGAACTGCCCGGCGACGCCGCCGGGCGCGTATTCGAGCGCGATCGACGCGCCCGCGAAGGTCGGCGACTGATAGACGAGCGCATTGCTGTCGTACAGCGCGCCGATCGCGCCGTTGGTGCTCGTCCCCGGCCAGCCGGCCGCGGTGTTCAGGCCGAGCCACGCGGTCAGCACGCTGCCGAAGAACTGCGCGTTGCGCACGTCGGTGTCGGCCATCGCGTAGATCATCGGCACGATCTGGCGGCCGGCCGTGAAGGTGCCGAACGGCCCGGACACGCCGAGCGACGCAACCTGGTTGAAGATCGCGACGGCGCCCGGCGTGTCGCTCAGCTGCATCCTGCCGGTGCCGCTGTCGAACGAGCCCTGCAGCTTGAAGTTGACCTTGTAGCCGCCGCCGATGTCCTCGCTGCCCTTGATGCCCCAGAAGCTCGAATAGATGCCGCCGTCCTTCATGCGGAACACCTTGCCGGTGTTCGGCGCGCTCGGGCCGAACGACGCGGCCGACGTGCTCTGGTACAGCAGGCCCGTGTCGACCACCCCGTACAGCGTGACGGAGGATTGCGCGTGCGCGAGCGCCGCACTGCCGGCAAGCGCCGCGAGCGCGGCCAGTTTCGTCTTCATCGAAGTCTCCAGGATCGTAATGGACCGCACGGGATCGAGCCCGGGCGGGTGAAGCGGGGGAAGCATCGAGGCAGGCGGGAGGGCGCCGGGTGCGACGCCGGTGCGAGCCGTGCGGAAAGACTACGCAACGGCGCGCGGCCGCTCCCCCCCATGCGCGGGGGGCAGGGTTGCGGAGAATCGGAGGGAAGCCCTGGTGACGCGGTTGTCATCAACGGCCGGGCAAGGCCGATCAAGGCCAGTTAAGGCGAGTTGACGCGAGTTGAGGCCGGTTCGGACGTGCGCAGGCGGGCAACGCGCGCGTCAAGGCGCGCTTTCGAGCAACCCGAGCACCAGCGCGCGGCGCACCGCGTGCTTGCGCGAGCTGGCGTCGAGCTTGCCGAACAGGTTCTTCAGGTGCCACTTCACGGTTTCCTCGCCGACGGCGAGCGCCACCGCGATCTCCTTGTTCGACAGGTTGCGCGCGAGCAGTTCGAGGATCGCGCGCTCCTTCGGCGTCAGCACGACGCTCGGCACCGCGCGCGGGCTGGCCGTGCTGCGCGGCGCGGGCGGCACGATGCGCGGCTGCGGCTGTGCGGGCCGGGCGGGTCCGTCGCCCGCGGCCGTCTCGTCGCCGATGCGGCGCGCCCAGTCGGCGACGGCCGGATGCGCGTCGGCGAGCGTGCGCGTGAGGCCGAACATGTCCGCGAGGTTCATCGCCTCGTCGAGCAGCGCGCGGCCGCCGTGCCCGGACTGTTCGAGCGCGAACGCGCTGAGCGCCATGATCTCGATGCGCTCGCGTCCCATGCTCATTTCGCGGGCCAGCACGGCGGCTTCGTCGAGCGCCGCGCACGCATCGTCCCAGCGGCGCGCGGCAAGCGCGGCGCCCGCGTGCGCCATCGCCTGCAGCAGCACGACGGGGCGCCGCCACAGCGGCCCGTGCGACGGAAACTCGGCCGCGGCAATCGCATCGATCCGCTCGACCAGCGCATGGCAGGTCGCCTCGCGATAGCGCGCCGCGTGAATGCGCACCTGCTCGGCGAGGCTCGCGACCGACAGGCGCGGCAGCCGGCGCGCGACGCCCATCGCGTCGAGCGCCTCGAGCAGGTCGATCGCGCGATGCTCGACGCCGCGCAGCAGCGCGATGCGCGCGGCCGTCCGGTAGCCGAGCAGCACGGTGTCGGGCGTGCCCGCGTGCTCGAGCACGTCGAGCCGGTTCGCGAGCAGCGCGGCGGCCTGGTCGACGCGATCGGCCTCGTACGCGATCGCCGCGCACATCGCCGCAAGCATGCAGGTCAGCGGATGGCGGCGCCCGAGATCGGCTTCCGCGCGGGCGAGCGCCGGCGACAACGCGTCGTCCGCGAGCCGGATCTGGCCTTCGCGCAGGTAGCTCAGGCCGGTGATCAGCTCGCCCCAGCGCGCGACGTAGCCGAACCCGGCCGCGGTCGCGCCGCGCGGCGCGACCTGCTGGAAGCGGCGCGCCTGCGCCGGTTCGCCGACGATGATCGCGCGCGCCGACAGGCGGTTCGCATGCATCTGCGCGAGCCACGTCGCCGCGGGCGGCGTGAAATCGGCCCACGGTTCGAACAGCTCGACGAAACGGTCGATTTCGTCCGCGTAGTAGGCGGCCGCACTGAGGATCAGCGCGCATTCGTAGCGCATCGCGGCCGGCGTGCCGGGGTCGGCCAGGATGCCGGCGATCTGGCGCCGCGCCTCGACATGGCGCTCGCCGAGCGCCAGCGCCCACGCGACCGCGATCCGCAGCGTCGGGCGCTTGTCGAGTTCCGCATCGGGCAGCAGCGCGAGCCAGTCGAGCACGTCGTTGATGCGGCCCTGCTTGATCGCGTCCTCGAGGCAGCGCTGCGCGAGCGCGTATGCCGTCTCGAACTGGCCGGCCGCATACGCGTGGCGCGCCGCTTCCTCCGTCATCCCGTGCGCGTCGAGCCACGCGGCCGCGCGTGCGTGCAGCGCGCTGCGGTCTGCTTCGGCGCTCGTCGTCAGACGGTCGCGCAGCGTATCGCGCACGAGCGGATGCAGCCGGCACCAGTCGGAAGCGTCGGACGCGATGAACAGCGGCGTGTCGCGCGCGAGCCGTGCGAGCCGGTCGGGGGCGGCCGCGTCGTCGAGCAGCGCGGCGCACAGCGACGGATGCAGGCGGTCGGCAACGCTCGTGCGGGTCAGGAACGCGGTGTCGTCAGCCGACAAATTCGCGAGCAGCAGTTCGACGAGCCGGTCGCGCGTGCCGTCCATGCGTGCGGCGAGCGCATCGACGGCCTGGCGCGGATCGGCCGAGCGCGCCATCGCGGCCATCGCGAGCTGCAGCCCGAGAGGCCAGCCGTCGACGCGCTCGAACAGCCGCGCGCACGCGTCGGCGTCGACCCGCTGCGCAAAGCGCGCGCCGACCAGCGCGATCGTCTCGTCGAGCGTGAAGCGCAGCCAGTCGGGGCCCGCGAGCGTGCATTGCCCGCCGGCGAGCAGGTCGCCGGCCGCGTGATCGAGCCCGCGCCGGGCCGCGACGACCACCCGCAGGTTCTGCGGCGCGTTGTGCAGCACGTAGGTCAGCGCGTCGAGGCCGGCGGCGGGCAGCCGCTCCGCATCGTCGACGATCAGCAGCGCGTCGATCGACAGTTGCGCGACCTCGGCCAGCCACGCGGTCAGCCCCTCCAGCGCGCGGGCCGCGCCGTCCGGAATCAGGCGCCCGAACGCGGGTCGCGCGCAACCGGTGCGCACCGCCTGCACGAGCCCCTGCAGCAGGCGCGGCGCGTCGTCGCGCTCGTCGGCGGACAGCCACACGACCGCGCGGCCGAGCGCGAGCGATTCGCGTCGCCATTGCGCGAGCAGCGAGGTCTTGCCGTAGCCGGCCGGCGCCTGCACGAGCGTGACGGGCCGGGCGTCGAACGCCGCCGCGGCGAGGCTCAGCCGCGCGCGCGCGAGCAACTGCGCCGGCACGCGCGGCGCGGTCGTCTTCAGCACGAGTTCGGTCGGGGGCGCGTCGGCGCGTTCGGGTGGGTGAGCCATCGGGGCAGCAGTCGGAATCCGGCGCTGCCGTGCAGGCCGGCGTCCGGGGTGGGCGTGGGGGGAAGGATCGGCCGAACCGCGTTCGCGCGTCAATCCCCCCCGCGGCGAGTGGGGCCGCGCCGCCGCCCGGCCGATAGCATGGGTTCCGAGGCGTGACGAACGCGATTGACCAATGCAACGGGGAGGGGGCCATGAACATCGTATCGACTGGCGCGCGCCGCAGCGCGCCGAGCGCCGGATAAACGGAGCGGCACGATGTATCGCCATCTGCTCGTGACGGTCGACGGCGTGCCCGGCGGCATCGACGCGATCGGCCATGCGCTCGAACTGGCGCGTGCGGTCGGCGCGCGGGTCACGTTCGTGCTGTCCGGCGCGGCGCCGCAATCGCCTGGCTCCGACTCGCGTTTATCCGGAGCGCGGATGCCGGAACACGGTGCGAAAGTGGAAGCCGCCGCCCGGGCCCAGGGCCTGTCCCATGCGATCGCGGGGGCCGGCCATCCGGCGGCCGGCGATCCGGGGGCCGGCCACCCGGCGGCCGGCGGCACGTCGCCCGCCACGCTCGCCGGCGAACTCGGCTGCGACCTGATCGGCGTCGCGGCGCTGCCGCACGATGCCGATGCCGGCGCGGCCGCGCAACGGCGGTTGCTGCTGGCGACGAGCGGCGTGCCGGTGCTCGTGTGCCCGGCGCGGCGTGCGCCGGCAGAGGCGCGCGTGATGGCCCGCTGTCTCGCCGCGCATCGCGCGCTCGGCGCGCAGTTGCAGGCGCTGACGCAGTTGCAGGCGCCGACGCTCGCGAGCGAAGACCCGGACTCGGCAACGCGGCCGGCCGCCGATGCAGACCGCGCGCTCGCGGTGCACGCCGCGTTGGCGTCGCTCGCGGCGCTGCAGGACGCGCGTTCCGGGCCGTCCGCCGAAGCACGCCTGTGCGCGGCATTGCGCAGACGGGCGGAGAGCACCGCGGCCGAACTCGACGAGCTCGACCGCCAGCGGCGCCGCGATGCGCACGCGCTCGGCGCGCTGGCGCGGCTCGCCGCCGACGGCTTGCCGTCGGCCGCGTTCGATGCAGCGCTCGCCGTCTATGCGCGCGGCGCGTTCGAGCAGATGGGGCGCATGGAAGGCGTGATTTTCCCGGCCGCGCGGCGCTATTTGAGCGACGCCGACTGGACCGAACTGGACGCGCCTCCGGCGAGCGGCTCAGCCGCGACGACGCCGGGCGCGGACGAACCCGACGATGCGTGACGCGCATCCGACTGAAATCCTACGGAGAACCAGATGGCACATGCAGTGCGATTCCACGAAACCGGCGGCCCCGACGTGCTGCGCTGGGAAGCGGTCGAAGTCGGCGACCCGGGCGCGGGGCAGGTCCGCCTGCGGCACGAGGCCGTCGGCCTGAACTTCGCCGACACGTATTTCCGCAGCGGCCTGTATCCGGTGCCGCTGCCGTCCGGCATCGGCGTCGAGGCCGCCGGCGTGGTCGAGGCCGTCGGCCCCGGCGTGACGAACGTCGCCGCCGGCGACCGGGTGACCTACACCGGCTTCCTGAACACGCTCGGCGCGTACAGCACCGAACGGCTGATCGCCGCCGCGCCGCTCGTGAAGCTGCCGGCCGGGATCGCCTGCGAAACGGCCGCGGCGATGACGATGCGCGGCCTGACGTCGGCGTACCTGTTGCGCCGCATCCACGCGTTCGCGCCGGGCGACACGATCCTGCTGCACGCGGCCGCGGGCGGCGTCGGGTTGATCGTGTCGCAATGGGCGAAGCTGCTCGGGCTCACGGTAATCGGCACCGTGTCGAGCGAGCACAAGGCCGCGATCGCCCGCGCACACGGCTGCGACCATACGATCGACTACAGCCGCGAGGACGTCGCGAAGCGCGTGCGCGAACTGACCGGCGGCGCGGGCGTCGACGTCGTGTTCGACAGCGTCGGCAAGGACACCTTCGAGGGCTCGCTCGATTCGCTGAAGCGGCGCGGGCTGATGGTCTGCGTCGGCACCGCGTCGGGCCCGATCCCGCCGTTCGACCCGCAGCGCCTCGCGATGAAGGGTTCGCTGTACCTGACGCGCCCGGCGCTGGCCGACTACATCGCCGATCCGGCCGAGAAGAACGACCTGGCCGGCGAGCTGTTCGCGCACGTCGCGGCCGGCCGCATCCGGATCGAGATCAACCAGCGTTACGCGCTGCAGGACGCGGCGCAGGCGCACCGCGATCTCGAATCGCGCAAGACGACCGGCTCGTCGGTATTCATCGTCTGAGGAGACGCGCATGCGAGTCGAACCCCTGACCTGTGCGATCGGCGCGGAGCTGCTGGACGTGAGCCTCGCCGACGCCGTGCACGACGACGGCCTGTTCGCCGAAATCCGCACGCAGCTGCTGCGCCATCGCGTGCTGTTCCTGCGCGACCAGGACATCACGCGCGCCGAGCACGTCGCGTTCGCACGCCGCTTCGGCGAGCTCGAGGATCATCCGGTCGCCGGCAGCGATCCCGAGCACCCGGGGCTCGTGCGGATCTACAAGTCGCCCGACCAGCCGAACGACCGCTACGAGAATGCGTGGCACAGCGATGCGAGCTGGCGCGTGGCGCCGCCGCTCGGCTGTGTGCTGCGCTGCATCGAGGGTCCGCCGGTTGGCGGCGACACGATGTGGGCGAACATGGTGCTCGCATACGAGAACCTGCCGGAACACGTGAAGCAGCAGATCGAAGACTTGCGCGCACGCCACAGCATCGAGGCGAGCTTCGGCGCGGCGATGCCGGTCGACAAGCGCCTCGCGCTGAAAGCGCAGTATCCGGACGCAGAGCATCCGGTCGTGCGCACGCATCCCGAAACCGGCGAGAAGGTGCTGTACGTGAACGCGTTCACGACGCACTTCACGAACTTCCATACGCCCGGGCGCGTGCGCGTCGGGCAGGACGCGAATCCGGGCGCCGGCCAGCTGCTGCAATACCTGATCAGCCAGGCTTACATCCCCGAATACCAGGTGCGCTGGCGCTGGAAGAAGAACAGCGTCGCGATCTGGGACAACCGCAGCACCCAGCACTACGCGGTGATGGACTACCCGCCGTGCGTGCGCAGGATGGAGCGCGCGGGCATCGTCGGCGACGTGCCGTTCTGAGCGCGCCCGCACCTTAACCGACTCGCAACCCTGTACACGACGCGCCAGGCCAGCCGCCCGGCGCGGCGGGATACGCACGCCCGTGCGCCTGCACTAAAACGATTCCCACTGGAGGACGACATGCAATTTCTCGACGATTCGCTGCACCCGGAAAACCAGGACAAGGTGGTCATCACGGTCGCGCCGTACGGCCCCGAATGGATGCCCGCCGACTTTCCGGAAGACATTCCGGTGACGATGGACGAGCACGTGCAGAAGGCCGTCGACTGCTACAACGCGGGCGCGACGGTGCTGCACCTGCACGTGCGCGAACTCGACGGCAAGGGCAGCAAGCGGCTGTCGAAATTCAACGAGCTGCTCGGCCGGCTGCGCGAGGCGGTGCCCGACATGATCCTGCAGGTCGGCGGCTCGATCTCGTTCGCGCCGGAAGGCGACGGCGCCGAGGCGAAATGGTTGTCCGACGACACGCGCCACATGCTCGCCGAGCTGACGCCGAAGCCCGACCAGGTGACGGTCGCGATCAACACCGTGCAGATGAACATCACCGAGCTGATGAACCGCAAGGACATCGCCGGCACGTCGCTGAACGAAGCCGCGCTGTGGGACGCGTACCGCGAGATGACCGTGCCGGCCGGCCCCGGCTGGGTCGACGAGCACCTGCGCCGGCTGCAGGCGGCCGGCATCCAGCCGCATTTCCAGCTCACCGGCATGCACGCGCTCGAGACGCTCGAGCGGATCATCCGCCGCGGCGTCTATCGCGGGCCGCTGAACGTCACGTGGGTCGGCATCGGCGGCGGCTTCGACGGCCCGAATCCGTACAACTTCATGGAATTCGTGCGGCGCTGCCCGGACGGCGCGTGCATCACGCTCGAATCGCTGATGAAGAACGTGCTGCCGATCAACACTGTCGCGATGGCGCTGGGCCTGCATCCGCGCTGCGGGATCGAGGACACGATCATCGACCAGAAGGGCAACCGGATGACGTCGGTGCAGCAGGTCGAGCAGTGCGCGCGGATCGCGCGCGAACTCGGGCGCGAGATCGCCACCGGCAAGGAGGCGAAGGCGATCTACCGGATCGGCGTGCAGTACGACGGCGTCGACGAGACGCTCGCGCAGCTCGGGATGGCGCCGAACCGCCGGCCGGGCCAGCTGAGCGTGCCGCTGCGCGCGGCCTGACGCACCGGGCGACCGTGCAATCGGGCGGCCCGCGAGCGCCGCCCGCCGATCGATGTGGCGCCGCACCCACCCTCGCGCAGTGCGCGAGGCAAGCTCCGACGAACGGAGCGGGGCCGCGCAAGCCGCGCCGGCGCGTTGCCGCACCGGTGCCGGAGGAGACACGCATGCTGATTCATCACGTCGAGCCGTCGCTGCAGGACGTGGCGGCCACCGGGCGGCGCGCGCCGGCCTATGCCTGGCTCGTGTTCGGGCTGACCGTCGGCCTGCTGCTGTCGGACTACATGTCGCGGCAGGTGCTCAATGCCGTGTTTCCGCTCCTCAAGCACGCGTGGGGACTGTCGGACACGCAGCTCGGCTCGCTCTCCGGCGTCGTCGCGCTGCTGGTCGGCCTGCTGACGTTCCCGCTGTCGGTGCTCGCCGACCGCTTCGGCCGCGTGCGCAGCATCGTCCTGATGGCCGCGTTGTGGAGCATTGCGACACTGGGTTGCGCGCTGTCGACCAACTACGCGGAAATGCTGGTTGCGCGCGGCCTCGTCGGGCTCGGCGAAGCCGCGTACGGCAGCGTCGGCGTCGCACTGATCCTCAGCATCTTTCCGGCGCGCCTGCGCGCGACGCTTACCGGCGCGTTCATGGCCGGCGGCGCGTTCGGCTCGGTGTTCGGGATGGCGCTCGGCGGCCTCGTCGGCGCGCATCTCGGCTGGCGCTGGTCGTTCGGCGTGATGGCCGCGCTCGGCATCGTGCTGCTCGTCGCGTACCGCGGCGTGGTCACCGAACGGCGGCTCGCGGCCTGCCGCGTCGAACCGTGCCGGCCCCATGCCGATGCGCCGCGCGACCTGCGCGGCAGCGTGCGCGCGCTGATGTCGGGGCTGTTCGCATCGCGTTCGGTGATCTGCGCGTATGTCGGCAGCGGGCTGCACCTGTTCGTGCCCGGCGCGCTGTTCGCGTGGCTGCCGAGCTACCTGAACCGTTATTACGCGATGGCGCCGGACCGCGCCGCGGTGCTTGCGGCCGGCTTCGTGCTGCTGTCGGGCGTCGGGATGGTCGGCTGCGGGATCGTCACCGACCGTGTCGGCAAAACCGACGGCAAGCGCAAGTGGTTGACCGCGATCGCGTATTGCGTGCTGACGGGCGTGTGCCTCGCGGCCGCGTTCCGGCTGCCGCCCGGGCCGCTGCAACTCGCGCTGATCTGCGCGGGCATGCTGGTCGGTGCGGGCGCGTCCGGCGCATCGGGCGCGATGGTCGCGAACCTGACGCCCGCCGCGATCCATGCATCGGCGTTCGCGACGCTCACGCTCGCCAACAACCTGCTCGGCATGGCGCCGGGCCCGCTGCTGACGGGGTGGGTCGCCGATCGCGCCGGCCTCGTCGGCGCACTGCAATGGATTCCCGTCGTGCCGCTCGCGGCCGCCGTGCTGTTCGCGATCGGACGCGCGAGCTACGCGGCCGATCTCGCGAGCGTCGAACGCGAACGGCGCGCGTCCCACCTTTCCTGAACCGAACCCACCCGGAGGCTGCATGACCCTGGCGACCGCGCCCACCATCCTGATCGTGCCCGGCTTGCGCGATCACGTCGAAGACCATTGGCAGACGCATCTGCAACGACGCCTGCCGAACGCACGGTCCGTCGCGCCGCTCGAAGCCGACAAGCTGAGCCGCGCCGCGCGCGTCGCGGCACTCGATGCGGCGCTCGCCGCGATCGACGGCCCCGTGATTCTGGTCGCGCACAGCGCGGGCGTGATGATCACGGTGCACTGGGCACGGCAGGCCACGCGCAAGATCCACGGCGCGCTGCTCGCGGCGCCGGCCGATCTCGATACGCCGATGCCCGCCGGTTATCCGGCGCCCGACGCGATCGCCGCGAACGGCTGGACCCCGGTACCGACCGGGCGGTTGCCGTTTCCGAGCGTCGTGGCCGCGAGCCGCAACGATCCGCTCGCGCGCTTCGAACGCGTCGAACTGCTGGCGGCCGGGTGGGGCAGCAAGCTCGTCGATCTCGGCGAAGTCGGGCATCTGAATCCGGCGTCCGGGTACGGCGAGTGGCGGGATGCGGAGCGGCTGATCGGGGAGGTGACCGCGCTCGGTGCGGCCTGAGCGCCATCGGCAACGCGCCGCGCATGAATTCCCTGCCGGCGCGTCAACGTGAACCGATTCCATTTGAGCGCCCAGCGACATACGACGTCCTAACACGCCGCGTGCCCGTCGCCGTGTCGCGCCGCGAAATCGCTCAATCTACAAATCCTCGGGAAACGGAAGGTTTCTGTTAGGGAAATTCCCGCCCCGCGCCAGTCGGTTTTTTGTTGACCGACATCGTATAACGCCGTCATGATTTCCTGAAAAGAAAGGTCCCATCCACCGACCGAAGTGAGGAGACATGAACGCCACCCCGATCGCTCGCCGTGTGCGCCGGATCGCACTCGCGCTGGGTTTCACGCTGTCGGCCGCGGCAGCCGTTGCCGCACCCGTATCGCTGAACGTCGTCGACGTCGCGGGCAACCTGCAGCTCACGCAGAAGGCCATCGAGGCGTTCAAGGAGAAGAACCCGAATCTCGTCGCGAACGTCACGTTCACGAACGCGCCCGCGCCGCAGCTGCCGGGCAAGATCAAGGCGATGCAGGCGGCGGGGCGCGCCGACATCGATCTCGTGCTGACCGGCACCGACGCGCTGGCCGCCGGCATCGAGCAGAACCTGTGGCTGAAGCTGCTGCCCGACAACGCGGGCGCGTTCCCCGGCGTGCTCGACCGGTACGCGCCCGGCCCGCGCAAGATGCAGGATGTCGCGCAGGGCTTCGGCCTCGAAGTGACCTACATGCCGGCCGGCCCGCTGCTCGAATACAACCCGGCGAAGGTCGCCGACCCGCCGAAGACGCCCGAACAGCTGCTCGCGTGGTGCAAGGCGCATCCGAACAAGCTGATCTATGCACGCCCGGCGAACTCGGGCCCCGGCCGCACGTTCCTGATGGGGCTGCCGTACGTGCTGGGCGACAAGAACCCGCAGGATCCGATCAACGGCTGGGACAAGACCTGGGCGTTCCTGAAGCAGCTCAACGACTGCGTGCCGTACTACCCGGGCGGCACGTCGGCCGTGATGAAGGAGCTCGGCGAAGGCACGCGTGACATGACCGTGACCGTCACCGGCTGGGACCTCAACCCGCGCGCGCTCGGCATCGTGCCGGCCGACTTCCGGATCCAGGCGTTCGACAACATGACGTGGGTCAACGACGCGCACTACATGGTGATTCCGAAGGGCGTGGCGAAGGACAAGCTCGACGTGCTGTTCAAGCTGATGAACTTCCTGCTCGAACCGGCGCAGCAGGCGATGACCTACGACGACGGCTACTTCTATCCGGGCCCGGCGGTGAAGGGCGTGACGCTCGAGATGGCGCCCGCGCACAGCCAGGAAGTGATCAGGAAGTTCGGCCGCCCCGAGTACGCGAAGCTGCTCGCGGAACGTCCGCACGTGCAGCCGCTCAACGCGCAGGCGATGGTGGCCGCGTTCCAGAAGTGGGACCGCGAGATCGGGTCGCAGAAGTCGAAATGACGGATGAACCCGCGGGCGCCGCGGCGCCCGCGCCGACGGAGTTCGCGTAATGAAGCACAGTTTCGAACGGTTGCGGCTCGACGGCGTGTGCCGCAGCTTCACCAATGCGGAGGGCGCGCAGGTCGCCGCACTGAACGGGCTCGATCTCGACATCCGGCGCGGCGAGTTCGTCGCGCTGCTCGGCCCGTCGGGCTGCGGCAAGTCGACCGCGCTGAACTGCATCGCCGGGCTGCAGCCGCTCACGAGCGGCGGCATCTGGCTCGACGACACGCGCATCGACGTGCTACCGCCCGAGCGCCGCGGCTTTGGCATGGTGTTCCAGAACTACGCGCTGTTTCCGCACATGTCGGTGCTCGAAAACGTCGGCTTCGGGCTGAAGATGCGCGGCGTGCCGAAGCAGGAAACGCGGCGGCGCGCGCAGCAGGCGCTCGAACTCGTGCAGCTCGTCGGCCACGAGGGCAAGCTGCCCGGGCAGTTGTCGGGCGGGCAGCAGCAGCGCGTCGCGATCGCGCGCGCGATCGTCATCGAGCCGCCGCTGGTGCTGATGGACGAGCCGCTGTCGAACCTCGACACGAAGCTGCGCATCGAGATGCGCGCCGAGATCCGCCGCATCCACACGCAACTCGAACGCGCGACGATCTACGTGACGCACGACCAGGACGAGGCGCTGTCGATGGCCGACCGGATCGTCGTGATGAAGGAGGGCGTCGTGCAGCAGGTCGCTTCGCCGAAGGACGTGTACACGCGCCCGCACAACCTGCACGTCGCGCGCTTCATGGGCTATCGCAACGTGCTGCCGTTCACGCTCGAAGGCATGGCCGGCGATTACGTGAACGTCGCCGCCGCGGGTGTGCGCATCACCGGCGTGCCGATGGCGGGCTTCGACGGCAAGGACGTCGTGGTCGCGCTGCGCCCGGACGACATCGAGCGCGCGGAAGCAGGGGCCGACAACGCATTCGACGCGACCGTCGAAACGGTCGAATACGGCGGCCGCGACTCGCTCATTCGTGCGATCACGCCGTTCGGCCCGATCTGGGCGCGCGTCGCCGGCGAATTCGCGCAGGGCGAACGGCTGCGGCTGCGCGTGAGCCCGGCGCGCACGCTCGTCTATGCGGGAGACGCGCGATGAACGGCCGCGGCGCCGCGTGCGCGGCAGCGCGCCCCCGGGAGGCCAGCATGAAAACCATCCCCGATCGCCGCCGGACGCACATTCTTGCGCAACGGAATGCTTCTGTCGGGCACTGTCGAAACAGCACTTGCAAGGGCGGTGCCGCATGAGCACGCTCGCGACCGGCGGCGCGCCGCGCGACGCGAAGGCGTGGCTCGTCACGCCCGCGCTCGCGTTCATCGTCGCGCTGTTCATCTATCCGTTCGCGTACGGCCTCGTGCTGTCGTTCCAGCCGACGAACGGCGGCGGCGTGCTCGCGAACTACGTGCAGTTCTTCACCGACACGGCGATGTGGCCGACCGTGCTCGTCACGCTGAAGCTCGCGGTGCCGGCGACGCTGATCAACGTCGGCATCGCCGTGCCCGTCGCGTTCGCGCTGCGTCGCAACTCGCCGTACCAGAAGTTCGTCACGACGCTGCTCGTGATTCCCGTCACGCTCGGCACGGTGCTCGTCGCCGACGGGATGCTCACGTACTTCGGCCCGAACGGCTGGTTCCCGCAGGCGCTGCAAGGGCTGCACCTGTACACCGACGAGGTGCGCCTCACGCACAACTACTGGGGCGTGCTGCTGTCGCTGATCGTGTCGGGCTTTCCGTTCGCGTTCCTGCTGATGCTGTCGTACATCAGCGGCATCGACCCGACGCTCGCGCGCGCCGCGGCCACGCTCGGCGCGAACCCGTGGCAGCAGTTCCGGCGGATCTACCTGCCGCTGCTCGTGCCGGGGCTCACGATGGCCGCGTGCCTGTCGTTCGTGCAGGCGTTCTCGGTGTTCCCGTCAGCCGTGCTGCTCGGCGCGCCGGCCGGGCCGACGCGGGTGATCTCGATCGCGGCCGCCGAAGCCGCGTTCGAGAGCTACGACTATTCGCTCGCGTCGGCGATCGCGATCGTGATGGGCTTCGTGCAGCTGCTGGTGGTCGCGTCGATGCTCGGCGCGCGCCGCTTCTTCTATACCGGTCCGGTCACGGGAGGCAAGGGCTGATGGCGACCGACAATCATGCCGCGCCGGCGTGGCCGCCGAAGCACAGCCCGCCCGGCGCGCAGCCGGTCAACGCGATGAAGCCGCGCAAACTGCGCGGCAGCCTCGCCGGCCGTGCATGGAAGGCGCTCGTGTGGGGGCTGATGGCGTTCTTCCTGCTGAACGTGATGCTGCTGATCGCGACCGTCGCGGTGAACTCGGTCGCGACGCGCTGGTTCGGCACGCCGCTGCCGCAGGGCTTCACGCTGCACTGGTATGCCAAGGCGTGGGAAGACTTCCAGCTCGCGAGCGTGCTGTGGGTGACGGTCGAAGTGGTCGGCGCGGTGGTGCTGCTGTCGGTCGCGCTCGGCGTGCCGGCCGCCTATGCGCTCGCGCGCGTGCAATTCCGCGGCAAGCGCTTCGCGCTGCTGGTGTTCCTGCTGCCGCTGATGGTGCCGCCCGTCACGTACGGGATCCCGATGGCGACCGTGATGTACAAGGTCGGGCTCGCCGGCACGCTGCCGGGCGTGATCCTCGCGAACCTGGTACCGGCGCTGCCGTTCGTGATCCTCGTGATGACGCCGTTCATCGAGCAGATCGATCCGAACCTCGAAGCCGCCGCGCGCATCTTCGGCGCGAACACGTGGCGCTATTTCCGCTACGTGCTGTTGCCGCTGCTGGTGCCCGGCATGCTCGCAGCCGGGCTGCTCGTGCTGGTGCGCACGATCGGGATGTTCGAGCTGACCTTCTTCACCGCGGGCCCGAGCACCCAGACACTCGTCGTCGCGCTGTATTACGCGGTGTTCTCGACCGGCGTGCGCGCGCCGCAGTCGATCGACGCGATGGCGATGATCTACATGGCCATCACGCTCGTGTGGGTCGTGATCGCGCTGCAGTTCGTGAGCCCGACGCAGCTCGTGAGTCGCGTGAAGCAGGAGCGGCAATAGGCGTCCACGTGTGGCGGCGTGCGTTAACGCGACTCAACGCGAAGGACAGCGGCGGCGCAGCGATGCAGGCGGTCCTGCCGATGCTTGTGCGCGCCATCCGTGCAATTGGTTACAAATGGATACCGCGAACCCTGCACGGACGTTGCAGACTACGCAGCGTACCGGCCCGGCGATACGTTCGCTCGCATCGCCGCATGCCGCCCGACGTTCATCCGATTCGCGGAGTTCCATGAAGTTTCCCACGCTGCTCACGCTCGGCTGTGCCGCCACGCTGCTTGCCGCCTGCAACCTGCTCCACGACGGCCCCGGATCGAGCGACGTCGATGCCGCGGTGCGCCGCGCGCTCGAAGCGGAAAACCACGGCGGCCTGAACGCGCTGTTCGGCCAGCCGCTGCCCGTGTCGGCCGACGTGATCTCGGCGAAACCCGACGGCGACTGCAGGAAGGTCGGCGAACGGACCTACACGTGCGACGTCGTGGTCACGTGGCGCAACCACGATTACGCGCCGTCGCGCGCGAACCTGACCTTCGTCGAGGCCGCCGACGGTTCGTGGCAGACCTCGGGCGTCGACGCGGCCATCGCGACCGGCGCCGCCAAATCGCTGATCGACAGGATCGGCAAGGCGTGGCCCGGCAACGCGGCGAGCGGCGCATCCGCGCCGCAGTGACGCGGCCGGCGACGGGCTTCGTCGCGCTTTCTTCAGAGGACGCTCCCGGCGAGCGGAGCCGCACCGTTCTCCACGGACCGCTGGCGGACTGCGCGAACGGTGCCGCGACCGCGGCGGTGCCCCATCTTGTTCGACCCGTGCTCGGGCCCGGATTAGCGGCAAAAAAGGGCGCAAACGCGACCGGGTATCGGTCGAACCCATCCTCGGTATGCGGATCGGAATATAGGGAAAACCCTTAATTCGAGCTATAATCACGACCTAGAAGAAAGGTCGAACCATGCCCGAACGTCTCCAATCCCTTGAAAAATTTGTGTTTTCCCTGGTCGTGATGTCCGCGGTCTTCTGCTCCGCATTCCTCGCGTACGAGCGTCACCCCGAGATCAAGATCGCGCTGCACGAAGGCGAAGCGCTGATGCGCGAAAGCGCCAAGTATTCGGTCATCTGCTCGCCGTCCAAGGTCGATCCTTGCGTCGAGATGTCCGCTTACTGATCGATCTTCGCGTCGAGGCTCGCGCGCCGGTCGGCGCGGCAGCGAACGGTGTCCTGGGCACCGTTTCATCAGTTTCGGACTCGTCCTACAGATTTGGCGGCCTGATTTCCTTGAAGTAGCGCCCATCAGGAATTCGGAAACCGGCCGCAAGGCAGGGCGGATGCACGAACCCGTAACGTGCCGAGTCGCTGGCGTAAGCAGCCCCCATTCCGTCGGCCCCGCTTCGAGCAATCGAGCGGGGCCGCTCCATTTGCGCGGTCGATCTGCGCGCCCCATTTACACGGCCCTGACTGCACGGCCCGAATTCGCGCGGTCCGCAGGTTCGGTCCGCAGCGACCGGCGTCACACCACCTGCCGAGGTTCGCCGCGCGCAAATGCGGCAACGTTGTCGACGAGCTGATCGGCCAGTGCCCGCATCGCCTCGTCGCTCGCCCACGCGACATGCGGCGTCAGGATGAACGCCGGATGCGACAGGATCGCGTGGAACGGGTGCGCGGCCGGCAGCGGCTCCTGCGTGACCACGTCGAAGCCGGCGCCCGAAATCTGCCCCGACTGCAGCGCGTCGACGAGTGCACCTTCATCCACGAGCCCGCCGCGTGCGGTGTTGATCAGCAGCGGCCGGCGCGCCATCCGCGCGAACGCGGCCGCGTCGATCAGGCCGCGGGTCCCCGGCGTGAGCGGGCAGTGCAGCGTGATCACGTCGCTGTCGCGCAGCAGCGTGTCGAGCGGCACATGCCCGGCGCCCCGCGCAGCGCCGTGCGCGGCGAACAGCACGCGCATGTCGAGCGCGCGGGCGATGCCGGCCACCGCACGGCCGAGCACGCCGTCGCCGACGATCCCGAGCGTCGCGCCGGCCAGGTCGCGGATCGGATGATCGAAGAAGCAGAACTGTCCGCTGTCGAGCCAGCGCCCCGCGCGCACCGCGTCGCGATACGCGACGAGGCTGCGCCGCAGCGCGAAGATCAGCGCGAACGTGTGTTCGGGTACGGTGCGCACCGCATACCCGCGAATGTTGCTGACGACGATGCCGCGCGCGGCGCACGCATCGAGATCGACGATGTCGGTACCCGTCGCGGCGATCGCGATCATTTTCAGGTGCGGCGCACGGTCGAGCGCCGTCGCGTCGAGCCGGACCTTGTTGGTCACGACGATGTCCGCGTCGCCGATACGCGCGGCCACTTCGTCCGCGGCCGTCCGTTCGAAGGTCCGCAGCGCGTGCGGAAACGGAAACGGCTTCAGCACGGTCTGCGGCGACAGCGTCGCGCGGTCGAGAAACACGATCTGCGCGGGAGAGGAACTGGAAAACATGGCGGGCCTCGCTGACGGGCGCCCGGCGGGCGCGCAACGGCAACGATTCTGCCAACGGCGCATGCGATCGGGCTTGCGCATTGCGCGAGCGCGCTTTCCCGCGTGGAAAACGTCGATGCCATCCGTGCACGGCCGGCCCGACGACTTCCCGGTTCACTGTTCCGTCGCACGAGCCGCTGTGGCAGCGCCCCGTCGTGCTGCAGGCGATGGCGCACGCGGGCGCCGCTGGGACGATGCGTGTGCGGCGCTCGACGAAGCCGCCGTGCTGGCCCGCGAAATGAGCCACGCGCCCCTTTCCGTTCAGGAAAGGCTGGTTGAGCATCGATCGATTTTCGCCGGATGCGAACGCCGTCATGATCCCCGTCATCGACAACACGATTTTCAGGAGACAGTCATGGCGCGCCCCCTGGACGGTATCCGCGTGCTGGAACTCGGCCAACTGATCGCCGGGCCGTTCGCGGGCCGGATGCTCGCCGAATTCGGCGCGGACGTGATCAAGGTGGAGCCGCCCGGCGTCGGCGACCCGCTGCGCAAATGGCGGCTGCTGCACGACGGCACGTCGGTCTGGTGGGCCGCGCAGTCGCGCAACAAGCGCTCGCTCGCGCTCGACCTGCGCACGCCCGAAGGGCAGGACGTCGTGCGCCGCCTCGTCGCCGGGACCGACGTGCTGATCGAGAACTTCCGGCCCGGCACGCTGGAAGGCTGGGGGCTCGACTGGGAGACGCTGTCCGCGATCAACCCGCGTCTCGTGATGCTGCGCGTATCGGGCTTCGGCCAGACCGGCCCGTATCGCGACCGGCCCGGCTTCGGCGTGATCGCCGAAGCGATGGGCGGCCTGCGCCACCTGACCGGCGAGCCCGGCCGCACGCCGGTGCGCGTCGGCGTGTCGCTCGGCGATTCGCTGTCGGCGCTGCACGGCGTGATCGGCATCCTGCTCGCGCTGCGCCATCGCGAACAGCAGGGCGGCAAGGGGCAGGTCGTCGACGTCGCGCTGTACGAATCCGTCTTCAACATGATGGAAAGCCTGCTGCCCGAATACTCGGCGTTCGGCGCGGTGCGCGAGCCGGCCGGCAGCAGCCTGCCGGGCATCGCTCCGACCAACGCGTACCGCTGCCGCGACGGCAGGTACGCGCTGATCGCCGGCAACGGCGACAGCATCTTCCGGCGCCTGATGGCGCTGATCGGGCGCCCCGATCTCGGCGACGATCCCGCGCTCGCGCACAACGACGGGCGCGTCGCGCAGGTCGCGCGCATCGACGCGGCGATCGGCGAATGGAGCGCGCGGCTCGATCTCGACGACGTGCTCGCCGCGCTGCACGACGCACGCATCCCGTCCGGGCGCATCTACGACGTCGCGGACATCGCGGCCGATCCGCATTACCGCGCACGCGACATGATCGTCGACGCCGCGCTGCCCGACGGCACGCCCGTGCTCGTGCCGGGCATCGTGCCGAAACTCGGCGCGACGCCGGGATGCATCGAGCGTCCGGCGCCCGCGCTCGGCGCCGATACCGACGCGGTACTCGAATCGATCGGCATCGATGCCGCGACGCGCGACGACTGGCGCACGCGCGGCGTGATCTGAAGCGACCAACCTGCGACCGGGACGACGACATGAACCAGCCCCATCCCCAACGACTTTATATTCAAGAAGTCGCGACACGCGACGGTTTCCAGAATGAAGCGGCGTTCGTCGACACCGACGACAAGATCGCGCTCGTCGACGCGTTGAGCGCGTGCGGCTACGCGAAGATCGAGGTCACGTCGTTCACGTCGCCGAAGGCGATCCCCGCGCTGCGCGACGCGGAAGCCGTGATGCACGGCATCGTGCGCGCGCCGGGCGTCGTCTATACGGTGCTCGTGCCGAACGTGCGCGGCGCGGAACGCGCGCTGTCGTGCGGCGTCGACGAGGTGAACCTCGTGATGTCGACGAGCGAGAGCCACAACCGCACGAACCTGCGGATGACCCGCGAGCAGTCGTTCGCGCAACTGCGCGACGTGATCGACACGGTGCGCGGCACCGGCGTCGCGCTCAACGTGTCGCTGTCGACCGCGATGGGCTGCCCGATGGAAGGCGACGTGCGTGCGGAAACCGTGCTCGCGTGGATGCAGCGCTTCGCGGATCTCGGCGTGCACGGCTTCACGCTGTGCGACACGACCGGCATGGCGTATCCGTCCCAGGTGCGCGACCTGGCCGAACGCGCACGCGAACGCTTCGGTGCGCTGCAGCTCACGCTGCACTTTCACAACACGCGCGGGATGGCGCTCGCGAACACGCTCGCCGCGCTCGACGCCGGCATCGACCGCTTCGACGCATCGCTCGGCGGCCTCGGCGGCTGTCCGTACGCGCCGGGCGCGACCGGCAACGCGTGCACCGAGGAGCTCGTGCACATGCTCGCGCTCGACGGCTACGATACGGGCGTCGACTTGGCGGGCGTACTCGCCGCGGCCGCGCGGTTGCCCGCGCTGATCGGGCATGACGTGCCGAGCCAGATCCTGAAGGCCGGGCGCCGCTCGGACCTGCATCCGCCGCCGCGCGCCGAAGCCGGCCACATGCCGGCGCAGCGGGCTTTGTCGTAACCGAACCGGAGCGAATCACATGGCACTGATTGACCACCTCGACCACCTCGTGCTGACTTGCGTCGATCCGGAGCGGACGAAGCATTTCTATACCGAAGTGCTGCAGATGCAGCTCGAAACCTTCGGCGCGGGCCGGCTCGCGTTCCGCTTCGGCAACCAGAAGATCAACCTGCACGTGCGCGGCGCGGAGTTCGAGCCGAAGGCGCACGTGCCGGTGCCCGGCGCGCTCGACCTGTGCTTCATCGCGTCGGTGCCGCTCGACGACGTGATCGCGCATCTGCACCGCGTCGAATGGCCGATCGTCGAAGGGCCCGTCGAGCGCACCGGTGCGACACAGAAGATCCGGTCGGTGTACGTGCGCGACCCGGACCTGAACCTGATCGAGATCTCCGAGCTGATCTGAGTTGCGTTGCGTTGAATTGCACGGCGCGCGCGGCGGTCATGCCGAGCTGTCGTGCGGCGTGGGCGCAGCATCGCGTCCGTTCTGCCGGTTCCGCATGCGCCGGCGCGATGCGCCCGCCACGCAGCAATCCTCCGCCGAAAGCGGACAGGCGCGTATCGCACCCGCCGATTCCGGATAGGCGCGCCGCGTTGCACTGCGGATAATGGCGTGCATCGGCGCCGGTCCGTCCGCCGCCTTCGCAGCGGGCGCGACGCGCGTCCCGCAGATCCGCAATCCGACCCACGCACATTCCGAATGACGATCCTCTATCGCGGCATGGACCGCGCGGCGCTCGACGCCGCTTACCTGAACACGAAGGCCATTCCCGACTTCCCCGCGGTACTCGCGTCCTGCCAGGCACGCAGTGCCGCGCTTTACGCCGCGACGCCCGCGCAGCGCGACCTGCGTTACGGGTCGCGCCCCGCGCAGCGCTTCGACTGGCTGCGCTGCGGCCTGCCCGGCGCGCCGCTGTTCGTGTTCATTCACGGCGGCTACTGGCAGCACTGCGCGAAGGAAGATTTCGCGTACGCGGCCGCCGGGCCGCTCGCACGCGGGTTCGATGTCGTGCTCGCCGAATACACGCTCGCACCGGATGCATCGATGACCGACATCGTCGGCGAGATCGGCGCGCTGCTCGACCATCTCGCGGCCGATCCCGATCGCATCGGCACCGGCGGCCGGCCGATCCACCTGAGCGGCCACTCGGCAGGCGGTCACCTGACCGCCGTGTATCGCGCGCATCCGGCGGTCGTGTCGGCGCTCGCGATCAGCCCGCTCGTCGATCTCGAGCCGATCTCGCTGTGCGTGCTCGGCGAGAAGCTTCGACTCACCGCGCACGAAATCGCCGCCTACAGCCCGCTGCGTCATGTCGGCCCCGGTGCGCCGACCGTCGTCGCGGTCGGCGCGACCGAGTTGCCGGAACTCGTGCGCCATGCGCATGAATACGCGGACGCATGCGAGGCGGCCGGCGAGCCGGTTGCACGCGCGTGGCTGCCGGGCATGCAGCACTTCACGGTACTCGACGATCTCGCGCGACCGGACAGCGCGATGCTCGCCGCACTGCAGGCGATCGCGCCGCGCTGAGCGCGCCGTCCTGCGCCGTTTCGCGCGCTTTCGCCGCGTGCATGGCCGGGCGTATGATCGGCATCAAGCCGGTCGGGCGCCATTCGCACGCGCCGCACGGCACCCCCCAGGATCCTCGTCATGGTGAACCCGCTTCATTTCGATCTGCAGTCGCTGCGCGTGTTCGCTCTCGTCGCCGAGCACGGCAGCCTGACCAAGGCGGCCGAACACGGTCAGCTCACGTTGTCCGCGGTCAGCAAGCGGATCGCCGAACTCGAGAGCGTGACCGGCAGCGCGCTGTTCGTCCGGCATGCGCGCGGCGTCGAGCTGACGCCCGCGGGCCGCGCGCTGCTCGAACATGCGGCGAAGGTCATCGAGCAGGTGAACCGGATGGCGCACGAGATGAGCGATTACGTCGCCGGCGTACGCGGCCACATTCACGTGTGGACCAATACGTCGGCGATCGTCCAGTTCCTGCCGGCCGATCTCGCCGCGTTCCTGACCGACAACCCGGGCATCAAGGTCAGTCTCGAGGAAAGGCTGAGTCACGAGATCGTCGATGCGCTCGGGTCCGGCAAGGCCGATCTCGGCGTGTTCGCGGACAACGTGCCGGCGCCCGGCATCGAACGCCGGCTGTACCGGCGCGACGAGCTCGTGCTGCTCGTGCCGCGCGGGCATCGCTTCGCCGCGCGCGACAGCATCCGCTTCGCGGATACGCTCGATGAAGACTACGTCGGCCTGAGCGACGGCAGTTCGCTGCTCGCGCGGATGACCGACGCCGCGTTCGCGGCCGAGCGCTCGCTGAAGCTGCGCATCCAGGTATCGAATTTCGACGGCGTGAGCCGGATGATCGAGGCCGGGCTCGGGATCGGCGTGCTGCCGCGCGACGCGGTGACGGGCGAGCGCGCGGCGCGGCTCGGCGTCGTGACGCTCGACGACGCGTGGGCGACGCGCACGCTGTGGGTCGGCGTGAAGGCCGGCACCGTGCTGACCACGGACATCGCGAAGCTGTTCGATTTCATGTCGGCGCGCTGAATGCGAAGAATGCGCGACCTGCGTTCAACGCGCGCCAGGCGCGACGCACGGGGCACGCATGCCCCGTGCCGCATACCGCGTCATACCGGGTTGATGTCGTCCTGGCTGCGCCGCGTGGTCAGCGGCCCGAGCATGCGCAGCGTGACCGCGACGATGCCGACCGCGACCGAGATCACGCCGAACATCGCTCCGGCGCCGTGCTCGGCCAGCACCGGCAGCAGCACGAACGGCAGCGCGCCGCTGACGATGCGCGACAGCGAGTAGGTGCTGCCGATCGCGGTCGAGCGCACGCGCGCCGGGAAGATCTCCGCCTGATACACGTGATACGCGTTGCTGAACACGTTCGACGCGCAGGTCGTCAGGAACCCGAAGCAGACGATCAGCGCCGTATTGCCCGAATACGCGAAGCACAGCCCGAACGCGGCGATCGAGAGGATCGACACGATCACGAGCGTGCGGCGCTCGATCCAGTTCAGCAGCGGAATCGACAGCAGCGAGCCGATCGGATAACCGATGAACGACAGTGCGATGAACAGCGTGCTGTCCGTCACGTCGAACCCGCGGCTCTTGACGACCGTGCTCGCGAGCGTGCCGAAGCCGTAATAGCCGAAGCCCTGGAACAGGTGGAATACCGCGAGCATCAGGTAGCGCGCGCCGTAGGGCCGGCGGCGCAGCAGCGCGATGCGCTCGCCGACGCGCAGCGGCCGCTGCGGTTCGGCCGATGCCGCGAACTGGTCGGGCACGCGCACCCCCGCGCTGTCCGCGAAGCGCTTCGCCGCGGCATGCGCATCCGCGGCGCGGCCCTGCGCGAGCAGCCAGCGCGGGCTTTCCGGCAGACGATGCTGGACCAGCAGCACGTACACGGCGCCGAGGCTGCCGATCGCGAGGATGATGCGCCAGCCGGCCACGCCCGCGACGTGCAGCGGATTCAGCCACAGCGCGAGGAAGCCGACCAGCGGCACGGCGACGTACGAAGTCGTATAGGCCCATGCGGCAAGCCGTCCGCGCTTGTCCTTCGGCAGGATTTCGGACAGGAAGCTGTCGGCGACCGGGTAGATCGCGCCGACGCCGATGCCCGTGAGAAAGCGGCATGCGACGAGCATGTCGGCGTTCACGGAGAACGCGCCGATCAGCGAGAACGCGCTGTACCAGACGAGCGTCATCAGGAACGCCTTGCGCCGGCCGATGCGGTCGGCGAGGCTGCCGAGACACAGCGCGCCGACGAACATTCCGATGAATGCCGACGCGAGCAGCAGCTTGAAATCGGCGCTTTGCCGGCTCAGCCCGTATTCGTGCTGCAGCGCGGAGCCGATCGTGCTGACGAGGAAGATCTCGTACATGTCGAAGAACAGCCCGATGCCGATCACCCAGACGACGAACCGGTGCAGCGCACCGACCGGCAGGTCGTCCATGAATTCGCCGAGCGTGATGCCACGCGCGGGCAGGGCCGTCGCATCGGCGCCGGCCCGGGCCGCGGACGATGCGGCGGACGCGGGTCCGCCCGCGGTGCCGCCAAGGTCGAGGGATTGGCTGTTCATCGTGTCTCCTGATTATCGATTTGCCGTGGCGCGATGCCCGGCCGTTCGCGGCTATTCGCGGCCGGCATCACGGGCCCGGTCGCGCGACGCGGCGCACGTGCCCGCAAGGCCCGCGAAAGGCCGGATGCGCGGGATGGCGCCGATCGTCCGAAACATGGTCGGCGAATTTGCGCGACGCGATAATTGCGGATGCTTCAAGCATCCTTTCCCGCGCAGAAAGGCCGGGAAACGCCCGCTGGGCGGGCGTCGGACGGAAGGCGAGCCGAAGCGGGAAGGTCAGGGCAGGGAAAACGATAGGCCGCGCTGCGCGGATTCGGCGGCCGGTGATGGTGATGGCGTACCGCGCGGTTCGGTATCCTCGGTCAATCCGCCGGCGCCGCGCGACGGAACGGCGGAGCGACGCCGCGGGACCTTGCATTCGTCAGCGTTCATCGATCGCTGCGACGCACCGAATGTGCAGCGCCGCCGCTCGTCCGCCCATCCGGCTCATGGCGACGCGCACGGATCGGACCGTTCATCCGTCGCCGCCGCACCGGCATCGGTGCCGGTCCCGACCCCGACGTCGGCCCGTTCATGCCGCACCGTCTCCGACGCAACCGCCTGCAGCTTCACCGCCAGGTCCGGCGCGATGCCGAGCTGCGCGGCTGCTTGCTCCCGCGCGCCCAGGGTGCGCACGTCGACGCCGGCGATCTGCTGGAACAACACGAGCGCGCTGAGGTAAGCGCCCGTCACGCCCGGATGCTGATAGTCGAGCCGCGAGATCGGCGGGTCGTTGTGCGCGCGCATGCCGTACCACAGCAGCGGGGCGCCCGACGGCGCATACGGATCGGGATCGGCGATGCCCGCCATCCACGCGCGCTGCCATGCGCGGCCGACCGGCGCGACGGCCACGATCGACGGATCGGTGCGGCGGGCGCGTTCGAATGCATCGCGATACGCGGCGACGAGTTCGGCGAGACGCTCGACATAGCGCGCGTGAAAGCCGGCGCTGCCCGGCTCGCCCGCCAGCGCCTTCGCGAGATCGGCGCCCGGCCAGGTTTCGTACAGATAGACGCGCGCTTGCGGTGCAGCAGCGCGAATGCCGCGCGCGATCTTCGCGACGCTCGCGCAGAAGGCGGCGGGATCGCTGGCACGGCTATGCGTGAGCACGAACGGCAGCGGCTTCGCGCTCAACTCCTGCAGCACGACCGCGTCCCAGACGGGCCGGTCGATCACGTCCGATGCAACGCGGTCGTGTTTGGCGAGACTCGTCGCCGACATCGCTTCGAGATGGACGTCATAGTCGAGCCCGGCTTCGACGGCAAACCGCGCGAAGATGCCCGGAATCCCGCCCCACGGGCCCGGCTCGCGTTCCGCGCGGGCGCCGGTCTGCCCGAAGTTCTCGTCGATCACCCGCGCCGCGGCCGCGCCTGCGGCCTGACGGCCGGCATGCATCGCGCCGTACGAACGCACGGGCGTGTAACGGCCGTGCGTGAGGCTGTCGCCGACGAACAGGATGCGTTGCGGCGAGCGGATTGCGGGCGCCGGCAACCCGGGCGGCGACACCGCCGCCGAGCCGGCCATCGCCGGCCCGGCGACCAGCCACGCGACGACGCACGCCGACGCGCAACGCATGACGACGCAACGCAACGCGGGCACGGCAGGCAAGTCGGTCATCTCGAAGTTCCGCAAGGACGCGTGGCCGAAGTATTTCACGAAGCGGCGCGACCGCGCTGCCCCCGCGTTGCGCAACGCGTACGGTAGACTGCTCGCTGGCTTTTCCCGCCCACGACACGACCCCACGCGCCCCCGCACACGACATGGACCGAATCGATGCGATGAAGGTGTTCGTCGCCACGCTCGACGAGGGCAGCCTCGCGGGCGCGAGCCGCCGCCTGGGCCGCTCGCCGGCGGCCGTCAGCCGCGCGCTCGCGTTTCTCGAGGAACACACGGGCACCGCGCTGCTGTACCGGACCACCCGGACGATCCGTTTGAGCGAAGCCGGTGAACGTTATGCGGCAGCGTGCCGCCGCATCCTCGCGGATCTCGAGGAAGCCGACATGCTGATCGCCGACGAACGCTCGGCGCCGCGCGGCCTGCTGACGATCACCGCACCGGTCGCCGCGGGCGAAGACGTGCTGCGTGCGCTCATCGACGAATTCATCGACCGCCATCCGGCCGTGTCGATTCGCCTGCAACTGCTCGACCGTCCCGTCAGCCTGATCGACGAGGGCATCGACGTCGCGCTGCGCATCGCGCACCTGAGCGATTCGACGCTCGTCGCGATGCCGGTCGGCGCGGTGCGGCGTGTCGTCGTCGCGTCGCCGGACTACCTTGCGAACCATCCGCCGATTACCGCGCCGGCCGATCTCGCCCGGCACCGGATCATCTCGATGACGCACTTCGGGCTCGATTCGTGGAGCTTTCCGCCGTCCGCGCCGTCGGCGCTGCCGCAGGTGGTCCAGTTCGCACCGCGCTTCATCGTCAACACGATCCGCGGTGCGCTCGCGTCGGCGCTCGCCGGCCACGGCGTCACGCGGCTGTTCTCGTATCACGTCGCGGAGCCGGTGCGGGACGGCGCGCTGCGCATCGTGCTGCGCGACAGCGAGCACGCGCCGCTGCCGATTCATCTGGTCACGCCTTACGGACGCCTGTCGGTGCCGAAGGTGCGGACGTTCGTCGATTTCGCCGCGCCGCGATTGCGCGAGCATTTCGCGCAGCTGGCGGCCATCACCGACGGAGATTGAATCGCGTTTCGGAAGAATGGCTTCCGTTCTGCATGGATTCTCCCGATACCCGGTTCAATCTAGACTTCCTTCAACCGGCGGATGCGCGTGCATCCGCCCAGCGAATGGGAGGTCTCCATGCAACAAGCGCTTCTCGACCGGCCGCACGCCCCCGCGTTCAACGTGTGGCGCGGCACGGTATCCGGCGCCAGCGCGAGCCTGATCGGGATCGGCCTGGCGCGCTTTGCGTACACGCCGCTCTTGCCGGCGATCATCGGTGCGCACTGGTTTCCCGCGCCCACCGCCGCGTATCTCGGGGCGGCCAACCTCGGCGGCTATCTGGCCGGCGCGCTGGTCGCCGGCACGCTCGCGCGCCGCGCCGGCTCGACCGCCGTGCTGCGCGCGATGATGCTGCTCGCGACACTCGCATTCGTCGCGTGCGCGGCACCAGTGTCGTTCGTGTGGTTCTTCGTGTGGCGTTTCGCGTCCGGCCTGTCGGGCGGGGCGCTGATGGTGCTCGCGGCGCCGGCGATCCTCACGCACGTGCCGCCGTCCCGGCGCGGTTTCGCGAGCGGCGGCATCTTCACCGGGATCGGGCTCGGCATCGCGGCATCGGGCACGATCGTGCCGATCCTGCTGCGGCAAGGGCTCACCGTCACGTGGCTCGGGCTCGCGATCGTGTCGCTACTGCTGACCGCCGTCGCGTGGCGCGGCTGGCCGGCCGACGACGCACGGCCCGCAGCCGCCGCGGCGCATGCCGCGCACGCGCGCAACCCGCCGGCCGGCAGCCTGCGCGCGCTGTACGTCGAATACGGGCTCAACGCGGTCGGGCTCGTCCCGCACATGATCTTCCTCGTCGACTACGTCGCGCGCGGACTCGGCAAGGGCGTCGACGCGGGCGCGCAGTACTGGGTGCTGTACGGCCTCGGCGCGATCGTCGGGCCGCTCGCGTGCGGGCATCTGGCCGACCGTGCGGGCTTCGGCCGCGCACTGCGGATCGCATTCGCGATCGAAGCCGTCGCGGTCGCGCTGCCGCTGCTCGGCCTGGGCCCGGCCGCGCTGATCGTGTCGAGCCTGCTCGTCGGCGCGTTCACGCCCGGCATCGTGCCGCTCGCGCTGGGCCGCGTAAACGAGCTGCTCGCGCATCATCCGTCGGTCGCGAAGCGCGCATGGCGCAGCGCGACGACCAGTTTCGCGATCATGCAGGCGGTCGCCGCCTACGGTCTGTCGTACCTGTTCGCATCGAGCGGCGGCCGTTACGAAGCGCTGTTCGGCGTCGGCACCGCCGCGCTGTTGCTGGCGCTCTCGGTCGACGTGATCTCCTCGGCGAGGGCGCGATGAGCACGACCGCCCACGCACCGGCCGCCGCACACGCCGGCCGCTCGAGCGCCGGCTACGCCGAACGCAATGCGCGCTACTGGCGGCGCAATCTTGCCGTGTGCGTGTTCGGTTCGTTCACGACGCTCGTGAGTCTCAGCATGCTGCTGCCGTTCCTGCCGCTGTATGTGCGGCAGCTCGGCGTCGACGCGCAGTCGGCCGTGATCCAGTGGTCGGGCGTCGCGTTCGGCGCGACGTTCCTCGGCACGGCCGTCACCGCACCGCTGTGGGGCCGCCTCGCGGATCGCTTCGGCCGCAAGCCGATGCTCGTGCGCGCGGCACTCGGGATGGCCGTCGTGATGTCGCTGATCGGCGTCGCGCACAACGTGGTGGAACTCGTTGCACTGCGGCTGATCGCCGGGCTCGTCGGCGGCTATGCGTCCGCGTCGACCGTGATGGTCGGCACCCAGGCGCCGCGCGAACGCGCGGGCTGGGCGCTCGGCATCCTGTCGACCGGCGCGCTCGCGGGCAATCTCGTCGGGCCGCTCGTCGGCGGCCTGCTGCCGGGCTGGCTCGGCATTCGCGGCACGTTTTTCGCGGGTGGCGCGATGATCGCCGTCGCCGCGCTGCTGACGATCGTCGTCGTGAAGGAGGACTTCGATCCGGCCACCGACGCGCACGCGCGGCACGCCCGCGCAACGTCGGCGAACCCGGCCCGGCGCACCGATCGCGTGGCGGTCGCCGCGCTGCTCGTGACGGCGATGATGGTGCTGCTCGCGAACATGTCGATCGAGCCGATCATCACGGTCTATATCGGCGGGCTCGGCGTGGACGGCAATCATCTGGCGCGCATCGCCGGCGTCGTGATGGCCGGCTCCGCACTCGGCAGCATGCTGACCGCCGCGCGGCTCGGCGCGCTCGCCGACCGGATCGGCAGCTGGAACGTGATCGTCGGCTGCCTGCTGCTGACCGCGCTCGCGATGCTGCCGCAGGCGTTCGTCACGCACTGGTGGCAGCTCGCCGCGCTGCGCATGCTGATGGGGATGACGCTCGCCGGGTTGCTGCCGTCGATCGGCAAGCTGGTCCGGCAGTCGGTCGACGAGCGCGCGACGGGCCAGATGCTCGGCTACCTGCAGTCCGCGCAGTTCGGCGGGCAGGTGATCGGCCCGGTGATCGGCGGACAGATCGGCGTCGCGCTCGGACTGCATTCGGTGTTCTTCGTGACGGCCGCGCTGCTGGCGGCCTGCGCGGCGCTCGCATATCGGGTGCGCAGCCGGTAGAAGCGCTGCGCGCTGGCCCGCGGGCGGCGCTCTGGCGTAGCATGGGCGCAGTTGCGGGGCGGCCGGTTCGAACGCCGTGCGGAGGCGACGCCGCAACCACGCGTCGCGACGGCCGCGTCGTCGTTTGGTCAGCCGCCGTATCCGGCACCGCTTTCGCATTCGCATGACAGGGTCCATACGACGCACCGCGCATGCGCGACGTCGCCGGACCCGACCCAGCCGCTTCGGCCGGCAGCCGGCCCGAGCCTTCCGATCCCGGACGTTGCAGGAGGCAACGACATGAATCGACCGACCGACAACCGGACGCTGCTGCGCACGCTCGGCGTCCGTACTCCGATCATCCAGGCGCCGATGGCCGGCGTCAGCACGCCCGCGCTGGCGGCTGCCGTGTCGAACGCGGGCGGGCTCGGCTCGCTCGGCGTCGGCGCGGCGAACGCCGACGGCGCGCGCAAGATGATCCGCGACACGCGCGCGCTCACCGACCGGCCGTTCAACATCAACCTGTTCTGCCACCAGCCGGCCCGTGCCGATGCCGCCGTCGAGCGCGCGTGGCTCGAGTGGCTCGCACCGGTGTTCCGCGAATACGGCGCGACGCCGCCGGCGGCGCTGTCGGAGATCTACACGAGCTTCGTCGCGGACGATGCGATGCTCGCGATGTTGCTCGAGGAAAAACCGGCGGTCGTGAGCTTTCATTTCGGGTTGCCGTCCGACGAGGCGATCGCGATGCTCAAGCGCGCCGGCATCACGCTGTTCGCGTCCGCGACGCATCCCGACGAAGCCCGCCAGATCGCCGCGGCCGGCATCGATGCGATCGTCGCGCAGGGCATCGAGGCCGGCGGGCATCGCGGCGTATTCGACTCGACGGCGCACGACGACCGGCTCGGCACGTTCGCGCTGACGCGACTGCTCGTGCGCGAATGCGCGCTGCCGGTGATCGCCGCCGGCGGCATCATGGACGGCGACGGCATCGCCGCGGCGCTCGCGCTCGGTGCGCAGGCCGCGCAACTCGGCACGGCGTTCGTCGCGTGTCCGGAAACGTCGATCGACGACGGTTATCGCCGCGCGATCCTCGGCGACGCGGCGCACCGCACGACCTTCACGACCGCGATCTCCGGCCGTGTCGCGCGCGGCATCGCGAACCGGCTGACGGCGCTCGGCGACGATCCGCACGCACCGGCGACGCCCGCCTATCCGATCGCGTACGACGCCGGCAAGGCGCTGCATGCGGCCGCGAAGGCGAAGGGCGAGTTCGGCTACGGCGCGCAGTGGGCAGGGCAGGCGGCGCCGCTCGTGCGGTCGCTGCCGGCGGCGGAACTGTTCGCGACGCTCGAGCGCGAGACGCGGGCGGCCATCGCGCGGCTGCAGCACGCGCTGGACTGAGTGCCGGATCACGCGGCGTGCGGCGGACGCGCCGGAAGGCGCTGAAATCCGCACCGTTCGCGACAAAATTGCAATGCTCTGTGTCTGCGCACCGCGCGGATACAGAGCGATACAACGCGTCCGCCCGGGTTCGTTATAAAGCAGACATCACCTCTCGAGGAGCACGACATGTCTGCTACATGGTTCAACGGATCCTGCCATTGCGGCGCCGTGAAATTCCAGGTCCGGACCGCGCTTGCGCCGGCCGTTCGCTGCAACTGCAGCCTTTGCCGCCGTCGCGGCGCGTTGATGAGCCCGATGTTCCCCGCCGCCGACCTGAAGATCGTCGCAGGCGAGGACGCGCTGACGACCTACCGTTTCAACACGCGCACGGCCCGTCACTTTTTCTGCAGCCGGTGCGGCGTCTACCCGTTTCATCAGACGCGCAAGGATCCCGCGTGTTGGCGCGTCAATCTCGGCTGCCTCGAAGGCGTCGAACCGTATGCGCTCGACGCGACCGTCGCCGACGGCGCGAGCCTGTCCGTCGTGGAGGATGCATGAAACGCTGGCTGACGATCCTGCTGTTCGCCGCGGGCGGCCTCGCGACCGAAATCGCGCATCCGGTGCAGTGTTCGCTGCTGTCGATCAGCCGGCAACGGCACGGCGAGCGCCGGGGCCGGAACGACGGCGATCGAGCCTGAGCGTGAGCGGGCATCGCTCGCGTCGCGTGCTGTCGATCGGAAACGATAATCATGCTTCCGATAAGATCGTACGCGATATATAATGCATTCATCTGCGACACGCTCCCGTGTCGATGGAGGATGCTCATGAAACCGACCGAAACCCAATCGCCCGCCACGCCGAAGCTTTCCGAGTTCCTGTGCTTTGCGATCTACTCGACGAACCTCGCGTTCGGCAAGGCCTACAAGCCGATCCTCGAGGAGCTCGGCCTCACGTACACGCAATACATCACGATCATTGCGCTGTGGGAGGAGGGCGACCAGACGGTCGGGCAGCTCGGCGAAAAGCTGTTCCTCGAATCGAACACGCTGACGCCGATCCTGAAGAAGCTCGAGGCGATGGGCTATCTGGAACGGCACCGCGATCCGTCGGACGAGCGCCAGGTGGTCGTGAGCCTGACGAAAAGCGGTCGCCGCGTGCGCGAGAAGGGGCTCGACATGAATCTCGTCGAAGCCACCGGGCTCAAACCCGACGAATTCGCGAAGATGCAGAAGGCGATCGTCACGCTGCGCGGCAACCTGATCGATTCGATCGACGAGTAAACCACGAATAGCCTGGCCGCCGGCTCGATGTCGAGCCGGCGATACGATTGCAGCCGGCTTCCTCCACGATGTCCATGCTTTTCCGGCCGTCCGGACCGACCTTTGCAATGCTGCGCCCGGTTGCTTACGGTTGACGCTCGGGCTGGCCCGTCCCGGTATCCTCACGCCCCAACACCAGCAATTGCATGTCGCGACGGATCGTGAAACCGAGTGCCAGATAGCGCTCGATTGCGACGCGATTCGACGACAGCACATGCAGAAACGGCGTTTCCGCCCGCGTGCGAATCCGCGCGATCAATGCGCGGATCAGTCCGGCCGCGAGGCCCTGGCCGCGAAAGGCGGGATCCACGCACACGGCGCTGATCTCCGTATGGCCGCCGGCAGTCAGTCGCTGACCGGCCATCGCCACGAGCCGTCCTTCTCTCCGTACACCGAGATAGCCGCCGAATTCGATCGTGCGCGGGCCGAACGGACCCGGCTCCGTCGCCGCGATCAGCTCGAGCATGGCCGGTACGTCGCCTTCGGTCAGCCGGACATGCTCCAGCGGCTGCGCATCGTCAGGTGTTCCCTGCCAGATCATCTGATGCAGCACCGCGCGCCGGACCACGGAACATCCGCCCGGCGTCGGGATCTCGTCAGGCGTGACCAGTGCCGCGGGCCCGTGCGTGTCGATCAATGCGCGCAACGCGTCGAAAGCGGCCGGGCTGCGCTCGGCGAGGCCGGCAAACGGCGCGAGTTCGGGAGGAAAGCGCCGCGCGCGCTCGTCGCCGAGCGCAAAACGCTGCTGCTCGCCGGCGAGCGCATGCCACACGGCGTTGTCGAGCGGATGCGCTCCGCTTCCTTCGTTCCCCGTCGTTGCTTGCCGCATTGCCTGCTCCCTGATTGAAGGTCGTTCGTCGCACAGCATAGACGCGATCGTCCATTCAGGTCTCAGACGAACAAAAAGCGCATACGATTGTATCGCATACGCTTTATTTGATGGATGACGTCGTCGATTTCGGCGCGGTGCTCAATGACCGAAGTAGATCGAGCGCTCGGCCGTGCGAACGACGTTCCGGCTGCCGGCTTGCGTCGCGCCGTCGGCGTCGCTGCCGTAACCGGATGCGTCGGTATCGGCCGCTGTCGCAGCGTTGTCGCGCACCCGCTTCAGCGCGGCCTGCAGATTCTGCGGATAGTTCGGATCGTTCGGGCGATTCGGCAGGTAGCCGGCCTTCTGGAGCGCGGCCAGTTCCGCCCGCACCTGCGCACGCGTGACGGTGCTTTCGGTCGCGAATGCCGGTGCGGCAGCGGAAACGGACACGGCGACGAGCAGGGCAGCAATCAG
Organism: Burkholderia sp. Bp8986; assembly: GCF_003854225.1. Taxonomy (NCBI): domain Bacteria; kingdom Pseudomonadati; phylum Pseudomonadota; class Betaproteobacteria; order Burkholderiales; family Burkholderiaceae; genus Burkholderia; species Burkholderia sp. Bp8986. The sequence goes on along the minus strand of NZ_QTQM01000013.1, from coordinate 17,257 downwards.
TTGGGTCTTCATCATTTACCTCGACAGAAAAGAGTGATCGGAGTGTGGGCGTCGCACGCCGGCAATCGGCGCCGATCGCGATTTCATTCAATGGCCGAAGTAGATCGAGCGCTCGGCGACCCGCATGGCAGGACGGCTGCCCGACTGCGTGCCGGCTGCCGCGTCGCTGCCGTAACCGGACGTCGCCGTATCGGCTGCGGCGGTGTCGTTCGCGTGGATACGCGTCAGCGCGGCCTGCAGGTCGTCCGGATAGTGCGGATCGTTCGCGCGGCCCGGCACATAGCCGGCTTGCTGCAGCTGGGCGAGCTCGGCGCGCACTTGCGCACGCGTCACGACGGCTTCACTGGCAAAGGCGGGGGCGGCAACGGCGGCGGATACGGCAACGAGAAGGGCGGCGATCACTTGGGTTTTCATCATTTACCTCGACAGATTCAATGGAAAGAAACGGGGCGTTCAGGCATGTGCGGCATGTCGACGCGATTCGTCCGGAATCGCGGATCGCGCTCAACGACCGAAATAGATCGAATGCTCGGCCATCTGCACGACCGCGCGTCGGCCCGACTGCGTCGCCGCGACGGCGTCGCCGCCGTAGCCCGCGTTCGACGGTGCGTTGGCCACCGCGTCGTCCGCGTGGATCTGCGTCAGCGCGGCCTGCAGGTTGTCCGGGTAGGTCGCGTCGCTGGCGCGGTTCAGCGGGTAGCCGGTCCGTTCGAGCTGCGCGAGTTCGGCGCGCACTTGCGCACGCGTCACGACGGCGTCACTGGCGAAGGCCGGCGCGGCAACGGCAGCGGACACGGCGACGAGCAGGGCGGCGATCAGTTGGGTCTTCATCATTTACCTCGACAAGAAAATGGCACGAGATTCGGGAGGGCGGCGCCTGGCCGCCCGATTCAACGTTCAGACGATGCGGATTTCGACGTCGATGTTGCCGCGCGTCGCTTTCGAGTACGGGCAGGTCTGATGCGCGGTGTCGACGATGTGCTGCACGACGTCACGATCGAGCCCGGGCGCGCTCACGTTCAGGCGGGCCTGCAGGAAGTACGCGTTGCCGCCCACGCCCAGGTCCACTTCCGCATCGACCGCGAGATCGGTCGGCAGCGTCACCTTCGCCGCACGTGCCGCGAGCTGCATCGCGCCGATGAAGCAGGCCGACCAGCCGGCCGCGAACAGTTGTTCCGGATTCGTGCCGGTTCCGGCGGTGCCCGGCGACGACAACTGGATGTCGAGGCGACCGTCGGAACTGCGCGCCGCACCGTCGCGGCCGCCGGAAGTCGTATGCGTCTTGCCCGTGTACAGCACTTTTTCGATCTTGCTCATCGTTCACTCCGTCAGGTTGGAAGGTTCTATCTAATGCGATTCGATCGCATGCGATGCAGTTTGGTCGAGACGCCGAACCTCGTCAAGCGGATTCGATTAAATCGCATGCGATATTTTGTATTTCAATGTATCTGGATCGTGTACGGCCTTGCCAGGCAAGGATGTGCTGTGTTCCATCCCTTATATCGAAAAGATCGCGTCGCGCGACATTCCGGGCGCGGACAGGGCGGCCGCCGTCGGAACGGCGGCTGCCCGCGCAACCACAACGCGGCTACGCCGGCCGGATTTCGGCGATCACGACCAGAATCACGGCTGCGTCGGCCGGCAACTGGCGCTGGGAAAACGCCGAGCGCGCATGCCCGGCCTTGTCGCCGAGCACGGCGGCGAACAGATCGGATGCGCCGTCGATCACGGCCGGCTGGCCGAAAAAGCCGTCCGCCGACGCAACGTGCCCCTCGACACGCACGATGTGATGCAGGCGCTCGAACCCGCCGAGGTGCTTGCGGATCTGCGCGAGCACGTTCAGCGCCGCGAGTTGCGCCGCATGCCGCCCGTCGTCGACGTTCAGCCGTTCGCCGACGCGGCCTGTATAGGCAACCTTGCCGTCGACGAGCGGCAGTTGTCCGGAGATGAACAATAGATTGCCGGCTTCGCTGACGGCCGTGTAGCTGCCGAGCGGTTGCGGCGGTTCGGGTAACGTGAGGCCGAGTTCGGCCAGCTTCTGTTCGATCGTCATCGCTTGCTCCTTCGGGGAAGATTGAGTGGCGCCCAGGCTCGGAAGCTTCACTCGCACGGGTCTCTGGCAGTCACTCTATTGAGGCGCTCGACGCCGGTAAATATCGTTCGCGCAATTGAATCGACACGCGATGTAACGAATCGCGCGCGGCGCAATGTGGCGCGAACGGTTGCCGGCGACTGTCGTCGGTACGCTGGTTTCCCGGCCGGGATTCATGCACACTCGCTGCTTCAGCGTCACGCGACGAAACGGCGCGCGCCGGCTCGCCGCGAGCGCGATTCCGTGATGCCTACGTTCACGTTGCCGGCCACGCCACGCACGAAGCAGCAGGAGCGCCCCATGCAGAGAAAATTCGACGACCTGCTGCTCGGCAGCATCGAGCTGTTCTGCCTGGCCGCGGAACTCGGCAGCTTCACGCTCGCGGCGACGGCTGCGAGCGTCACGCCGGCCGCGGTCAGCCGCTCGGTCGCGCGCCTCGAGGAGCGTCTCGGCGTACGCCTGTTCGTGCGGACGACACGGCAGATCCGCCTGACCGATTCCGGCCGGCGCTATTTCGAGCAATGCCGTGATGCGCTCTCGCAGCTCGTCGACGCCGAGCGCGAAGCGACGGGCCAGCAGGCCACGCCGGCCGGCGTGCTGCGCATCAGCATGCCGACGCCGTACGGACACTATCGCGTGTTGCCGCTGTTACCCGCGTTTCGCGAGCGATATCCGGACGTGCGCGTCGAAACGCATCTGAGCAACCGCAACATCGACTTCGCCGAGGAGGGTTTCGATCTTGCGATCCGCGGCCGCGCGCCGGCGGATTCGAGCCTGGTCGCGCGCAAGCTGGAGGATGCGGAACTCGTTGTCGTCGCGACGCCCGGCTACCTGAAACGCGCCGGCGTGCCGCGCGCCGTCGACGATCTGCACGCGCACGAATGCATCCAGTTCGAGCTCCCGAGCAGCGGCCGGCCGATTCCGTGGTTGTTCAACGACGGCTCGGCGGAAATCGACGTCGCGACGACCGGCGGCTACGGCACGTCGGGCGACGTCCTCGCCGGCGTCACGCTCGCGCGCAGCGGCGCGGGCCTGTTCCAGACCTATCGCTTCATCGTCGACCGGGATCTGCGCGAGGGCACGCTCACGGAGGTGCTGTCCGGCCAGGGCGGCCGGTCGCGGCCGTTCATGCTGCTGTATCCCCACGCGCGCTATCTGTCTTCGCGCGTGCGCGTGTTCGTCGACTTTCTCGTCGAACATCTTCAACAGGCGCCCGGCAAGCGGGCGCGCTAGGCTCGTCCGGGGGGAATGCCGGCAACGGGGCAGAGCGGGGCGCGAATGGCGCGGCTGCGCCGTTGCAGGACCGCCGCGCTCCGCTCACCGTTCGCGTTGTTCGCGTTGTTCGCGTTGTTCGCGTTGTTCGCGTCGGCGCAGTCTCCCATCGTCGCTGCTCAATGCCCGGCGCTCTGGCCGCCATCCACGTGCAGGATCTCGCCGGTAACGAACGGCGCCGAATCGAGATACAGGATCGCGCCGACGATGTCGCTCATCTCGCCCATCCGGCCGACCGGATGCAGCGAGGCGAGCGTCGCGTGCGTGTCGGGCGCATGCATCGGCGACTTGATGATGCCGGGGGACACGGCGTTCACGCGGATGCCGGCCTTCGCGTACTCGATTGCGAGCGACTTCGTCGCCGCGTTGAGTCCGCCTTTCGTCAGCGATGCGAGCACCGACGGCACGTTGCTGTTCGCGTGGTCGACGAGGCTCGTCGTGATGCTGACCACGTGTCCGCCGCCGTTGCGCTGCATCGCCGCGATCGCGCGCTGCGTGACGTGGAAGAACCCGTCCAGGTTCACGCGGGTGATGGCCGCATAGTCGTCGGCGGTGTATTGCGTGAACGGCTTCGCGATGAACACGCCGGCGTTGTTGACGAGCGTGTCGACCCGGCCGAAGCGCTCGAGTGCGGTATCGACCACCCGCCGCGCGACGGCCGGGTCGCCGATGTCGCCCGCGACGGTGACCAGGCCGGGATCGTCCGACGCGCCGATCGAACGGGACGTCGCGACGACCCGATGGCCCTGGGCGCGGAATGCGTTGACCGTCTCCGCGCCGATGCCTTGCGATGCGCCGGTGATGATGATGACTTTGGATGTGCTCATGATATGCCTCGACAGGTGACTGGTTTTCGGCTTCGGTGCCGACCGGATCGATGAATCCGATGGACCAGACTTTAGGCGCGTCGCGCCGGAGTTCGAACACCCACCGTGGACCAACAGTCTTGCGTCGCGGGAACAAATGCGGGAAAGAACGGGGCGGCCGCGACGGCGATCGTTGCAGCGGAAGGGGAATCGACGCGGCTGCGAACGAAGCAGCAATCGCGGGCGACACCGCGCGTCGAATCGCCGTGAAATCCGGGATTCGTGCGAGGAAGTGCTGTCAATGCCGCGCGATGGTGTGCTCGGACACGTCGGGTACTTCGATGACTTATCGGATCTGTCCGGATAACTTTTCTTATCACAATAGCATCGATATGAATCGAAACCGGCGAGTACGAAAACGCGTCTGACCTGACCTGCATACGCTTCCTGTTCCGTCCGCGGCCCAGGCTTGCTCATCTGCTGGCGCATCGAATCGAACTGCAATCACCGCAACGGTCCGTACGTCTCCTTTTTCTCGCCTACGTCGGCCTCCGACTCAAGCCTCGGAGAACAGTCGGGCAAGGTGCGGTTCGAGATCGGGGAGAGCATCTGCGTGCCGATCTCCAAGCCGGTCTGGCGTCGAGGGCTTGGGTTCCGCGCCCAACCTGGCCGATGTCTGACCGACCCGATACCGCGGCAGATCGATGGACGACGCCTTGATCATCGCCATCGAGTTGCTGCACATCGCATTCCGTGTGCGCTTTGGACGAAAGACCGAATCCCCCCGGGCAATCGAGTCGCCCGTCAGAATGCAAACCCCGTCCTCTCGGGCAACAACTCTCCGCCAGGTCTGTTCGCCATATCGACACGCCGTCGAGCTGCTCCACGAGATGAGAACGGTGTCGGTTGACGGGCGCTCGAGAATCACGATGCGGACGGCCTCCAGGTTTGCGTGGCTCATGCACGCACGCTCATCCACTCCCGGAAAGGGCGGTGCGGCCGGAGGCGATCGCAGGACGTCGAGAATCCTGTCCCAGCGATGCCGGTCGCTGATGCCGTTCGTGACATCGTCGGTACCTGGAGTGTTTTCCATAGCTTCATGATCGCCATTGGATAAGCGTCAAAGGCGACGTCGGCGTGAACCCGGCGTGTGCGATCGTGCTGACGCCGATCCGCGGCCACGCACCGTTCAACGAACGAAAAACGCGTGAAAAGCGGGAGAGGGAGGTGACCCGCGAATGCAGGTCACACCTGCAAAGTACGGGCGTCGACGTTTCGTGTCGGTGACTTCGGTCGTCACGCTTCAACTGGACGTGACGACGCACTGACGCGTGAGAAATCCAGAACGACCGTCACGCTTGTTTCGTCGATTTTGAGGCCGACCGTGCGTGCGCGGTTTCGCGAACCTGCGTCATCGCATGCCGCCACTGGCGACGATATGCTCGCCCGTTAGCCACTTTGCGTCGTCGGACGCGAGAAAAACCGCAATCGACGCAACGTCGTCCGGTCTGCCCACGCGCCCGAGCGGCGTCTGGCTGACCGCGGAACTCTCGAACTCCGATCCGATCACCCCGGCGCTCTGTGCGCCTTCGGTCACGATCACGCCGGGATTGATCGTATTCACGCGAATGCCTCGCGGCCCGAGTTCACGGGCGAGCGCGCCGGTGATGGAATCCACCGCGCCTTTCGTGCCGCTGTAGACGGCAGTCGTCGCCGGTGTGAGCGTCGAGACGACCGAACTGACATTGATGATGCTGGCGCCTTCGCCCAGGTGCTGGACGGCGGCCTGTGTGGTGAGCAGCACGCCGAGCACGTTGATGTCGAACTGCCTGCGGTATTGCGCTTCCGTGAACGCCTCGATCGGGGCGAACTCGTAGACGCCCGAGTTGTTGACGAGGATGTCGAGGCGGCCGTACGTTTCGATCGCCGCATCGACGATGCCTTTTGCATCGGCAGCCTTCGACACGTCACCTCCGACGGCAACCGCTTTTCCTCCGGCCGTGGTGATGGCGGACACGACGTCGTCCGCGCCCGTCTTGCTGCTTGCGTAGTTCACTACGATCGACGCGCCCTCTGCCGCGAGCGCCTTGGCGATGGCGGCACCGATACCCTTCGACGCACCGGTTACGACGGCCACTTTCCCTGCAAGCTTGCCCATGATGTTCACCTCAGTGTGAATGATTCCGTTGATGGACACCGGCATGCCGTCTCGCCCAATGCGATCGCCGGTGTTTTCTGCCTATGCGGACCTGCGTACGATCGCGATCGGGTGGCGCGGCGCGACTGGCCGGGCATCGATGCGCGGGACACGGCACCTTCAACCCGGCCATGCCGAATTGCGGATGACGGAACAGAAATTCCCCCGATGGAAATGAGGCTCCTTGTCGGCGATCACGTCGGCTTTCACGTTGCCGAACGTGGTTTCCGGCTTGTGCCTGATGCCGTCGTAGAACGCCTGAATGATCTCTTCCTTGAAGTGCGGCGGGCGGGGATGCGCATGCGTCACGGCTTCGCGCTCCTCGTGCGTGAACGCGTGGTACGACAGTCCGAGCACATCCATCTCGACCCCGGCGGTCACCAGCGCGACGACCGGGTGCATATGGCGCGGAATGCCGGGCGTGGTGTGCAGCGCAATCGCCGTCCAGACGAGATCGATGTCGGCCGCGTCGATGCCCCGGCCCGAGAGAAAGTCGCGGGCCGCATTGGCCCCGTCGACTTCGAAGCGTTCGGTGGCGCTGCTGTACGCTCCGGTGAGGCCGACGTCATGAAACATGGCACCGGCGTACAACAGTTCCGGATCGAATTTCAGGCCGCGGCGCACACCCTCCAGCGCACCGAACAAATATACGCGGCTCGAATGATGAAAGAGCAGCGGGGTGGACGTGTCGCGCACGAACTCGGTAATTTCCCGCGCAAGCTGACTGTCGGGCACCGCGACATCCTGAATGAACTCTGACATGACGGTCCTCCATCGAAATGTGAGCGGACGCCGGCGTCGTGGCGGACGCCGCACGCGAATGGCTGGCTACTTGGCTGCAGTCGTCGCCCCGATTCTTGCCAGGGCCTCGCGAACACCCGCGCCGTACTCGGGGTCGGCCTTCGTGCAATTGAGGATGTGGCGTTCCTGGATATGCGCCTGAACGGAGGCCATCTGGCGTGCGGTGTTGTCGAACAGCAATTGTTGCTGCGCCTGACTCATCAGGCGAAACAGGTTTCCCGGCTGCGCGAAGTGATCGACGTCCACGCGGTGGTCCCAATGCGCGGCGTCGCCTTCGATTCTCAGCGGCGGCTCGTGAAGATCGGGCCGCACTTCCCACTCGCCGGAACTGTTCGGATAGTAAGAAGGCGTGCCGCCGAGGTTGTCGTCGGTGCGCATGGCGCCGTCGCGGTGGTAGCTGTGGAAGGGGCACTTCGGCGCATTGACGGGAATGTGATTGAAGTTCACGCCCAGCCGATACCGTTGCGTGTCGCCGTAAGAGAACAGACGTGCCTGCAGCATCTTGTCCGGCGAAAAGCCGATGCCGGGCACGACGTTCGCGGGCGAGAAGGCCGCCTGCTCGACCTCGGCGAAATAATTGCCCGGGTTGCGGTTCAATTCGAGTACGCCGACCTCGATCAACGGGAAATCGCTTTTCGGCCAGACCTTGGTCAGGTCGAACGGATTGAACGGCAGAGACCTGGCCTCGTCGTCGTTCATCACCTGAATGAAGAGTGTCCAGCGCGGGAAGTCGCCGCGCTCGATGCTTTCGTAAAGATCGCGGCCATGCGTTTCGCGGTCCTTGCCCACGAGCTGTTCGGCTTCGCCGTCCGTCAGATTCGCGATGCCTTGCTGCGTACGGAAGTGAAACTTTACCCACGTCCGCCGATTGTCGGCATCGACCAGGCTGAACGTATGGCTGCCGAAACCATGCATGTGGCGATAGCTGCGCGGAATGCCCCTGTCGCTCATGACGATCGTGACCTGGTGAAGCGCCTCCGGCAAAAGCGTCCAGAAATCCCAGTTGCTGTTTGCGCTGCGCAGTCCCGTGCGCGGGTCGCGCTTGATCGCGTGGTTGAGATCGGGAAAACGCAGCGGATCACGGAAGAAGAACACGGGCGTGTTATTGCCCACGATGTCCCAGTTTCCTTCTTCCGTATAGAACTTCACCGCGAAGCCGCGGATATCGCGCTCGGCATCGGCGGCGCCGCGCTCGCCGGCGACCGTCGAAAAGCGCATGAATACGGGCGTTGCCTTGCCGATTTCCGAAAAGAGTTTGGCCTTGGTGTAGCGCGTGATGTCGTGCGTTACCGTGAATACGCCGTGCGCGCCCGATCCTTTGGCGTGCATGCGTCGTTCGGGAATCACCTCGCGGTCGAAGTGCGCGAGTTTCTCGATCAGCCAGATATCCTGCAGCAGCGCGGGGCCGCGCGGGCCGGCCGTTTCGATGTTCAGATTGTCGGCAACGGGCGCGCCCGTTGCGTGATCAAGACGCGTAGACGTATCGCGGTTTTTCATGCCTCGACTCCAGGAGGGTTGGGCGGACCGGCGCAGCGCCATACCGTTCCAGGCTGGCGGCCGCGCGAAACTTTACGGGCAAATCAGCGTGCTATCCCGGCGGGTGCGGTGAAAAGAAACGGCCATACCGCGACGGCCACCCGCTCGATCCGTGACGAGCCGCGCGGGCATCGACGAGTCGATGTGAGAGAAGCGTACCTGTCGGGTGCCAGAACGATCTTGTATAAAACAACGATTCGATGGACGAATCGCGGACGGCCGTCGAACACCGGGGCAGTGGTTGGACTCGGATCAGAGGCGGTGGTGCGTCGCGCGTCGACGCATATCGAGCGAGCGCGCAAGCGCCGATAACGACGTTCGCACCTGTCCGGCGCTATCGGTTCCGCTGCGCCCAGTCTTTCGGCCCGCACCCTTCGAGGCGCGAGAACACGCGCGAAAAATGACTCTGGTCGAAAAATCCGCAGTCCGATGCGACGCTGGCCAGGCTCGCATCTGTTTCCCGCAACAGCGATTTCGCGCGCTCGATGCGGCGCTTGAGCAGCCACTGATGGGGTGTGCTGCCGGTCGTCTGCTTGAAGGCTTCACCGAAATAGCTGGTGGAGAGATTGCACTCGCGCGCGAGATCGGCAATCGAAGGATTGTCGTGCAGGTGGGACGCGAAATAATCTTCGATGCGCCGCATCTGCCACGGAGCGAGTCCGGAGCGGCGCGGCCGGAGCGCCGGATCGGCTCGGCCATATCGTGTGACGACGTGTTCGCAAAACGCCAGCGCGAGGTAATCGATGAACAGCGCACTCGTCAGGTCGGGCTGCTGCAGGACCGCCTGCAGCGTATGCGAAAGACTGAACAGCACCGGGTCGCTGGCGCCGAGATGCGGCTGCACGAGTCCGCCTATGCGCCGGCGCCGCTTTTGATCGGTGAATTCCTCGATCGCGCTCTGGGCCAGATAGAGCCGCATGGTATCGAACGGCATGTCGAGACGGCGCGTGGGGCTCGAGCGCAGGTCGAGCAGAAAGCAGCTGCCGGGACTGCACGACGCGGAAGCATCGAGGTTACCGCCTGAATAACGGAGGCCGGGATCGGGGCTCAGTATCAGCGGCATCTGAAAGACAAAGGCTTCCTCCGGTTGCGGCGTGAGCGAGCGCCCCGGTTGAGGCCGGGGGTTCGTCAACCGTGTGAACGAGATAGGCTGCCCGTGGGAGAAAACGCCGGCCCGCACGGTGGGCGCATCTCGCAGTAGAAACCGTTTGGCGAGGGCGTCGTCTGCAACGGGTTGCCCGAAATCGACGTGATTCCTATCGTTCATTCATCGCGCCTTGGAGTGCGCCCGTACAGGCGTCGTGTGCCTTTACCCGACGGCGGGTTCAAATGAAAACAGGCCCAATTTAGCGCAATTCGATGACTGGCGCGCGACTGGTGTCGTGATGCGCGAGACGCTCTCCGATTGCGGGCGCGACGCGCACGTCAATGGTGCGGTGCGCTATTGCGCGAACCAGGAACGTGCGCAGGCTCCATTGCGCGCGCCAGTGCAGGGCGGTGGCGTCAGCGTGAGCTCAACGACGTCTGCGCATCGTGCGATGCCGGGTCCCAGCCGCCGCCGAGCGCCTTGAACGTCGAGATCGCTGCACGAGCGGATTCCGTCTGTGCCTGTGCACGCGCGTCGGCGGCCTGGAGCAGCGTCTCGTTGGCGTGCAATACGTCGATGAAACTCGCTGCACCGCTGCGGTACGCGGTCATCGAGGAATCCTTGGCGCGGGAAAACGACGACTCGGCATGCGACAGCGTGGCAGCCTGCGCCTCTCGATTCACCAATGACGAGAGCGAGTTTTCGACGTCCTCGGAGGCGCGGAGCACGGCCTGCCGATAGGCCGCGAGCGCTTGCGCGTCGGCGCCTTTCGCCGCGTCGACATCGGCACTGATGCGGGCGAAATCGAACAGTCGCCAGCGCAGCCCGACGAGGCCGGCCGCCTGGTTGGCGCCGCCCGAGAACAACGTACCGGCGGCGGCCGAGGTCGCGCTGCCGAGGAAGGCGTTCAGCGAGACCGTCGGGTAGTACTCGCCGATCGCAGCGCCGATGCGCGCATTGGCGGCGGCGAGGTGACGTTCGGCGGCGATCAGATCGGGACGTCTTTGCAGCAGATCGGCTGGCGTGCCCATTTCCGCGAGCGCCGGCGCGACGGGGATCGGGGAAGGCGAGCCCAGCTCTGCGCGGTGCGTGCCAGGAGGTGTACCGAGCATCACGTCGAGGGCGTTCGACGCCGCATCGAGCGCCGCGAGGAGGACGGGCACGCTGGCCTGCACCTGGTCGAGCGCACCTTGCGCCTGCTGAACCTGATAGTCGGCCGCCGCGCCCTTCGAATACAGGAGTTTCACGTCTGCGAGAAGCGCCTGCTGCGTCTGCACCTGCCGGGTCGCGATATCCAGACGGGCCTGGAGCCCCCGGATCGTGACGTAGATATCGGCAGTCTGGGCCGCGACGGCAAGCCGGGTGGCAACTGCCGCCGCCTGCGTTGCCGAGTAATCGGCGAGCGCGGCTTCACGCTGACGGCGCAGACCGCCAAAAATGTCGATCTCCCAACCGGCCTCCAGGTTGGTTTCGTACGCGGTGCCCCAGCGCTCGTACCCCGGCGTGGCGTTGAGCAATCGCCCCAACGGCGTATCGACAGACTGATAGGCTCGTGCCGCCGACGCGGAAACCGAGGCCGATGGCAGGAGCGCCGCGTTGGCCGTGCCGAGGCGCGCGCGCGCCTGAGTGATTTGCGCGACGGCCTGGGCCAGGTCCAGGTTCTGGGCCAGCGCCAGCGAAACGTAATGCGTGAGCAGCGGGTCGTTGAAGCTTTCCCACCATGCGGACAGATCGGCAACCGGCGCCTTTGCCGCGCGGGCGGGCGGCTGGGTCATGTAGTGCTGCGCCAGCGGCGCATCCGGGCGGCGGTAGTCGGGACCCACGGCGCACGCCGAAAGGGCGGCGACGCTAGTCAGGAGAACAAGTGGACGGCGCAAGGGCATGATCATCTCGGGAGCGACAACGGGAGGGGAAATATAGTGACCAATATACAATATGGTCACACGTTGTCAACTGACGAGCGTCGGACTAAGCTTGAGGCATGAACAAACCGACTCCCTCCACCTCTTCGTCCCGTGGCCCCTCGGACCACGAAGTTCGCGCCCAGATCGTCGACGCCGCGACGGAATACTTCAGCCGTTACGGCTACGAAAAAACCACGGTCTCCGATCTCGCGAAGGAAATCGGGTTTTCAAAAGCCTATATTTACAAGTTTTTCGACTCCAAACAGGCGATCGGTCAGGTCATCTGCGCCAATCGCCTCGCCGCGATGATCGCCGCAGTCAGGGAAAACATCGACGGCGCGCACAGTGCGACGGAAAAATTTCGCTGCATGATCAAGACCTTACTTTCAACCGGAGGCCAGCTTTTCTTCCAGGATCGCAAGCTCTACGATATTGCCGCCGTGTCGGCCGAATCGCTCTGGCCATCTGTCCAGAGTTATGAGGACCAGATCCGGCAACTCATCGCCGATATCCTGCGGCTCGGACGAGAAACCGGCGAATTCGAACGCAAGACGCCGCCGGACGAGGCGGTGAATGCGATCTTTCTGGTGATGAAGCCTTACTTCAATCCCTTGCTGCTGCAGTACAACCTCGATGGCGCGGAAGAGGCGACGGCCCAACTCGCGAGCCTGGTACTCAGAAGTCTTGCTCCATGAATCTCGCCGTGACTATTGACTGATTTGGTCACTGGTATCAGAATGAGGTCTCCTGTTCTTTGCGAGAGGGGATCTCATGTTCCGGCGCCATCGTCTTGTCTACACATTGGGCCTGGCTTCGCTTGCGCTCGCAGCATGCGGCGAGCATCCGGCTGCTGATCCGCGTACCGAGGCGCCACTTGTGCGTACAAGCGCCGTTCACGGTGCGGCGGGTGCGAGCCGGTCGTTTTCGGGTGTCGTGGGCGCCCGCGTTCAGAGCGATCTCGGTTTCCGCGTTCAGGGTAAAGTCATCGAGCGACTGGTCGACGCGGGCCAAACGGTCAAGCGCGGCCAGCCCCTGATGCGCATCGATCCGATCGATCTGGGGCTGCAGGCCCGTGCGCAGCAGAAACTCGTGGACGCTGCGCAGGCGCGCGCGACGCAGACGGCTGCCGACGAGGCGCGGTATCGGGATCTCGTCGGGGCGGGCGCGGTGTCGGCATCGACCTACGACCAGCTCAAGGCGGCGGCCGATTCCGCCAGGGCCCAGCTCGTCGCAGCGCAGGCGCAGGCCGTGCTCGCCAACAATGCTTCCGGATACGCCGTCGTCATGGCGGACGCCGACGGCGTGGTGGTCGAGACGCTGGCGGAGCCGGGCCAGGTCGTCGCGCCGGGACAAATCGTCGTGCGGCTCGCGCATGCCGGCCCCCGCGAGGCCGTCGTCCAGCTTCCCGAGACGCTGCGTCCCGCGTCCGGCTCGATTGCCGCGGCGACGCTTTACGGCGCGGACCAGAAGCCCGTTCCCGCCGTCCTGCGCCAGCTCTCCGATTCTGCGGATCGGCTGACACGAACCTATGAGGCCAGATACGTCCTCGAGGGCGCGCTCTCGAATGCGCCGCTCGGCGCGACCGTGACCATCGATCTCGCCGGCAATGCCGGCCAGACACAGGCCGGCATGGTGGTGCCGGTCGGCGCCTTGTTCGATCCGGGCACGGGCACCGGCGTCTGGACCGTCGATCGATCTCAATCGCGTGTGACCTGGCACAAGGTTCGTGTCACCGCATTGAGCGACGACAGTGCGACGGTGACTGGCGATCTTCGCGAAGGCGACCAGGTCGTCGCGCTCGGTGCCCAGTTGCTGCACGACGGAGAGCGCGTGCGTCTCGCCAACGACAAGCTGGCCGCGGCATCCGTCTCCACGCAAGGAGCAGCGCAATGAGCGGCTTCAATTTGTCGGCTCTTGCGGTGCGGGAGCGCTCGGTCACGCTGTTTCTGATCATCCTGATTTCGATCGCCGGCGTGATTGCCTTCCTGAAACTGGGGCGGGCCGAAGATCCGCCATTCACCGTCAAGTCGATGACGGTCATTACGGCATGGCCCGGCGCGACCGCGCAGGAAATGCAGGACCAGGTGGCCGAGCCGCTCGAAAAGCGCATGCAGGAGCTGCGCTGGTACGACCGGACCGAGACCTATACGCGTCCGGGGCTGGCCTTCACCACCGTGACCTTGCTCGACAGTACGCCGCCCGCGGACGTGCCCGAGGAGTTCTATCAGGCCCGCAAGAAGCTGCACGATGAAGCGGGCAACCTGCCGCCCGGGGTGATCGGCCCGCTCGTCAATGATGAGTATTCCGACGTAACGTTCGCGCTGTTCGCGCTCAAGGCGAAAGGCGAGCCGCAACGATTGCTGGTGCGCGACGCCGAGGGATTGCGCCAGCGGCTTCTTCATGTGCCGGGCGTCAAGAAGGTGAACATCATCGGCGAGCAGGCGGAACGGATCTACGTGTCGTTTTCGCACGACCGGCTCGCGACGCTCGGCGTGACGCCGCAGGAGATCTTTGCCGCGCTGAACAACCAGAACGTTCTCACGCCGGCTGGTTCGATCGATACGGCGGGCGCGCAGGTCTTCATTCGTGTCGAAGGCGCCTTCGACAAGCTGCAGACCATCCGTGACACGCCGATCGTCGTTCAGGGCCGCACACTGAAGCTCTCCGATGTGGCAACCGTCGAACGCGGTTACGAAGACCCGGCCACGTTCCAGATTCGCAACAAAGGCGAACCGGCGTTGCTCCTCGGCGTCGTGATGCGGGACGGCTGGAACGGGCTCAATCTCGGCAAGGCGCTCGACACGGAAGTCGCATCGATCAATGCCGGGCTGCCGCTGGGCATGAGCCTCACGAAAGTGACCGACCAGGCCGTCAACATCCATTCGGCCATCGACGAATTCATGGTGAAGTTCTTTGTCGCGCTGCTCGTGGTGATGGTCGTGAGCTTCGCGAGCATGGGATGGCGTGTCGGCATCGTCGTGTCGGCGGCGGTGCCGCTGACACTCGCGGGCGTCTTCGTCGTCATGGCCGCAACGGGCAAGAGCTTCGACCGCATCACGCTCGGTTCGCTGATTCTCGCGCTCGGCCTGCTCGTCGACGACGCGATCATCGCCATCGAAATGATGGTCGTGAAAATGGAGGAGGGCTATAGCCGCGTCCAGGCATCAGCTTACGCGTGGAGCCACACGGCCGCACCGATGCTGTCGGGCACGCTGGTCACGGCTGTCGGCTTCATGCCGAATGGCTTTGCGCGCTCGACGGCCGGCGAATACACCAGCAACATGTTCTGGATCGTCGGCATCGCGCTGGTCACCTCGTGGATCGTGGCCGTCGTCTTCACACCGTACCTCGGCGTCAAGCTGTTACCCGACATCGCCGTAATCGAAGGCGGCCACGAGGCGATCTACAACACGCCGAACTACCGGCGCTTTCGCCGCTTCCTCGGGCGCGTGGTCGCGCGCAAGTGGATGGTCGCCGGGATCGTGGTGGCATCGTTCGTGGTCGCCGTGATGGGCATGGGGCTCGTGAAGAAGCAATTCTTCCCGACTTCCGATCGCCCGGAAGTGCTCGTCGAAGTGCAGATGCCCTATGGGACTTCGATCGAGCAGACCGCGTCGGCAACGGAAAAGGTCGAGGCATGGCTCGCGAAGCAGCCGGAAGCGAAGATCGTGACCTCGTACATCGGGCAGGGCGCTCCGCGCTTCTATCTGGCCATGTCTCCGGAGTTGCCGGATTCGTCCTTCTCGAAGATCGTGATCCGCACGAATGACGAGCGACAACGGGAAGCGCTCAAATTCCGTCTGCGCAAGGTCATCGCCGAAGGGTTGGTGCCCGGAGCGCAGGTTCGCGTCACGCAGCTGGTGTTCGGCCCTTACTCGCCTTACCCCGTTGCGTTCAGGGTCATGGGCCCGGACGCCCAGACGTTGCGCACCATCGCCGCACAGGTCGAACGGACCATGAACGCCAGCCCGATGATGCGAACGGTGAACGCCGACTGGGGGCCGCGCGTTCCCACCGTGCATTTCACGCTCGATCAAAATCGGCTCGGGGCGTTTGGACTGACGTCCAGCTCGGTCGCGCAGCAACTGCAATTCCTGCTGACCGGCATTCCCGTCACGCACGTGCGCGAGGACATTCGTTCCGTGGAGCTCGTCGCGCGTTCGGCGGGCGACATCCGGCTCGACCCGCAACGGATCGACGGATTCACGCTGATCGGCGCCGCAGGGCAGCGGGTGCCGCTCTCGCAGGTCGGCAAAGTCGACATCCGCATGGAGGATCCGATCCTGCGCCGGCGCGACCGAACGCCGACGATCACCGTACGCGGCGATATCGCCGAAGGGTTGCAACCGCCCGATGTGTCGACCGCGATGCTCGCGCAGCTTCAGCCCATCATCGCGAAGCTGCCGGGCGGCTACCGGATCGAGGAGGCCGGCTCCATCGAGGAGGCCAACAAGGCGACAACTGCGCTCGCGCCGCTGTTCCCGATCATGATCGCGCTGACGCTGCTCATCATCATTTTTCAGACGCGCTCGATTTCCGCCACGATGATGGTGTTCGCGACCAGTCCGCTGGGTTTGATCGGTGTGGTGCCGACACTCCTGCTGTTCAATCAGGCCTTCGGCATCAACGCATTGGTGGGGCTCATTGCGCTCTCAGGCATCCTGATGCGCAACACGCTGATCCTGATCGGCCAGATCGAAGAGAACGCGCGCGCGGGCATGACGCCGTTCGATGCGGTGGTGGAGGCAACGCTGCAGCGCTCGCGGCCCGTGATCCTGACTGCGGTCGCCGCGATGCTTGCGTTCATTCCGCTTACCCATTCCGTGTTCTGGGGCACGCTGGCTTATACGCTTATCGGAGGAACATTCGCCGGAACGGTTCTGACGTTGGTGTTTCTGCCGGCCATGTACTCGATCTGGTTCAAGATCCGTCCCGGGGCAGGGGAAAACCACTCTGCGCTCGAACCCAGCGCCAGCGTGACGACGTAGGCAGGTGCGCTCCGGGCGATGACGGTCTCGCCCGGGGCGTCGATGTGAACCGGCAACGATGCGTCCGGACGGAAGGCAACTCCGCCCGTGACATTCCGGGAGCTTCTCGCAGGCCAGCGTCGGTCCGAAATCGGCGTAGCGATCGCGGATGATCGACAGTGCCCGGTCGGCGGCGCCTGGGTCCAGCCGACGATTGCCGGGCTTCGATCGGTGTCCCGATACCAAACCCGCCGGGCCGTGCTCACGCAGCCGCCGAATCTGCCGCGTCGTCAGGCCCAGCCGTTCGGCCGCACGCCATGACTTCAGCTTGCCGTCCGGCACCTCCTGGATGACCTTGAATCGGTCCAACTCGCGCATCGTCATCGTGATCCGTTCTGTCGCAGTCATCGAAGCTCCCAGCGCCGGACACCCGGCAGCTGGTCAGCTTACGATGGGTCGAAAAGCGGACATTTCAACTTTGCCCAGATGCGACATTACAACTTTGCTCCCACAATCAATGTCGTAGCCATTTCAAGATGTCGGGGCACCAGCCAGATAGAAATGTCCGGTTTTAAGGTTGGTTGGCTGCGTCTCT